>JBAVML010000490.1:0-46683 GCA_049690035.1 Chthoniobacteraceae bacterium
TCAGTGATGTCCGTGATTGCCCCTAGAATTTCTTCGAGTCCCGTTTCATCTTTCACGGGATGAGCCAAACTGCGGAGGTATTTGACCGTGCCATCGGGCATGAGCAGCCGATGCTGAAAGTCGAACGAGGCCCCGCCTTGCGCCGCGCGGCTCAATACGTTGGTCAAAAAAGCGACGTCATCTGGATGAACACGCTGTAGTATTCTTTCCGCTGTAGCTTCGGTGCCCGGATCGTAGCCGTAGATCCGCGCGGCTTCCTCCGACCACAGGATTTTCCCGTCGGAAACGCGCAGACCGACAGCGCCGGTGCGGTTTAGTTTCTCGGCATTGTCGAGATAGACTTTACTCCTCCGCAATTCCATTTCCGCACGCTTCAGATCCTCAATTTCTGTGCAGGTCCCATACCATTTCGTGATCGCGCCCGATTCGTCCCGCAAAGGCACACCCCGAACGAGGAAGGTGCGATACTCGCCGTCAAAACGACGAATACGAGCCTCTACTCCGCCCGCTATTCCCGCCGCCAGCATCTCCGTCCATTTGCCGACTACTTTTTGCACATCATCCGGGTGATATGCTGCCTTCCAACCTCCGCTGAGCGCATCTTCCGGTGAAATTCCGGTGTAGTCATGCCACTGCTTGCTAAAGGATTCGTTGGAGCCGTCGGGTCGAGAGTTCCAAGCCAGCGCCGGGATGGTATCAATCGCCAGCCGCAATTCCCTCGCACTGATACGGGCGTTCTCTTCCGCCCGCTGGAGATCACTATAAAGGCGCGAGTTCTCCAACGAGATCGCGGCCTGTGCAGCCAGAAGCTGCAACATGTCTATTCGTGGTGGGGTGAAGACATGCGAAGCGAGATCGTTCTCCAGATACAGGATGCCCGCAATCCGGGACTGTCTCACCAAGGGTAGACAAAGCACGGAACGGGACCGTTTTCGTTGGAAATATTCATCCGCTGAATATGAGTTAGGCGTCAGAGCATCATCCAATAGGACGTGCTCTTGAGAACGAGCAACATAGCGGAGAACTGATTCTGGAAGTTCCTCGGATGTTGCTGGTGCCTCTCGGAGAAGAACGGCAACCTCATCGTGACGCGTAGTGGCTTCCGCTGCAACCTGCAGTTCACCGCCATGAGGCAGCAGCAACAGCCCTCGCACCGCTCCCGCATGCTCGATCGCAATCCCCAGCAACTTTTCAATCAATCGCTCCAAGACAATCTCGCCCGATAGAACGCGCGAAACCTTGACGATCGTTGCAAAGTCGAACTGCCCCACGGAAGTTCCATTGCTTGGGAGTGACTGCGGGCTCGGACGGAGCGCCGGATGGCGCTGCTCCATCCGCCGCGCTTTGCCATGCGCACCCCACTGAAGATAAGCGGAATGCGCCTTTCGCAGGTAGGCTTCCGAAATGAAACTCAGCCCCCGAATTTCATAGAAGCGTGCGGCTACTTCTGAGGCGAGCGCCTCTTTCTGAATGAATCCATTGGCTTTTGCCGACATAATCGCCGCTTCGTAAAGACGCTGGGCGTCCAAGTCCCGTCCTTGAATGCGCGCGATCTCGGCGCCGATCAAAGCGGCGCGGCTTCCGAAATTCTCAGAGCAAGTCTTGGCCCATGTTTCAATCTGCCGATAGTGGACCGATAGGGCTTCGGCATGCAGTAGGCGCTCGTCCTCGGACGCGGAATCGAACACGGCAGCTCGTGTTAGAGCCGCATAAAAATGGTAGTCACCTACGTGCAAGACATATGGTGCGGCACCCAAACGGTGGCTGGCCTTGGCTGCCACCTCCAAACCAACTGCATAATCTCCGGCGAAAAAGCACCGTTGCATCTTGCGGACCCAGCAGATGAACGAAACGAAACCCATCGGCTGTCCAGCGTCGTCGAGGGCTTGCTCGAAAGAACCGCCAGTCCGATTGGTATCTTCAAGGAATACTTCATCATCCGGATACCCGCGAAGATCCTGAATCAGCCTCATCTCGCCAATGGCCATATTGACGAAGAGTCCGAATCCGGCCTTTTCGGCGAAGGCCCGGCTCCTTTGCGCTTCCCGATACACTTTGTCGAGTGGTTCTCCCGAGATCAGCGAATGCGCGACCAAGCTATTGGAGCAGTAGATCGCATAAGTCACATCGCCGGTCGCCTGAGCAGCATCGAACCCACGTACGATCATCGCGCGGCCGATAGGCATGCTTTTCGTCCATGGAACGGTAAAAATTCCGAAGTTAGCGAACGCGCGAATCTTGAAACGATCCAGCCCGCGCCTTTCCACGAGAGCACAACCGAGTTCGCCGAAACGCAGCCCGGCTTGGTAGTCACCGTAGCGGAAGCCGAGGACGACATTCAACGAGGCAAAGGCGTAGGCGGAGCCATCACAGTTCCCGTGTTGCAAGGCGAGATTCGCCATGCGCAGCAGCGTGAGATCCACGAGACGATGGTAAGCAACGACCATCGCGGTCGGCACCAACTCGACGAGCACGTCCAGCGTCGCCCACCAATTCAAATCCTCCATCAAGGGCAGGTCGATTAGCTCTTCAATCGAACGATTCCCGAGCAGTTGCCACAACCGTTCATATTCCCGCTGGATATCCTGTTCGTCCGGCTGATGGGACAAGTTTACGCCAACCTCGCGTAGATATTCCAAGCTGACTTCAACGGCGCGACCGCCGCGGTCGAGAGTCGTGTAGAGCGCCATGCGCATTCGAGTCACTGCGGCGCGGTCGACGATGGTGGACGCACGTTCGGACAACGCCAAAAGTCGTTGTTCCGCGGCGGCGCTCGCACCCGTCACGAACTGGCACTCCGCCTGGCACAATTCGAGTTCAAAAGTCAGTCGATACTGGTCCTCCCAGCATTCGTCCCGCTGCATCGCTCGGCCTGCGGCAAGATAGGTCAGCGCCGACGCATAAGCCGTAGCCGCCTTGGCACGCTTGGCTGCTTTGAGATTGAGTTCAGCCACCTGCTCTCGCTCTGCGGGCGAAGCGATCAACGCCATTCCGCGATCGAATTGGCTGACAATATCAAAGATGCTCTCCTCAATCTCCGCCGGTGGCAGACTGGCCATAAGCACCCTTCCAATCCGCAAATGCACCGTCGCTCGCTCATCATCAGGGATCAGCGCGTAAGCTGCCTCCTGCACACGATCGTGAAGAAAGGTGTAATCGTTCTCGCTGCGGAAGAGGAAACCCGCCCGCACTGCTTCCCACAAGTCCGCGTGGACTTCCTCCACGGCGACTCCATGGACGAGCGTCATTGTTCCGATCTTGGCAACGTTGCCCAGGCAGGCAAGTCGTCCAAGTGCATTTTTCGTCGCCTCTGGCAGCCGATCCAGTTTCGCCGCCATGAGGTCCGCCACGTTATCCGTGAATCCCTTGGCGCGAATGTGCTCAATTTCCCAAGTCCATGCCGCCGTGCTGGCGTCAAAATGGAGCAGCGACTCCTCGGCTAGCGCCATCAGGAACTGGATCGCAAAGAATGGATTCCCCCCGGTCTTCTCGAAGACCAGAGCCACCAACTCCCGCGCCTCGTCCCGCTCCGCGTGGATCGAATCGGCGATCAGTTTTTCAAGGTCTTCGCGTGCGAGCGGCTTCAAGACAATCTGCGCGATGCTTGCCTTCGCCTCTTTCATCGCCGCCAACATTTGCATGAGCGGATGCGCGGGGCCGACCTCGTTGTCGCGGTAGGCGCCCACGATCAGAAGGTGCCGCACGTCCGACTCCGCGAGCAGATGCTCAACCAACTCGATCGTCGCAGCGTCGAGCCACTGCAGGTCGTCGAGGAAGAGCGCCAGCGGATGTTCCGAGCGCGCGAAGACGCCGATGAATCGTCGAAGAACCCGTTGAAACCGGCTCTTCGTGTCCTGCGGCGGAAGGTCGGCCACCGACGGCTGCGCGCCGATGATAATCTCCAGCTTCGGGATTAGGTTAATGATGAGCTGCCCATTCGCGCCCAGTGCATCCATCAAGGAATCCCGCCAACGCCCCACCTCCGGCTCGCTTTGCGTAAGGATCTGACTAACGAGCTTCTCAAAAGCTTGAGCCAAGGTCGCGTAAGGGATGTCCCGCTTGTATTGGTCAAACTTGCCCGACGCAAAAAGTGCTCGCGGAGGAACCAATGCCTTGTGCAGTTCGTTTACCACCGAAGATTTTCCGACTCCGGAATAACCCGACACAAGCACGAGTTCGGCCCGGCCATTATTGACCACTCGATCGAAGGCTGCGAGCAGCGCTTCAATTTCTCTCTCCCGGCCGTAGAGCTTTTCCGGGATCAGCAATCGATCCGGCACATCATGCGCTCCAGTCGGGAAAGGGTCGATTCGGCCGTGAGATTCCAACGCGGCAAGACAACGCCGGAGGTCGGCCTCGACGCCTGCCGCAGTATGGTAGCGTTCTTCCGGTGCCTTCGCCATGAGCTTCATGATGATGGCCGAGATCGGCTCCGGTATCTCCGGCACCTTTGCATTCGGTGCCGGGGGCAACCGGGCGATGTGACAGTGGACCCACTCCATCGGATCGCTGGCGGTGAACGGTAATTCGCCGGCGAATATTTCGTAGAGCGTGACGCCGAGTGAATAAAGGTCGCTGCGCGAATCGACCGAGCGGTTCATCCGCCCGGTTTGCTCGGGAGCCATGTAGGCCAGCGTCCCGGCGAGAACCTCCGGCGGATCAGGAGAGGAGCGGTGCCGGGGCAGACGTGAAGTCAGACCGAATCCGGTCAACCAAGCTTCCCCGGTCGCGGGCTTCACCAAGACATTCCCTGGTTTGAGGTCACGGTGAATGAGTTCCCGCGCGTGAAGGTGTGTAAGCGCGTTCGCGATCCCGATGGCGATCCGCAGACCGTGGCCCATGGCGAGCGGGCGACCAAGCAGCCCGTGCAAACTTTCACCGCCTGAGTCGTGCAAAAGAAGCGCCGGCTTCCCCTCGTATTTCACCAGTTCCACGGGGAGGGTCGCCCACGCTGCATCGAGTTCCTCCCGCAGCGCAAAAGCCTGTTCGAGCCTCGCCAGGCTAGCCGGCGGCGGGCCTTCCGATACGGGCGTAACCAGGAGGCGTGGAGACAATCCCACAGCCCGCTTGACTCGCGAAACGACGAACCCTCCGTCTTCGCAGAGAGTCTCGATTTCGCAGTCGGTCAGTTCATTCATGGATCGGCATCGGGGCGGCCTTGGAGCGAGCGCGTCGTGAGAGTAAACTGGAATGTGGCCCCTGCATCCTCATTCGCAGTCGCCCAAAGCCGACCGTTGTGATTCTCGACGATGGACCGGCTGATGGGAAGTCCCATCCCAAGCCCCCCCGGCTTGGTGGTATGAAACGCCGCGAAGAGTTGCTCGTTGCGCTCCTGATCGAGTCCTATGCCGGAGTCGCGCACCGTGACCAAGACCTGCCCTCCCTCGTAAAGCTGTGTCCGAATGATCATTTCGCGCGGCCGGTCTTCTACGGCGCCCATCGCCTCGATGCCGTTCAGAATCAGGTTGATCACCACCTGCTGTAATTGCACGCGATCACCGGGGACGGGAGGAATATCGTTGTCCAGTTCCAACCGCAGGATAACGCGCCTCTTGTCCATCTCGCTGCGAGCCAGAACGATGACTTCGCGGATGACTTCGTTGATCTTCAACGAAGCTTTCGCTGTTTCCGTTTTCTTAAAGAGCGCCCGAATGCGGGTGATCACCTCACCCGCCCGGGCGCCGTCCCGGATAATCCGCTGCAGTGCATCGCGGACTTCGGCGAGCGCGTCAGGATCGCCGTGCAACCGGGAGAGCCAGCGCATGCAGGCGTTCCCGTTGAGCACCACGCCGGCGATGGGTTGGTTGACTTCATGAGCGATCGACGCCGCGAGTTCGACCATAGTGGTCACGCGAGTCACATGGGCTAGTTCGGCCTGCGCTTTTCGGAGGTCTGCCTCGCGCCGGCGCAGTCCAGCCTCGGCCTGCTTGAGGTCATCGATGTCGGTGTTCGTTCCGTACCACTTCACGACATTTCCCATCTGATCAATGAAGGGCGCTCCGCGGAATAGAAACCAACGATACTCTCCGTCGAATCGTCGCAAACGGGCTTCCACTTCTCCGGGCATTTTCGTCGCTATCATTTTAACCCACACCTCAAAAAGCATTCCCTTGTCGTCAGGGTGAAGGGCAACCGCCCATCCATCACCTTTCGCCTCCTCGGTCGAAAGGCCCGTATAATCGAGCCACCGCTGACTGAAAAACTCGCCCGCACCCTCGGGCAAAGTGGTCCACACGAGACCAGGAATGGTGTCGATCGTTGTCCGGAGTTGCCCTTCCGATTCCCTTACTCTCGCCAGCGCTTCCTCCAGTGCTGTCTCCACCTTCACTTGGTCGGTAACATCCCGCACCGCTCCAACGTATTCTAACAACACTCCCGATTCCGTTGAAACCGGATTAGCTGAGCCATGAATAAACTTTACCGCGCCGTCTGGCAGGACGATCCGAAACCTTTGATTGAATTCCCGCCCGAGCCGCGCAGCGTCATCAATGGTGGCCATCGCACCGCTGCGATCGTCAGGATGAATCATTCCCGTAAAATCGTCATAAGTTAATTCGTTCCGCTCGGCAGGGACTCCAAAAATGCGGCGTTGTTCCTCCGACCAAACCAGCTTTCCGGTCTTGATATTCCAAGACCAACTGCCGGTCTGACCGATTCGCTGAGCTTCCGACATCAATTGCTCGCTGCGGCGCAATTCATCCTCCACGCGCTTACGCTCCAGATTCTCCTGTTGGAGTTCGGCATAGAGCCGCGCGTTCTCCAGCGAAATCGCCGCTTGCGAGGCCAGCAATTCCAAGACGACGACTCGGCCCGGGGTAAAGGCGTGAGGTGTCAGGTGGTGCTCCAGATAAAGTAAACCGATTAGCGTAGCCTGCTTGAGAATGGGCAGGCATAGCACAGACCTTGGCCGCTTTCGTTGGAGGTATTCGTCCTCAGAATGAGGATTACTGACCGTCACATCGTCGAGCAGCACGCTTTCCCGCGTGCGGATTACGCATTGAACCACGGATCCAGAATACTCGGCCGCGATGATTTCGGGCCTGAGCGTCACCCGGGGCACCGAGCCCCCGACGTTTGCTTCGGCCTCGATTCGAGTTTGGCCTTCGTGTAGAAGAATCAGCAGCGCTCTCTCGGCCGCAGCGTGCTCCATGACGATTCGCATAAGCGTTTCGATGAGACCATCGAGATGCATCTCGCCGGATAGCGCCTGCGAGGCTCTTAAGACGGTCGCGACGTCCGATTGAGCGAGAGAATAGCTAATGGTCATCGCGGGCGAGGCGGAGTCGTCATGACTGACCATCCCCAGTCTCCAAGCATGAATCAGGGGAGAGGGTAAATTGAAATGTGGCACCCGGACCGTCGTTCGTAGTCGCCCAAAGACGTCCGTTGTGACCTTCTACGATGGAACGACTGATCGAAAGTCCCATCCCTAAACCGCCCGGCTTCGTTGTATGGAACGCGGCAAAAAGTTGCTCAATATTCGCCGGATCGAGTCCGGTTCCGCAGTCGCGCACCGTCACCAACACCTCCGCTTCTTCCAAGCGCTGCGTCCCGATGAGTAGCTCGTGAGGGCGACCCTCGACTCCACTCATCGCCTCAATCCCATTTAGAATCAGGTTCAGCATTACCTGCTGGAGTTGGACGCGGTCGCCAAAAACGCACGGCAGGTCGGGAGCCAGTTCGAGCCGCAGGGCGACGCGCCGTTTGTCCATCTCGCTCCGTGCGAGGACGATTACCTCGCGGATCACCTCATTGATCTCCAGCATTGCCTTCGCATTCTCTGTTTTCTTAAAGAGCGCGCGGATACGGGCAATCACCTCGCCCGCGCGAGTGCCATCTCGAATGATGCGCTGAATCGTTTCCCGGGCCTCAATGATATTGCACGATGCCGTCGGCTCGCGAGCCAGCCAGCGCAGGCAGGCATTGCCGTTGAGCACGACGCCAGCGATGGGCTGGTTCACTTCATGGGCAATCGAAGCGGCAAGCTCGCCCATCGTCGTCACGCGAGTGATATGAGCCAGCTCGGATTGGGCCTTCCGCAAGTCCGCCTCGCTCCTTCGCAGGTCCTGTTCCGCCAACTTTAACTCCGACATGTTGCGGCAGACCGTAGCGATGCCGATCCGCCGACCGGTCCCACCTTCTGTAATGAAAAAGATGGTTTGATGAAATGGGGCGGCAACTTTGGTTTTGATATTGTGCAAGTACCGCTCACCCTCCCAATGCCCCTCGGTTTCGAGAACGGGCATGATTTCCTCCAAGAAGCGGCGGTATTCGGATGCAGGGAGAAAATCCGCCATTTGATATTCGGTCAGATCTTCATCGGCATCCAACCCGGCAAATCTGCGCCACGCTCCGTTAATGTATACGACCTCGTTGGGTGACTTGGCATAGCCAACACAATCCGAGCTGTTTTCGACGAGCGAAACTAGCTTTCGCATTTCTTCCTCGGAACGCTTCTGATCCTCGATATCAACGTTCACTCCATACCACTTAACAACATGTCCCCACTGGTCGAGCAGTGGAGCCCCTCGAAATGAAAACCAACGATATACTCCGTCGAAGCGACGGATGCGGGCTTCATGTTCTCCCGCTCTTTTGGTCGCGATGATTTTCTGCCATCGCTCCACTGCCATTGCGACGTCGTCGGGATGGATGGCATTCGTCCACCCAGGGCCTTCAGCTTCTTGCTTGGTCATGCCGGTGTAAGCGAGCCAGCTCTGACTTAGGAATTCCGCCTCTCCGTTCGGTCCCGAGGTCCATGCGAGACCTGGCATGTTGTCGATGAGCGTCCGCAGTTGATCTTCAGAGGCCACGGCTTTCGCAAGCGCGTTCTCCAAAGCAACCTTGGCCTCATACCGGTAACTGATGTCCATCGCCGTTCCGATGAATTCTTCCGCTTGCCCAGCCTCGCCAATCACGGGACGCCCCCTGCTGAGAATGTGCTTCATCGACCCATCGGACAGGTTGATTCGATACTCAATGCTGAAGTCACACGCCCGGCGCACCGCGTCATTTAGAACAGCCTGAACCGTCGCCACGTCGGTCGGATTTACAGTTTGGTAGAATCTATCTAATGTGACGCCCAAGCGGTCACCGCTGAATCCAAAAATTCGGCAGTGTTCTTCCGACCATGTAAGTTTTCCGGAAGCAACACACCAGGTCCAACTGCCTGTCTGGCTAATCCGCTGCGCTTCAATGAGAAGCGCTTCGCTCCTTCGGAGTGCATCCTCGGCGCGCCTCTGCTCGATCACGATGCTGGCCAGATGGCTGAACTGGTCCCCAATGCGAATCTCACGCGCAGTGATCTCGCGCGCCTGCCGCGTGTAGAACGCGAAAGTCCCGGTGACCCTGCCATCGGGAGATTTTATGGGCGTTGCAAAGCACGCGAGGAGTCCGTGTGCCAACGCCGGGCCTCTATGGTCGTCCCAAAGCGGATCGGTCGTCACATCCGAGACGAAAACCCTTTCTCCCCGAAAGGCTGCAGTGGCGCAAGACCCAGCGGCAGGTCCGATCCAATCTTTGTCGATAGCTTTCTTAAAGCTCTCCGGAAGGTTTGGGGCTGCAGCCAGACGCAGACACTGCCCATCTCCGTCCAGCAATCGGATGGCCACCATAGAACCATCGGCCAGTTCTTCAGCGATCTCGCAAAGGGTCTCAAGAATCGCCGGGAGGGAGTGCCCGGTGGCACTCATCTCGAAGAGCTTCTTTTCCCCCGCGAGAAAGGTTTCGGCTCGCTTTAGGTCGTCGATGTCCGTGTTCGATCCCCACCAGCTCGTGACCTTCCCTTTTTCATCAAAGAGAGGTTCCGACCGCATGAGATGCCAGCGAAACTCTCCATCGTGGCGTCTGAACCTTGCCTCGACGACACTCGGTTTTTCCGAGGCGACGATCTCCATCCACCGGGTAGAAAGCATCTGGAGATCATCCGGATGAAAGGCTGCCATCCAGCCGCTGCCGCGAGCTTCTTCCCATGAAATACCGGTATAGTCATACCACCGCTGATTGAAGAATTCGGCGGCGCCCTCCGCACTCGCGCGCCACACCAGGGCGGGAATCCTGGCGAGCATGGTGCGGAATTTCTCTTCCGATTTTCGCGACGACGCGAGCGCCTCCTCCAGTGCAGCGTTTGCCAGGCGAAGCTCGGCGATCTCGTTCGCGTCGTTTAACAACTCGCTCATGACCTTCCCTCCAGCACTTCCACGTCTGCCTGGACCAGAATGCCAACGAAAAGCTGGCACGCTTCCATCAATCGTATTGGTTTGAAGCTGAGACCTCCAACCCGGAACATCTGCAACACCTCCCCGGAAGACTCCCTCACAAGCCCCGCTCCCGGCGAACCCACATCCTTGGTGGCTGCCCAATGTCGGCGCACTGAAGCTTGGACGGAAAGAATCTCTTGTCCAAATCTCGGGGTAGCGGGGTATCTGGCTCGGGATACATCATAGTCACCTGTCCATGGGTCAGATTGCGTGCCATTCGCCGACAACCATCGAAACCACTGCTGCAAAGCCACTTGCCGGGGTTTCTCGCGTTCGGAAGGATGGCACGACTTTTCGTCCGAGCGAGATTTCGTCCCGGTCACAAACGGAATTTCGACCTGCTCCGATTCGGGACTTTGGGTCGCGCCTGATTGACCTACGAATCCTCGCACGAAGGTGGGCGAGAATTCGTATTGTTCTAATTCTCGCGCCACTCCTCTGATCGAGCCTTTACGGTGTAACCGACTGCGGCCGAGCACTTACCTCAGGGTCCCATTGGATGGCATGCGCCTTGTTAAGGTGAGCGGAGAGGACGCGAGTCCTCATTCACCATCAACAAACAACTAGCGAAAGACATCCACATGAAAACCAACACCATCACCCGTATTCTCTTCGGCGCGCTGCTCACCTTTGGCGTCATCACCTCGGCGGTCGCCGGTCCAGGGCCACAGCAAATCTTCACTCCGGTGAAGACCATGAAGCAGGCCGAGAGTATCAAACCGGGCGAAACAATCGCCTTCTCATGCGGCAATTGCGGAAGCATATCGGTAACGGTTGCTGACAAGGATCGCAGCTATCTGCGCGGTCACATCTGCGACACCTGTAAGAAGAAGTTCGTCCTGCGGGACAATGCGCATGGCCAAGCGCAAGGCTCCTTCATCTACGAAGACGACGAGAAGCACTTCGCCACGCTGCTTCAGAAACACTGACGGCGCCATCTTTGCCGCGGAGCACCCGCAGCGCGGGCTCCGCGGCAGAGCCGTTTCGTACAAGTACGAGCAGGTGACCTGCACCTCCGCAAGGTCCACCTCGATTCCATCGCGACTCCACACCTGCGGGCGAAAGGCCCACCCATCAGGCTCCGTTGCGCGGGAAACTCGGCATTGTGGTTTCGTCGCGCTTCAGGCCCATTTTCTTAATTCGAGAAATCAGCGTTGTCGGCTTTACGCCGAGCAGTTCCGCCGCGCCGTCGGCGCCTTTGATTTTCCAGCCTGTTTTATTCAGCACGACGCGCAGGTTTTCGCGCTCGCGGCGCTGGATCTCTGGTTCGGTCAGGAATTCCGGCTCCTCGGTTTCGCGGGCCGCGAAAAGTGGAGGCGCGACTTCCCGCGCGGCGATCATCGTCGTCGGAAGATCAAATTCCAGCGCCTTGCCGCGCGCGACGATGATCGCGCGTTCGATGACGTTGCGCAGCTCTCGGATATTCCCCGGCCAATCGTAGTCTCGCAGCCGGGCCACGCCGGCTTCCGTCAGGCGCGGCTTCGGGCACTTCAGCTCTTTGGCCAGCAGGCCGACGAAGTATTTGGCAAGAAGAGGAATATCGTCGCGCCGGTCGCGGAGCGGCGCGACCTGGAGTGGGAAGACATTCAACCGATAGAAGAGATCCTCGCGAAAACGTCCTGCGATCACCTCTTCCTTCAGATCGCGATTTGTGGCGGCAATGATGCGCACATCTGCTCGCTTTGTCCGTTCATCGCCCACGCGCTCATACTGCTTTTCCTGCAAGGCACGCAGGAGTTTGCTTTGCAGGTCGATCGGAATCTCGCCGACTTCATCGAGGAAAAGCGTGCCGCCGTGCGCGGCTTCAAAACGCCCGATGCGATCTTTGATGGCTCCGGTGAACGCTCCGCGTACATGACCGAAGAATTCGCTCTCATACAATTCCTTCGGGATCGACGCACAATTGACGCGCACCAGCGATTGGTCTTTGCGCCGGCTGATCTTGTGAATCTCCCGCGCGATCAGTTCTTTGCCCGTGCCAGTTTCGCCCTGGATCAGCACGGTCGAATCCGTTGGCGCGACCATTTCGATCCGCTTGAGTAACGTTCGATAAGCGCTGCTCCCGCCGACGATTTCATCAGAATGCGATGATGAACCGGTCGCGTCGGGACGCGCATATTCCCTGGTGAGCAAACTCTCCTGGACCGCATCGAGCAGATCGTCCGGGTCAAAAGGTTTGGTGAGAAACTCGAACGCGCCCGCCTTGATCGCGCGCACGGACATTGGGATGTCGCCGTGGCCGGTGAGAAAGACGATGGGGATGTGCGCTTCGGCGCGGAACAGCTCGCGCTGGAGTTCCAGGCCGCTCAGCCCCGGCAGCTCCACGTCGAGGACCAGACAGCCCGGAGGTTCTGCATTGGCTCGGGTCAAAAACTCTTTCGCCGAGCCGTAGGTTTCCACGCGCAAACCCTCGGCGCGCAGCAGACCTTGGACGGATTCGCGGATTGAGGCATCGTCATCGACGACACAGACGGGGGCATCGATTTTAATCATAGCAAATCTCGGGTTCAGTGATGCGTTACAGCATCAGCGTTTTGTCTAGCCACGCAGAGCTTGGCTTATTGCGTTCAATAGGGATTCTTCGCTGAAAGGTTTGAGCAGGCAGTCCACGGCACCATCGGCCATCACTCGCGCGACCACATCGTCATCGCCATGGGCGGTGATGAAGATAATCGGAAGCTTTTGATGCTGGGCGATGAGTTCGCGTTGTAACTCGGGACCGCTCATCCCCGGCATCCGCACGTCTAGGATCAGGCAGTCAGTCTTGGCGCGGATTGTGGAACTCAAAAAGCTTTCCGCCGATGAAAAGACGGCCACGACATGGCCCAGCGACTTGAGCAGCCCCTCAAGGGATTCGCGGAGCGATTCATCGTCATCCACCACGGCAATTTGCGAAATGTCAGTCATTGTAAATTCAGTTGCTTAAAGTGCCGTCTGTCGCGGGCGGGATCTATTATACTTAGGTCTTACATCCGCGCGCCCCCAGCCTGCCTTCCTAGCGTTGCTTTTCGCGTTCGAGCTTTTCCGCCATGCGCACGAGGTCGGCGAGCGATTCGGCCCGCATCTTCCGCATTACCCGTCCACGATGCGTTTTCACCGTGATCTCATGGGTGCCGAGCGCCGCAGCGACTTGCTTGTTGAGCATGCCTCGCACGACCAGTGCCATCACCTCGCGCTCCCGTGGCGTCAGAGTCTCGTAGTGCGCGTGCAGCCCGACCGATTCTGCGCGCCGAGCGAGCGACGCGCGGTCCCGCGCCAGTGCCTGTTCGATTGAATCCAGCAGCTCCTGCTCCCGGAAAGGCTTGGTCAGAAACTCCACCGCGCCCGCTTTCATCGCCTGGACAGTCATCGGGATATCCCCCTGGCCGGTGATGAAAATGATCGAGATCTGGCGATGCGCCGCAACCAGTTCGCGCTGGAGATCCATCCCGCTCAAGCCAGGTAGTCCGACATCAAGTACCAGACACGAAGGCCCCGCTGGAGGTTTTCGGCGGAGAAATTCCGCAGCCGAAGGGAAGGTTTCTACCCGCAATCCGACGGAACGAACCAAACCGCTCAGCGCCTCGCGCACCGATTGGTCATCGTCCACCACAAAGACAATCGGCGGCTTTTCCGCACTGGCTTTCGCGCTCACCACTGCCTCCCATTCGCGACAACCGCCGTCAACCCGCGTCCTTTCCTGGACGTGGAACATTGAGCGGTCTGCAAATTTTTCCCACTAACCAGGGCGTCGATCATAAAGACTCTGTCGGGTGTTCACTTTGCCCCTTCTACACCTGAGCGACGGGTCATTGCCATTATATCAAAGTATCACTTCGTGAGCGACATCAGCCAGGCACCTCACGATCACCTGCTACTCATAAACGACCGGCGCAGTTTCGCCCATTGGAGTACGAAGCATCGAACGTGCGAAGATTTCACCCTGCCGGCGCGCTGGCGCCGGCATATACAAGTGACTCCACCCCGGTCACTTACCACTATTCATGAGGCGTGGTCCGAATCATGAGCATACCGAAGCGCCATGACCACCAGCACCTACCTTCGCGCCTCTCGCGCGTCCGCGTTCGGAGACTTGCCACATCCGCGTGCCACGTTAGCCACATCGCCTCTCGGCCGGGCCACACCGCTCGAACGCCGTCTACTTCGACACTACCCACTACAGAGACCGCGGCGGGTCCAACGATCGGAGCAACACTCGCGCGGATCGCTTCTTGGGCCGCCATTTACGAATCTTTCGCCAGTGACCTGATGTTGCAAAGCGCACCCAGAATTGGGAAGCGAGGCGCAACCGGAGAACCTGTACTTCGCGAGGAAACTTTACGTTGAATTCCTTATCTCCAGCCGACGAGACGCCAGCGGCGGGCATCGTGATCGTCGTCGATGACGACGCCTCCATTCGACACGGACTCAGCAGCCTGGTCCGCTCGGTCGGACTCCAAGTCACGGCCTTTGCAACCGCAAAGGAGTTTCTCCAATATGTGCCGCCCCAGGGCCCCGCATGTTTGGTGTTGGATGTGCGCCTACCTGGCTTGACCGGGTTCGATTTGCAGAGGCAGATGGTCGCGGCGGACAATCACATTCCGATCATCTTCATTACCGGCCATGGCGACATCCCGATGACGGTGCATGCGATGAAAGCAGGTGCAGTGGAGTTCCTGCTCAAGCCGTTTCGCGAAGAGGAATTGCTCCGCGCCATCCGACACGCCATCGAGGTGGACCGAATCAGCCTCCGCCAACGTGGTGAGTTGACGGCACTCCGCGCACTCTATCAAACGCTGACGCCTCGCGAACGTGAGGTGATGGGACTCGTGGCCCGCGGTCTCCTGAACAAGCAGATCGCAGGTGAACTCGGAATAAGTGAGGCGACCGTGAAAATCCACCGGGGACACGTCATGCGAAAGATGCGGGCCGCTTCGCTTGCCGACCTCGTCCGCATCGCGGAGAAGCTTGGGTTTCTGGTCTAGTCACTCTCCGCAAGTGGGAGCAGGGCTCTGGTCATCTGAAAGCGTCCGGCGAGGCACCTCCTGCGAACGACTCAAACTTCCGGGATGTTGCGCGTCGCTATTTTCGAGGACGCGATTTCGTCCGTCTGAATTTTCGTCCGGCCATCGGCAAAACCAGCACTTTTTTTAATCATTGCCCGCCAACGCTTTACGTCGCGTCACTACTGTTGGCACGCAAACTGAACAAGAGAGCGGGGAGCACGATCCCAAAGCTGAAAATCAGAACCACCGCTCTAGCATGGCCAATCCGAACACTCAGCGCCCGCCGTTTCCGCCGTTCACTCGCGAGTCGGCGATTGAAAAGGTCCGTCTGGCCGAAAATGGCTGGAATACCCGCGACCCACAGAAGGTTGCCTTGGCCTATACCATCGATAGCTGGTGGCGCAATCGCGCGGAGTTTGCGCAGGGTCGCCCGGCGATCATCGAGTTCCTCACCCGCAAGTGGAAGCGGGAGTTGGACTATCGGCTCATTAAGGAACTGTGGGCCTTTGACGGCAGCCGCATCGCGGTGCGCTTCGCCTACGAGTGGCACGATGATTCCGGAAACTGGTATCGGTCCTACGGCAACGAGAACTGGGAGTTCGACGAGAACGGACTGATGCATCACCGACACGCCTGCATCAACGATCTCCCGATCAAGGAATCCGATCGCAAGTTTCATTGGGACGCCTCGCTTCCCCGCCCGCTGGATCACCCCGGCCTGACCGACCTCGGCATGTAAGCCGTCCTCACTGAATCACCCATCAACAAAAGACCTACTACCTAACACGATGAACAAAATCACCACCAAAGACGGAACGCAGATCTACTTCAACGACTGGGGCTCGGGCCAACCCGTCGTCTTCAGCCACGGCTGGCCGCTCAGCGCGGACGCCTTTGAAGATCAAATGTTCTTCCTCGCCTCCAAGGGATACCGCTGCATCGCGCACGACCGCCGCGGCCACGGCCGCTCCAGTCAACCCTGGCTGGGAAATGACCTCGACACCTATGCGGATGACTTGGCGGAATTGGTCAAATCGCTGGACTTGAAAGACGCGATCCACGTCGGCCACTCCACTGGAGGCGGCGAAGTCGCTCGCTACATCGGCCGCCACGGGACGAAGCGCGTCGCGAAAGCCGTTCTCATCGGCGCAATTCCGCCGCTGATGCTGAAGACGGCGGCCAACCCGGGTGGTTTGCCAATCGAAGCGTTCGACGACCTTCGGAACGGAGTCATTGCTGACCGCTCTCAGTTCTGGAAGGACCTGAGCCTGCCTTTTTACGGCTACAACAGGACCGGAGCAAAGATTTCGGAAGGCGTGCGCGAGTCCTTCTGGCACCAGGGGATGATGGCCGGGTTCCCTGCCTCCTATTTCTGCATCAAGGCGTTCTCCGAAACCGACCTCACCGAGGATCTGAAAAAGTTCGACGTGCCAACACTCATCCTGCACGGCGACGACGACCAGATCGTCCCCGTTGGCGCCTCTGCGCTGCTCTCCTCCAAGATCGTCAAAGGCGCAAAGCTCAAGGTCATCAAGGGTGCTCCTCATGGGATGTGTACGACGCTCAAGCATCAGGTCAACGAGGAGCTTCTCGCCTTCATCGAAGCCTAGTCCCCACGCCAAACATCCTTGCCTAGCAAGATGATCACAAAACATCCACTCACCGTTTCCCGACGCCGATTCCTCGCGACTGCAGGTGTTGCCGCGACCGGCATGTGGCTCTCACCACGGTCACTCTTCGCCGACGACACCAGTCCCGTAATCAAAATCAGAGGAGCCGCAGCCACCGCCAAGATTACCGTCACGAAGCTGCGCGGCAATGTCAGCGTGCTCGAAGGCTCCGGTGGAAACATCGCGGTGCTCACCGGCGGCGACGGCAAACTGCTCGTTGACGCCGGCATCACAGCGACTCGCAAAGGGATCAGCGAAGCGCTGGCCAGCCTCAGTGCTGATCCCATCAAGCATCTGATCGATTCGCATTGGCACTTCGACCACACGGATGGAAACGAATGGCTCCACTCCGAAGGCGCCGAAATCACCGCTCACGAAAACACGCTCAAACGCCTTTCGGTGGATACTCGGGTTGAGGGCTGGAAGTTCACCTTTCCAGCCTCTCCTGCGGGAGCGCTTCCCACGAAACTCTTCGCGGACGAACTGAAGCTCCAGGTGAACGGCGCAAATCTCACCCTCGAATACTATCTACCAGCGCATACCGATTCCGACATCTCCGTCCACTTCACCGATTTCGACATACTTCATGTTGCAGACACCTTTTGGAACGGTGTCTATCCATTCATCGATTACTCGACTGGGGGCAGCATCGACGGAGCGATCCGCGCAGCCGAAGCGAACGTAGCCCAGGCGACCAAAGAGACAATCGTCATCTCCGGGCACGGGCCGATAGGTAACAAGGCACAGCTCATCGCCTTCAGAAATATGCTGGTTGCGATCCGCGAAAAGGTAGCCGCTTTGAAGGGTCAAGGTCGGACCCTCGAAGAAGTCCAAGCGGCAAAGCCCACTGCCGCCTACGACGCCGCCTGGGGGGAGTGGCTCTTTAATGGCCGGGACTTCACAGCTTTGGTGTATGCCGGCGTTTAGCGATGAACTTTACTATCGTCTCCAATCCATATTTTGCCGCGGCCGCGATCGCTATTGGCAGTGTTGTCACTGTCTCCGACGATGCAGAAGCCGGCAATGTTGGGTTCAAGCCCGCTCCGGTCATTCCGCTGGCTTCACAGCCGCCCGCTAGCCTGATCGCCGATGCGCCGCTCCCCGAGCCATTGGCCAGAGGCTACGTGGTGATTCGCTACCGGGCAGAGAATTTGCGTTTCATGCCGGTGTATGGTCCGTCCGCGTTGGGTGTTTTGCCACGCATTGGGCATCTGCACATCACGCTGGATGACCTGCCGTGGCATTGGCTCGATGCAAGTGGTGAGCCGCTGAGCATCAATGGCCTTCCGCCGGGGTCGCACAAGCTCCTGATCGAACTCCAGGATCCGACGCACAAGCTCATCGACAGCAAGATGGTCAGCTTTGAAATCCCGCCGAACCCGGCACAGCAGCATTGACACGATAGACTCACCCATCCCACAGCGGCGAGCAGAGGCGAACACTATGAAATCCATCGGTTACAACAAACCACTCTACATCCTGCCGTTCGATCATCGCGGTTCGTTTGAAACGAAGCTCTTCGGCTGGCATGGGGCATTAACGGCGGAACAAACCGCTGAAATTGCCGCTACTAAACAGATTGTTTACGAAGGATTCAGAGCGGCCGTCACGGCGGGTGTGCCAAAGGAGAAAGCGGGCATTCTGGTGGACGAGGAATTCGGCGCGGACATCCTGCGCGACGCGAGGGCGAATGGCTTCACCACCGCGAGTCCCGCGGAGAAGAGCGGCCAGGATGAATTCGATTTCGAGTATGGCGAAGACTTCGCCGCGCACATCGAGGCTTTTCGGCCGACCTTCTGCAAGGTGCTCGTGCGCTACAATCCCGAGGGTGACGCGGCGCTGAACGAGCGACAGACGACACGCCTCAAACGGCTGTCTGATTACCTTCATTCACAAAGTCAGAGCCGGTTCATGTTTGAGTTGCTCGTGCCGCCGGAGAAGTCGCAGATGGGTGGGCGCAATGGCGATGCAGATGCCTACGATCTGGAGGTTCGTCCCCGTCTCATGGTGCAGGCTATCGAGCAGCTTCAGGATGGAGGCGTCGAACCTGATGTCTGGAAGATCGAAGGACTCGATCTTCGCGAGGACTGCGAAGCGATCGTCGCTGCCGCGCATCGCCAGGGACGCGACAACGTCGGTTGCATCATTCTCGGTCGAGGTGAAAACGATCACCAAGTGCGCGAGTGGTTGACGACGGCGGCAAGTGTCAAAGGCTTCATCGGGTTCGCGGTGGGGCGAACAGTTTTCTGGGCACCGCTGGTCAACCTGCGCGCCAAGAGCATCCCGCTTGAAACCGCCGTGGCGGAGATTCGGTGCCGCTACTGGGAGTTCGCAGAAATTTTTGAAGCCTCGCGAGCTTCGGAGCCGGGAAATGATGCGCTGCCACCATCCAATCTATGAAAACGACACCAATAATGCAGCTCGGCATGATCGGCCTCGGGCGCATGGGCGCGAATATGGTGCGCCGGCTGACGCGGGGTGGTCATCAATGCGTGGTGTATGACCGCTCACCGGAGGCAATGCGACAGTTGGCGGCGAGCAATGTTGCGGTGGCATCTTCGCTGGCCGACTTCGTGACACAGCTCGTTAAGCCCCGAGTGGTCTGGCTAATGGTTCCCGCGGGTGTGGTGGACGCTGCCCTCGCCGACCTCCTGCCTTTGCTGGAGACGGGCGACATCCTCATCGACGGAGGCAATTCCTACTACGTTGATGACCTCCGGCGGGCGCAGGAACTCGCGTTGAAGAAAATTCATTACGTGGACGTGGGAACCAGCGGCGGCGTTTGGGGATTGGAACGCGGCTACTGCATGATGATCGGTGGCGAGCCGACAGTCGTGCAGCACCTGGACCCGCTTTTCGCCACGCTGGCCCCCGGTCCCGGCGATATTCCTGTGACTCCGGGTCGGTCGAAAATGGGCGGGACTGCGGAACGCGGCTATCTGCATTGCGGCTCCAACGGTGCAGGCCATTTCGTCAAGATGGTTCACAATGGGATCGAGTACGGAATCATGGCCGCCTACGCGGAAGGTTTGGCGGTCTTGAAGGCGGCCAACGCAGGCAGCCAGCAACATGCCGCTGATGCCGAAACGACGCCTTTGCGGAGTCCGGAACATTATCAATACGTTTTTCAACTCCCCGATGTCGCCGAAGTCTGGCGGCGAGGAAGCGTGATCTCCTCCTGGCTCCTCGACCTCACGGCGACAGCACTCGCCGCCGACCCGGACCTGGCGCAGTTTGCCGGCCGCGTCTCCGATTCGGGCGAAGGGCGCTGGACGATCAAAGCCGCGGTGGAGGAGGGCGTGCCAATTCCCGTTTTGACCACGGCGCTGTACGAGCGGTTCACTTCGCGCGGGGCAGCAAACTTCCAAGACAAACTACTTTCGGCGATGCGCTTCGCCTTCGGTGGCCATGTCGAAAATTCCGCAAAGTAGCCCTGCGGACGTGCAATGAAAAAGCAACCCACTATCTCCTGCCTTTTCGTGGACATCGGCGGGGTGCTCGGCACGAACGGATGGGACCATGACATTCGGGTGCGGGCGGCGAAGGAATTCGACTTGAATCCGCAAGAAATGGAAGGCCGCCATCATCTGACCTTCGACACTTACGAGGAGGGGAAGCTGAGCTTGGACGAGTATCTGAATCGGGTCGTCTTTCACCAAAAGCGACCATTCACGCGGGCGCACTTTCGGCGTTTCATGTTCGCGCAGTCGCGGCCTGACCCGCAAATGATCGGGCTGGTCGCGCGGCTCAAGCAAAGGCACGGGCTGAAGATCGTCGTGGTCAGCAATGAAGGGCGTGAGCTGAATGCGCATCGCATCCTTAAGTTCAAACTGGCCGGCATAGTGGATGCCTTTGTGTCCTCCTGCTTCGTCCACATTCGCAAGCCGGATACAGACATCTACCGGCTGGCCCTAGACATCGCGCAGTCGCCCGCGCCCCGGGTGATCTATCTGGAAAACACTGCGATGTTCGCCCAGATCGCGGAGCGGTGCGGGATTCGGAGCATTCTTCACACGGACTACCCATCCACGGCGGCGCGATTGGCTGCGTTCGGACTGCCGGATGGGCAGGAGGATTGATAAATGAAGCCGACGCTCTCGCGAGTTCTGACGATCAACGGCGGCTCATCGAGCATCAAGTTTGCGTTGTTCGAGGTCGGCGACTCGCTGCGGCGTATTCTTCATGGCGGAGTGGAACGAATTGGCCAACCGGAGGCGAAGTTGCACATGAAAGGCGCGGAGAACGCTGACAATTTCTCCCGGCCAGTGGAGGCGCCTGATCACGCGGCGGCGGTGGATGCGCTGATGACTCGAATCGAGGAACGCAGCGAAATCTCGGCGTTGTCGGCCGTGGGGCACCGCGTGGTGCATGGCGGACCGAAGTATAGCCAGCCGGAGCGCATCACGGCGGAAATGGTCGAGGCGCTACGCGGGCTTAGCCCATTCGACCCCGAGCATCTGCCCGAGGAGATCTTGCTGACCGAGGAGTTCCATCGCCGCTTCCCCAACCTGCCCCAAGTGGCGTGCTTCGATACGGCGTTTCATCACGACCTGCCGCGAGTCGCGCAGATGCTGCCCATTCCTCGGCGGTACGAGGCGATGGGCGTGCGGCGGTATGGATTCCATGGGCTGTCGTATGCGTTCCTCATGGACGAACTGGAGCGCGTCGCTGGTCCCGATGCAGCGCGCGAGCGGGTGATCCTGGCCCACCTCGGGAATGGCGCGAGCCTCGCGGCGGTGCGCGACGCAAAACCGGTGGACACCAGCATGAGCTTCACGCCCGCCGCCGGCGTGCCGATGAGCACGCGCTCGGGCGATCTCGATCCGGGGCTGCACTGGTATCTCGCGCGCACCAAGGGCCTCGACGCAAAAGCTTTCAATGAAATGGTCAATTTCGAGTCCGGGCTGCTCGGGGTTTCGGAGACCAGTTCGGACATGCGCGACCTGCTCGCCCACGAAATGCAGGACGTGCGCGCGGCGGAAGCGGTCGAGATGTTCTGCTATCAGGTAAAGAAATGGATCGGTTCGTTTGCGGCGGCTTTGGGCGGAGTGGACTCGCTGATCTTTGCTGGAGGTATCGGCGAAAACTCGCCGACGATCCGCGCGCGAATCTGTAACGGTCTTGGTTTTCTCGGCATCGAGTTGAACGAGTTGCGCAATGCAGAAGGTGCGCCGCTTATCTCGACGGACGCCGCCCGTGTCGCCGTGCGCGTGATTCACACCGATGAAGAACTCATGATCGCGCAATCGGTCGTACGAGTTCTCAAGCTCCACTCCCCAGAGAGCCCCGCGGCAATGCAATCCTCTTGACCCGTGATGCCGCGCAAACTCCCATCACGAATCATCGCGTGCGCGGCTCTCGCCTGGCTGGTTTCCGATTGCGGTTCATCCGCAGAAGAGCAGTCACCAAAGCCGGCAACGCCACCGCCGGAATTCCACGCCAGTTATGTTGCGGACATCCTTGCAAACGTCTCTGGCGGCCAAAAAACCGGGGCGGCTTACGACGGACTTTTCAAGCTCTCTCTCCAACTTCACCTGGACCAGGTCCTCCGTAGGAATGGATGGAAGGGTGCGTCGCTGTTTGCCAGTGCCCTCTACCCACACGGCGGCGGCTTGACGAACAGCTACACTCGCGACCTCAACGGGGTGAGCAGCATCGACGGATACGACAGTCTCCGGCTCAACGAGCTGTGGTTGGACAAGAGTTTCGGGGAGCAGGCTTCACTTCGTGCGGGCCTCCTCGCGGTCGATACCGAGTTCTTCGCCTGCGATAGCGGTTCCCTGTTTCTGAATGGCTGCTTCGGCGCTCTGCCGATCATCGAGTTCAACTTTGAAGCCCCGGCTTACCCACTAACGAGCCCCGGAGTCCGACTTGCACTCAGTCCCGCTGACCATCTCACGATTCGCGGCGCCATCCTGAGCGGCGATGTGGGCACGCAGAACGGAAACAACCAACACGGTGGGCGCGGGGTCTTCAATTCGCGCTCCGGGGTGCTGTTCCTTGCCGAGGCGACTTATCAGTCGAGCGGCAAGCTGCCGGGCACTTTCACGCTCGGCGGATTCTATCATTCCGGTAAATTCACCGACCTCGACGGCGGTGGTTCTCGCGCGGACGAAGGCGGGCTTTACCTCGTCATCGATCAAGCGCTCTCTCGGGAACCTCCTCCGACTACGAGCGATGCGAGTGTCTCGTCGAAGCAAGGACTTCACGCGTTCTGCCGCTTGGGCGTGACGTTCCCCGATTCGATCAACGTCGTCTCCCACTATGTAGAGGCTGGCTTGACCTACGACGGGCTACTACCGGGCCGTGATCAGGATTCATGCGGTATTGCATTTAGCTACACGAGGGTGAATCCGGGTAGCGAAGACACGGAGCGTCCATACGAAGTCCTCATCGAAGCAACCTATCAGGTAGTGCTCAATGACCGGCTTTCCATCCAGCCGGACCTTCAATACATCGCCAACCCCGGTGCGACCGGCCAGCTCTCCGACGCTTGGGTGGCCGGGGTTCGCCTGAGCCTCGCTTACTAGCCGGCGCAGATTCCTTCGCTCTCAACGCAGTGGAAAACCAGACCATGAAAACCAACACGCTTACTCCAGAACTCTTGCACCGCATGGACGCCTATTGGCGCGCGGCGAACTACCTCTCGGTCGGCCAGATTTACCTCTACGACAATCCGCTGCTCAAGCGGCCCCTGAACATTGGCGATGTGAAGCATATGCTGCTCGGGCATTGGGGAACTACGCCGGGACAGAACTTCATCTACACGCATCTCAACCGGGTCATCACGAAATACGACCTCGACATGATCTACGTCTCCGGTCCCGGTCATGGCGGGCCGGCGATCGTGGGCCACACTTATCTCGAAGGCACCTACAGCGAAGTCTATCCCGACATCAGCCAGGATGAAGCGGGGCTGCGGAAGCTGTTTCTCCAGTTCTCCTTTCCGGGCGGAATTCCCAGTCATGTCTCACCGGAATGTCCGGGCTCAATCCACGAAGGCGGCGAGCTGGGCTATTCACTCAGCCATGCGTTCGGTGCGGTCTTTGACAATCCCGACCTGCTCGTCGCCTGCGTGGTCGGCGACGGAGAAGCGGAAACGGGACCGCTGGCCACGTCCTGGCATTCCAACAAGTTCCTCGATCCCGTGACCGACGGCGCTGTGCTCCCGATCTTGCATCTCAACGGCTACAAAATTGCCAATCCAACCGTGCTCGCCCGCATCACGCGCGAGGAATTGGAGCAGTTATTCCACGGCTACGGGTGGACGCCATACTTCGTGGAGGAGGAAGAAAGCGCACTCATGCACGAGGCGATGGCGGCGACGCTGGATCGGGCGGTGGAGGAGATCCAACGCATCCAGCACGAGGCCCGCACTGCCGGCAGCGTCACGCGTCCGCGCTGGCCGATGATCGTCCTCAACTCACCAAAGGGTTGGACGGGACCGAAGGTGATCGACGGCCGGCAAATCGAAGGCACCTTCCGCGCGCACCAGGTGCCGCTTTCCGACCCGGCGGCGAATCCGGAGCATCTCAAGATGCTCGAAGCGTGGCTGCGCAGTTACCGGCCCGGGGATCTTTTCGATGAGCAAGGCCGGCTCAAGCAAGAGCTGGCCGAGCTGGCACCCAAGGGCGACCGGCGTATGGGCGCGAACCCACACGCCAACGGCGGCAAACTGCTTCGCGATCTGCGCATGCCGGATTTCCGCGCGTATGCGGTCGATGTGCCCGAGCCCGGCGTGCTCGGCATCGGCGACACGCATGTGCTCGGACGCTTTTTGCGTGATGTCGCGAAGGTAAATGAAGAGCAGCGGAACTTCCGCGTCTTCGGCCCAGACGAGACGATGTCCAATGGCTTGGAGGCGCTATTCGAGATCACCAACCGACAATGGGAGGGCGCGACGGTAGCGAATGACGAATTCCTCGCACCGAAGGGTCGCGTCATGGAAATGCTCAGCGAGCACCAATGCGAAGGTTGGCTCGAAGGCTACCTGCTCACCGGAAGGCACGGACTCTTCAACTGCTATGAGGCGTTCATCCACATCATCGCCTCGATGTTCAACCAGCACGCGAAGTGGCTGAAGGTCACATCGCGTCTGCCGTGGCGGCGGAAGATCGCGTCGCTCAACTACCTGCTCGCCTCGCACGTCTGGCGGCAGGATCACAATGGGTTCACCCATCAAGATCCCGGCTTCCTCGATCAAGTGGTCAACAAGAAGGCCGAGATCGTGCGCGTCTATTTGCCACCGGATGCGAATTGTCTCTTGTCCGTGATGGATCACTGCCTGCGCAGCCGACACTACGTGAATGTGGTGATCGCGGGCAAACACCCCGCGCCGCAGTGGCTGACCATGGAAGCTGCCGCGCGGCATTGCCTGGAAGGCATTGGGATTTGGCCATGGGCAAGCAACGATGAAGACGGCGAACCCGATGTGGTGATGGCATGCTGCGGCGACGTGCCGACTTTGGAGACACTCGCCGCCGTGTCGATCTTACGCGAACATCTGCCGGAGTTAAAAATCCGAGTTATCAACGTCGTTGACCTCATGAAGCTGCAACCGCAGACCGAGCATCCACACGGGTTGTGCGACACGGATTTCGATGAACTCTTCACCAGGGACAAGCCGGTCATCTTTGCCTTCCATGCTTACCCGTGGTTGATTCACCGGCTCACTTACCGGCGCACCAATCACCGGAACCTGCACGTCCGCGGTTACAAGGAAGAGGGCACGATCACTACACCTTTTGACATGACGGTGTTGAACGATCTCGACCGCTTCCATCTCGTGATAGATGTCATCGACCGCCTGCCTCAAACTGGCGCGCGAGGCATCCACTTGAAACAGCAGCTCAAGGAAAAGCTGGTTGAGCACACGGAATACATCAACAAACACGGTCGCGACCTGCCGGAAATTCGGAATTGGAAATGGGGCGCGTCCCCAACAAGCCTATTGGCCCAGGCACCGTCTTAACGGCTGGAGCGCCGCTTCATGCCTCAGTTTGAACTCATCTGCTTCGTCTTGATGCTGGTCGCCGCGCTGGATGTCGTGGCCTGCAAAATAGGAGTTCCCTATCCTGTCTTGATGGTGGTGAGCGGACTGGTGCTCGGCTTGATCCCCGGACTTCCGCGTGTCGTCATCGCGCCGGCATTGGTCCTGCCCATATTTCTGCCACCGCTGCTTTTCCCCGCGGCCTTCCTAACCTCCTGGCATGATTTCAGGAGCAACTTGCGGCCGATCATCTTGCTCGCCGTCGGTCTGGTGCTGGTGACGATGGGCGCGGTCGCCTGGGTTGCTCATTCCTTGATTTCCGAGTTGTCATGGGCCGCAGCCTTTGTCCTCGGCGCGATCATCTCCACGCCGGACGCCATCGCGGCAACGGCGGTTTTCAAGAGCTTGGAAGTCCCGCGCCGCATCGTCACGATTCTGGAAGGCGAGAGCCTAGTGAATGATGCGGTCGCCTTGGTGGCGTATCGCTTCGGGGTTCTAGCCGTCGTCACCGGAACTTTCTCGCCGTCGGCCGCGGCCGTCCAGTTGCCCCTGGTCGCGATTGGCGGTGCGGTGATCGGTGGACTTGTTGGTCTGGCGGTTGACTGGATTCTGCGGCGGATCGACGACCAACCGGTTCAGATCACCATCTCACTGCTCGCTCCCTTTCTCGCGTATCTGGCGGCGGAGCGGCTCGACTGTTCGGGCGCGCTCGCGATCGTTACTGCCGGAGTCTTCATTGGATGGCGCTTGCCGCGGATGGTCACCGCCCGCACGCGGTTGGAGCTGACCTCGTTCTGGCAGATGCTCGTATACCTCCTCAACGGAGTCATCTTCGTCTTCATCGGCCTGCAGTTGCCGCAGATCGTGGATGGCCTCGAACATAAGTCGTGGGGTACTCTCGTCTTCGAGTCGGCCGCGGTCAGTGCCGTGGTAGTTGGCGTCCGTCTCCTTTGGATCTTTCCGTCGGCTTATCTGCCGAGGTTTTTCTCAGCGAGTATTCTGGCCCGCGATCCTTACCCCGATTGGCGCCATCTAGTCATCATGGGCTGGGCGGGAATGCGTGGTGTTGACTCGCTCGCCACCGCGCTCGCCTTGCCGTTCATCACCGCCGCTGGAGCACCATTTCCCGGACGCGACACGATTATCTTCGTTTCGTTCGCGGTGATCCTGGTCACGCTAGTCGCGCAAGGTTTGACCCTGCCGATTTTGATTCGCGTGCTGAATGTGAAGGGCGACGGGAAAGCGGATCGCGAGGAGTACATCGCCCGAGTCGCGGCGAATGAAGCGGCGCTTCGCCATCTCGAAAAGCTCGCTGCGTCCGACCCGGAATACGGCGAGCCACTGAGGCTGCTTCAGGCGCAATATCACGAGCGGCTGGCCGAGCTTGAATCGAGCGAAAATCCTGAGGCCGCGGAGACAAAGGAACTGGACCGCCCGGCATCGCCCCTGCGCCGGTTCGCGCTCGGCGCTTTGGAGGTCGAACACGCGACTCTGGTTGAACTGCGCAACCAGCATCGCATCAACGACGAGACGCTCCGCGTGGTCCAACGCGACGTGGACCTCGCCGAAGCGCGCCTCGTGGAAATGGAACGTTGAACACGAACCCATATCACGCCGATGGAACCCCCTCAAAAATCCGAACCGGCCTGCCGCCTTTGCGGAGCGGTCGTGCCAGGCGCCAGTGGCGACGTGTGTGGCCGCTGCTCTTCGGAAGGCAAGGCGCGCCTTGGGGAGTCCCGTGATGATTCCACGGCGTTCATGCCCCCACGGGACGCCGCCCATTTGTCGGAGTCGAAGTGCCTGCTTTGCGGAGTGACGATCGATCTCCACGCAGATAGCTGGTGCGAACGGTGCCGGGCGCAGGTCACGACACTGCCGCGCGCACCGGAATTGCCGGCCACTCCTCCGGCTGAGATTCCCGGCTATCGCATGCTCCGGCCTCTGGGCGGCGGCGGAATGGGCGTCGTCTGGCTGGCCGAACAGATCGCGACCAAGCAGGCGGTCGCGGTGAAGTTCTGCCGCAGTAATCGATTCGCGCCCGTGGCCGGTTCGCCCTCGCTGCGGCGCTTTGAACGCGAGATGGAACTGTCGGCGCGGCTCAGCCATCCGCACATCGCGCGCGTCTTCAGCGGAGGCGACATCGAGGGCATCCCTTACTTCACGATGGAGTATGTCGATGGCCCGGACCTCGCGGAATATGCTCGCCTTCACCAACTGGACCGGAAGGCGATCGTGACGCTCGTGCGCAGGGTCGCGGAGGCCGTTCAGCATGCGCACCAAAACGGGATCATCCATCGCGATCTCAAACCCTCCAACATTCTGATCAACCCGCAGGGCGAGCCGAAGGTTTTGGACTTCGGGCTGGCCAAGGCGCTGGAAGGAACGGTGGGTGATTCGTTGGACGTATCGCTGCCCGGCCAGCTCCTCGGCACCCCGCGCTACATGGCACCGGAGCAAGTCCGCGGTGAAGCCGTCGATACGCGCACCGATGTCTATGCGCTCGGTGTGATCGTCTGGGAGCTGCTAACCGGCGATCACCCGCACGACAGCAGCGGCTCGCGCGACGCCTTCCTCCATCGCATCGCCACGACCGAGCCCCGCCGGCCGCGCACGCTCCGTCCCGATCTCGACGCCGAGTTGGAAATGCTCCTGCTCAAAACGCTGAGCAAATCTCCCGACGGCCGTTACCGTACGGCTGGCGAATTTGCGGATGAACTCGGCCGTTGGCTGCGCAACGAGACACTCATCGCGGGCCGCGCGACACCGTTTTACTTCGCGCGCAAATGGCTGATCCGGCATCGCGTCGCCGTGCTCGCCGCCGCGGCGAGTGTGCTCGCGCTCGTCGCCGCCACGGTTTTCTACATCGTGAACATTCGCCGAAGTGAAGCGGAGACGACCGTGCAGAAACAGAAGGCGGAGGAAGAAGTGCGCTCCGCCAGTCGCGTGAACGTGGGCGTCGCCCGCGATCGGCGACTGAAGGGTCAGCGTCCGCGCACCGCCTTGGCGCATCTCGCGCAGGCCCTGCAACAAGATCCGGACAACGCCCGGGCCGCGCTGGAAGCCGCGAGCCAACTCGTCCGCGGCGCGGAAAATAGTGAGCCGTGGCAAGTGGGCGAGCCGCTGCGGCACGAGGCTTGGGTGGAGAGCGCGGTGGCTAGTGCGGGCGGTCAATGGATCGTCGCGGCGAGCACGGAAAAGAGCGCGCAAGTCTGGGACGCCATCACGGGCCAGCCCATCGGCGCGCCGCTGCGGCACGAGGCTTTCGTTTCGCGCGCGTCGCTCAGCCCGAACGGACATTGGATCGTCACCGTCGATACCGAGAGCGCGGCGCGCGTCTGGGATGCGGCCACCGGCCAGCCCGTCGGCGACCCGCTGGCTCATGAAGGCAAGGTGCGGAGCGCGGCTTTCAGCGGCGATGGGCGCTGGGTCGCCACCGCGAGCGACGACAAAACCGCGCGTGTCTGGGACGCGGCGACGGGCAAACCCATCGGCGTGCCGCTGCACCACGAAGACAGCGTGACGAGCGCGACCTTCAGCCGCGATGGCCGGCTGCTGGTCACGGCCAGCAATGACCGAACCGCGCAGGTCTGGGACCCGATGACCAGCAAGCCCATCGGCGCACCGCTGAGCCATGAGGATGTAGTGACGAGCGCGGTCTTCAGTGGTGATCGACGCAAGGTCGTGACGGCTAGCAACGACCACACCGCGCAAGTCTGGGACGCGATGACCGGCGAGCGGATCGGCACACCGCTGCGCCACGCGGATGTCGTGACTAGCGCGATCTTCAGCCCCGACGGAAAATGGGTGCTGACCGCAAGCGATGACAAGACCGCGCAAGTCTGGGATGCCGCTACGGGGCAGCGCGTCGGCGAACCGCTGCTCCATGATGACATCGTGTGGAGCGCCGCCTTCAGCGGTGACGGCCGGTGGATTGTGACCGCCAGTCGTGATCGAACCGCGCGCATCTGGGACGCGGCCACGGGCAAACCCATCGGCATCCCGCTGCGCCACGACGGCTACGTATCAAGCGCCGCATTGAGTCCAGACGAGCATTGGCTCCTGACCGTGAGCAAGGACAAGACGTCGAGGGTGTGGGACGCGGCCACGGGCCAGCCCATCGGCACTCCACAGCGGCATGAGGATGTGACGCGCAGCGCCGCCTTCAGTCCCGACAAGACAACGCGCATCTGGAACGCAGCCACGGGCAACCCGATCGGTGTCACGTTGCGTCACGAAGCGCCGGTCCAACGCGCCGTCTTCAGCCCGGACGGGCGCTGGGTGCTAAGCTATCCCTACATGGGGAACAGCGCGCGCGTCTGGGACGCAACTGGCGAACGCCCTGGCCTTACGCTTCAGCATGAGGATCGAGTGACGAGCGCGGCCTTCAGTCGCGACGGGCGCTGGATTGTCACCTCCAGCAACGACCTGACCGCGCGCGTCTGGAATGCCGCTACGGGGCAACCCGTCGGCGCATCATTGCGCCATGAGGACATCGTCTCGGGCGCCACCTTTAGCCCCGATGGACGTTTGGTGGTTACCGCCAGCAAAGACAACACCGCCCGTGTCTGGGATGTGGCCACGAGCCACCCCGTCGGCGATCCACTCCGCCACGAAGATGCGGTGTCGAGCGCCGTCTTCAGCCCCGACGGGCTTCGCGTCGCCACCGCCAGCAATGACCACACCGCACGCATCTGGGACGCCACCACAGGCCAGCCGGTTGGCCCGCCACTGCGCCACGCGGATGCCGTGCGCACCGTTGTTTTCAGCCCCGACGGCAGCCGGGTGCTGACCGCCAGCTCGGACAAGACGGCGCGAGTTTGGGACGCAGCTAATGGCGCGGCCATCGGCGAACCGATGCGCCACGGCGAGATCGTGTGGAGTGCCACCTTCAGCCGGGACGGGAGCCGAATTGTGACGGCCAGTTGGGACCGGACAGCGCAGGTCTGGGATGCAGCCACCGGTCGTCCCATCGGCGAACCCATGCACCACGCCGCGAACGTGTGGACCGCCGCCTTCTCACCCGATGGCCGCTGGATCGTGACCGCTAGCAACGACCACACCGCGCAAATTTGGGACGCCGCAACCGGCAGACCCATCGGCCCCCCGCTGCGCCACGCCGAAATTGTGTCGAGCGCCGCCTTCAGTGCCGATGGCCGCTGGATCGTCACCGCCAGTCACGATAAGACCGCGCAAATCTGGGAAGCCGGTGTCGCGACGGCGGGTGCTCCGCACTGGCTGCCGACCTTCCTCACCACGCTCGCCGGGTGCGAGATCACCGCCGACGGCGCCGAGCGATTCCTCCCTGCCAACGAACGCCGCCGAGCCCGCGACGAACTCCTCGCCATGCCGGACGACGGCAGCGATTGGCAGCACCTCATGCGCTGGTCCTTCTCCGAGCCTCGCGCGCGCACCATTTCTCCGAATTCGCCGATCAAGGTTTCCGAACATATCGAGCGCGAAATCAATTGGGCGCTCTCGCATGTCCGCCTGGAAAACGGTACCGAAAACCCCGACGCCCGGCGCGTCATCGAGCAGGCTTACGAAGTCGACCCCTCGCACCCACTCATCCATTTCGCCCTGGCTGCATTTGAAAAGGACAAGACGGCTGCGGACTTCCTGCGCAGCTACGGTCTCAAGCACCTGCCCGCGAATGCAGCGCTCTGCCGGAAAGCAGCCTCGATCCTCCTCGCCCAAAACGCCCCGCTCGAAGCTGCCGAGGCAGCTCGCAAGGCCCCCGTCGATGGACGACTCCAGACTCCAGCACCAGCGACAAAATAGGCGCGCAACCCGCCCCCAAACCCGCCGATCTGGTGAGCGCCGACCGATCGGTGAAAACGATGCGACGATGCCGGGGAGTTGGATTTGCTCCGAAGACGAAATCTCGCACTTTAGCCGAGATAAGGCTCGTCCGGGACGAATCATCGTCCTGCGAAGCAACCTCCCTCCAAAGTCATTAGTAGTTCTCCCGCAGGTGGATATATCGGCGACGCGGGTGTGGCACGCAACGTGTGAATAGGCGAGCAGCGGAGCTTTGGGCGTCACGAGATCCCTTGTCCCCTTCAGCGCCGGACTCGATTCCATCACCAAACATCAACACCACATTTCTATGTCACAGAAACTCGCAGGAAAAATCGCACTCGTCACCGGCGGCAGCAGCGGTCTCGGGCTCGCCACCGCGCAACGCTTGGTCGCGGAGGGCGCTTACGTCTTCATCTCCGGGCGGCGTCAGCCGGAGCTTGATGCAGCGGTGAAGCAGATCGGCAGCAACGTCACCGGCGTGCGCAGTGATATTTCCAACCTCGCCGATTTGGACCATTTATTCGCGACGATCAAAGAGCAGAAAGGACGGCTCGATGTCCTGTTCGCGAATGCTGGTGGCGGCGCGTTTGTTCCGCTCGAACACGTCACCGAGGAGCACTTCGACAAGTATTTCGGCATCAACGTCAAGGGCACGCTGTTCACCGTGCAGAAGGCTCTACCGCTGATGACGGCAGGCGGAGCCATCGTGCTCAATGGTTCGATGGTTTCGATCAAAGGCTTCCCGGCGTTCGGCGTCTATGCGGCGACGAAGGCAGCGCTGCGTTCATTCGCGCGGACCTGGACGCAGGATCTGAAAGGCCGGAACATTCGCGTCAACGTCGTCAGCCCCGGCACGGTGGTGACGCCTGGTTACAAAAGCGAACTCGGCATGACCGACGAGCAGATCGAAGGCTTCAAGGCGGAGGCCGCGGCGACCACACCGCTCGGACGCACCGGCACACCCGATGAGATCGCCAAGACCGTGGTCTTCCTCGTCTCGGACGACGCCAGCTATATCAATGGCGTCGAACTCTTCGTCGATGGCGGTGCGGCTCAAGTCTGAGGTGCTTTGGCCGCTTCAAAACCTACTCTCTCTATGCTCCAGGCACAGCGCGGGGACGGCGGGCCTCGTGTGAAAGCGGGCCTTGATTTTCCATCGGGCGGCGCGTGACGACTGGGACCGGAGAAGATTCTGTTTTCCGATTTCTTCTACGAAGACTTCGTGACCTAACTCTGCCATGACCGACGCCGAAAAAGACGAGCAATTTTATCGCGACACGCAGAGCATCGCTTTTCCAAAGCTGGACGATCGACAGTTAGCCATGCTGGAGCCGTTGGGTCAGAGGCGCATCGTCCGTCGTGGCGAAATCATCTTCGAGGCGGGCCAGCGCGATCTCGGGTTGACGGTGGTCCTGAGTGGCGCGGTCGAGGTTTTTGAACCCCGCGACGGTCAGGAACTCATCCTCGGCATCGCTGGCCCGCGCGATTTTGTCGGCGACGTGGCGATGCTCAATGGCACCTCGACGCTGGCCAATGCGCGGGGCCAGGCAGAGGAATCGGAGGTGCTCGAAGTGCCCGCAGTCGAGCTGCGCCGCGCACTCGCCGAACTGCCCGGCGTGGGCGAGCCGATTGTCACCGCCTTCATCATGCGCCGCACGCGGCTGCAGCGGGATCGGGAGTTCGCGGGCCTGCGCATCGTGGCTCAGGAGGGCTCGCGGGAGGGTGCTCAGCTCGACGACTTCCTCGACAAGAACCACATCCCTCATCGGCTCATTGGGTTCGAGAGCGAAGACGGTCGCCAGCTCGCCGCGCGGTTGAATCTCACGAGCAACGATTTACCTGCGCTGATCACCGCGAACGGCGCGCCGTTGCGCCGACCATCCCTGCGCGAAGTGGCGCAGATTGCGGGCCTGCTCCGTCCGCTGGCCCACGAAGGAGTAGGCGAGATCCGGTGCGACGTGGCCATCGTCGGCGCGGGACCGGCGGGACTTTCCGCTGCGGTCAATGCCGCCTCCGAAGGGCTCAAGACCGTGGTGCTGGAAAGCTACGCGCCGGGTGGACAGGCTGGCTCGTCGTCACTCATCGAAAACTTCTTCGGCTTTCCCACCGGCATCAGCGGCGGCGAGTTGACCTACCGCGCGCAGCTCCAAGCCTTTCGCTTCGGCGCGAAATTCTCGACGCCCGCCCAGGCCCTGTCGCTTTCCTTTCGCGAGGGCGAGCACGGTGCCGCGCTCCACATCGACGGCTGCGGCGCGACGTTGTATGCGAAGTGCGTGATCGTGGCCACCGGCGCCCAATACAACCGCATCGAGGCCGAAGGCCGCGAACGCTTCGAGGGCGCGGGAGTCTATTACGCCGCGACCGCGCACGAAGGCCCACTCTGCAGCGGCTCAACCGTGATCGTTGCTGGCGGCGGCAACTCCGCCGGACAGGCCGCAATGTTTCTCTCCGAAGGTGCGGACAAAGTGCTGCTGGTCATTCGCGGCGACGATCTCTCCAAAAGCATGTCGAGCTACCTCTCCCGCCGCGTGGAGACGAAACCCAACATCGAGATTCTCCGCAGCACGGAGATCCGCAAAATGACCGGCGCGCAACACCTCGAATCCGTCGAACTGGAAAACACTCGCACCGGCGAACGCCGGACTGTGCAGACGCCCGCCGTCTTCTCGATGATCGGCGCGAAGCCCTGCACCGACTGGCTCCCGTCCGAGATCGAGCGTGACGAAAAAGGCTTCGTCAAAACCGGCGTCGCCATCGCGAACGCACCCGCCTGGAAAAACGCGGGCCGCGCCCCCGGCACGCTCGAAACCAGCCGCCCCGGTATCTTCGCCGCGGGCGATGTGCGCTCCGGCTCGGTGAAGCGCTGCGCCGCCGCCGTCGGCGAAGGCGGCATGGCCGTGGAAGGCGTGCATCAACTGCTCGGCACCTACGCGTAAATACCTCGCGGTAAATGATGGAACGTTAGCGAGCCGGCACTATCCAACTCGGCCATCGCCGGGACCGTCGACTTCGTCGCAACCAAGCGTCGCTACTCCGCGGCGATGTGGGCGCCTTTTTCGGCGACGGAGCGTTTCATCGTGAAGACGAGGAAAATAAGGGCGAACGCAACCAGGGCGGAGATCAGGAAGCTGTCGAAGTAAGCGAGCGCGAGCGACTGTTGCTGGCGAAGATTGTCGAGCGTTTGCCAGGCCATTTGTTGGGCGGCGACGGGATCGCCGGATTGCTGGAGGAAGCCGGATTGGGCCTGGTCGATGTAGGAGTTCACTGCGGGGTTGAGCGTATCCAGATTCTCGCCGAGGCGCAGGGTGTGGAATTGCTCGCGGCGGTCGATGAGCGTTTTGGCTGCGGAAGTTCCAACGCTGCCTCCCTCGTTGCGCAACAGTGCGAGCAGGCCGACGGCGGCGCCGCGCAGTTCTCGCGGGATCCGCTGAAAGGCGGCGACGTTGAGCGGCGCGAAGATCATCGACAGGCCGGCAATCACAACCACGCGGGGCCAGACGACCTGCCACGCGGTGATGTCCAGGTTCATCCGTGACATCCAGTAGTTTCCCAGCCCGAGCGTGAACAAACCGGCAGCCATGAGATAACGCGCATCCACGCCGCGCCCGAGCAGCATGCCGACGATGAAGAGCACGATGACGGCGCCGATTCCCGCGGGTGAAAGCACCATACCCGAGGTCGTGGCGTCGTAGCCGAAAAGCGATTGCAGGAGGCCCGGAAGGCTCGTGGTATTCGCGTAGAGCACGCCAAATGCGCAGAAGATGATGAGGCAACACGACCGGAAAGTGCGGTCTACTAGCGTGCGGAAATTGATGAGCGGATTGGTGATCCGCAGTTCGTGAAAGATCAGTCCACCGAGGCAGCCGAGGAAGAGTAGCGCCAGCGCCTGAATCCGGAAAAATGGATCCCCGAACCAGTCCCATTCCTGACCTTTGCTGAGCAGGACTTCCCAGGAAATCATGGTCATACTGAGCAGGCCGAGGCCGAGCGTATCGAAGCCTTGGTGCGCCCGACGCATTGACGCTCGCTCGGCGACGAGGTAAGGCGGATCGACGACCACGCGGCGGCAGAGGAAGAGCGCGAGCAGGCCGACCGGAGCGTTTAGATAGAAGATCCAGCGCCAGCCGTAGTTGTCCGTGATGTATCCGCCGAGCGTCGGCCCAACCACCGGCGCGAGGAGCGCGGCGATGCCGAAGATGGTCATCGCGGTGCCTTGTTTTTCCTTCGGAAACGCGTCGAGCAGAATGCCCTGGCTGGAAGGCTGCAGTCCGCCGCCGGCCAGCCCCTGCAGCACGCGCGAGGCGATAAGCATGGGGAGGCTCACCGCCATTCCGCAGAGCACCGACGCGAGCGTGAAAATGGCGATCGACCACAGGAAATAATTTCGCCGTCCGAACCGCGCACCGAGCCAGCCCGAGATCGGAAGCACGATGGCGTTGGCCGCCAGATAGCTGGTGATGACCCACTCGCTATCCGTCGCCGGGGCCGACAATCCGCCGGCCATGTAGCGCAACGCCACATTGGCGATCGTCGTGTCCAGCACCTCCATGAAAGTCGGTACGACTACGGCGAGCGCAATGACCCACGGGCTGAAGACGCGTGCGACCATCGCCGCCGATGGAGGCGGAGCGGCCGCGGATGCCGCCGCGCTCATGGCTTGGCCGGTTGAGTCGGTTCCTGAAGAAATTTACCCGCGCTCGGACCAGTTGGCGCGGTTCTCAAATCAACCACCGGCTCGACCGAGAGCCCGACGAACAGCGGTAGCTTGTCCGGCTCGTAGTTCACCAGGTCGATTCGCACCGGAAGCCGCTGCACGACCTTCACGAAGTTGCCCGTCGCGTTCTGCGCCGGCAGCAGCGAGAGCGTGGAGCCCGTGCCCATCGTAAAGCCCGAAACGCGTCCCTCGAACTGGTGCTTGCCGCCATACATATCCACTTCCAGCTCCACGCGCTGGCCAATGCGCAAGTCGCGGAGCTGCGTTTCCTTGAAGTTCGCGTCCACCCAGATGTCGCTCAGCGAGCGGATGACCATGAGACTCTGGCCGACCTGCACGCTGTTGCCGGGATTCACATTCCGGCGCGTGATCACGCCATCGATTTCCGCCACGATGGTGCAATAGCGCAGGTCGAGCTGCGCTTGATCGAGATCGCGCTGCGCCCGCGCCAGGCCAGCCTCCGCCTGCTTCTTGCCGGGCGCTTTGGTGATGATCTCAGCGTAAATGCGGTCGATGTCGCCGCCGGGGTCGCGCTTGTAAAATTCCTCCACCACCTGCTTGGGCGTGAGATCGTAGGACGAAGAAACGACGCCGAGTTGCGCGGCACCGTGCATGAGTTCCGCCGTGGCCTGGCGGACCGAGGAAAAGGTCTGATCGAGGTCGGCGGGCACATCGGTCAGACTCTGGCCCTCGCCCGGATTACCCGGCAAGCCGAGCGCCGTTCGCGCCTGATAGACGCTTTCCATGGCCTGCGTCACTTGCGCTTTCGCCACGTCGAGCGCCTCGCGTTTCTGGTCGAACTCCTCCGCGCTCACTACCTTCGTCGCGAGCAGCTTCTTCGACCGCTCAAACTCCGCGTTCGCCAGCACCAGTGTCGCCTTGCTCTGCTCCAAGGTAGCCGCGCGCGCCCGCACCAACGCGACCTGATTGTCCACATCCTCGATCGCATGCACGAGCTTGAAGCGCAGCCCGCGCACCTGCCCGATCTGGCCACGCACGGTCGCGTCCGCTACCACGAGATCAGCTTGCGCGGTATCGACCGCCGCCTGCTTGATGGCGACCTGCACGCGATACGGCTCAGGGTCCAATTCCACGAGCGCGTCACCCTTCTTCACCCGGTTGTTGTCTTCGACGAGCACACGCGCCACCTGGCCCGTCACCCGCGGCGCGACAAAAGTCGCGTAGCTATTCACGTAGGCGTCGTCGGTCGAAACGGTATGGAGCGAGTGCCAGATCCACGGAATGCCCTTGATGACCAGGAGTGCCAGGACGGCCAGAATGACGATTATTTTCCAAGACTTGCGGGGAGCGGCGACCGGTGTGTTTGCGGGCGCCGGAGGCGCAGCCGGAGCGATCGGTTCGGTCTTCGATTCTTCGGCATTCATGGCGTGATGCGAGTTGAGGCGCGCTGGCGAAGCCGCTGCTACGCCCGCACCGAGACCACTACTTTGCCAAGTCCTTGTCGGCGTTCAACACCTCCGAAATAGGCCGCCGAGGCTTGCTCCAACGGCACAACCGCATCGACGAAAGCTAGTAGCTCGCCTCGGTCGAAGAGGGCGGCAATTTCTGTGAGTTGCTGCCGGTTTGGTTCGACGATGAAAAACGCCGCCTTGGTTCGCTCGTCTGAAGCCACCTCACCGTCGGCCGCGATCGTCACCAAACGCCCACTATCCTTGAGCACACCCCACGAGCGCCGAAGCGTCGCGCCGCCGACGCCGTCGAACACCACGTCCAAGTCGCGAAGCTGTTCTTCAAAACGTTCCGTCTTGTAGTCGATCACTTGATCGGCGCCAAGTTGGGTAAGGAACTCGCGGTGACGCGCCGAGGCGGTCGTGATCACAAAAGCACCTGCCTGCCGCGCGAGTTGGATCGCGAACACGCCCACCGCGCCAGCGCCGCCGTGAATAAGCACCCGCTCGCCACCTTGCAGCTTTGCGCGATCGAACAATCCCTGCCATGCCGTGAGCGCCCCGATAGGCACCGCGGCCGCTTCAGTGTGGCTCAGGCGCGTGGGTTTGCGAGCGATGCTCGCCGGCACGGTCAGGCAGTATTCGGCCATCGCACCGTCGGCGAACCAGTCATTCATGCCGTAGATTTCATCGCCTTCCCGAAACTCGATTACGTCGGAGCCAACCGCCACTACCACGCCGGAAAATTCGTGTCCTGGCACGGCGTTGACGCGGACTTCTCCGCCCTTGGTGTGGGTAGTCGGATACCAAGTCACCTCCGTCGGCGTCACGCCCGCTGCATGGACTCTGATCAGCACTTCTCCCGCACCCGCCGTGGGAACGTCAGCTTCGCGGGCGAGGAGAGAGCGACTCGGAGTTGAGTCGTCGAGACACATTGCTTTCATAGGATCCTTTCGCTCGCGACTAGGCTCTGAAACCGCCGTCGATCATGAGGTTGGCGCCGGTAATGAAGGCTGCTTCCGGCCCTGCAACGCCGACTTGCTCATCGCATAGACGCGACCAGCGCGCCCTCGCTTTCACCGCGGACTTCTACTTCTGGCGGATAACGCAGGTAGTTCACTCCGGTTGGCGAGATTCCGTTCATTGGTGGTGTCGATGCGAGTTAAAGGCGAGAACACGACTCTCTTTCGTATCTTACCAAATAGCCGGTCTTGTCGGTTTTCTTCCTGCTTGGCGGGCTTAGCGGACGGCGAGATTTTTTGCATGAACGTGCACCAATTGCTCGACACCTATACCTGAATCCTTCCGTGGGGAGTGAAGGAGTGCCGTGCGCGTGGTCTTATTTCGCGGCTTCCGCGGGAGGGACCGGGACCGCGGCGAACTTGCGGATCAGCACGTAGAAGAGCGGAGTGAGGAGGAGGCCAAAAAAGGTGACGCCGAGCATTCCGAAGAAGACGGCGGTGCCGAGGGAACGGCGCATTTCAAAGCCGGCTCCGGTGGCGACCACGAGCGGTACGACGCCGAGGATAAAGGCGAAGCTCGTCATGAGAATCGGGCGCAGCCGCTGGCGCGCGGATTCGACGGCGGCATCAAAGCGGGTCCGGCCCTGGTCTTCGAGCTGGCGGGCGAACTCGACGATGAGGATGGCGTTTTTGCAGGCGAGGCCGACGAGCACGACGAAGGCGATCTGCGTGAAGATGTTGTTGTCGTAGTTGCGGAAATAGATGCCGCCGATCGCGGAGAGCAGGCACATCGGGACGACGAGGACGACGGCGAAGGGCAGGCTCCAGCTTTCGTATTGCGCGGCCAGGACGAGAAAGACGAAAAGCACGCAAAGAGGGAAGACATAGATGGCGGCGTTGCCGGCGAGCTTTTCTTGAAAAGTAAGGTCGGTCCACGCGATGGTGTAGCCGGGCGGCAGGTCGCGGGCGGCGAGCTTCTCCATGAGCGCGATGGCGTCGCCGGAAGAAGTGGTAGCGTCGGGGCCGGCATTAAGATCGGCGGAGGGGTAAAGGTTATGCCGCACGACAGAGCCGGGGCCGGCGAGATCGGTGACAGCACCGAGCGCCGCGAGCGGAACCATGCCGCCGGCGGCATTGCGCGTCTTCAAGCGGCCGATGTCTGCTGGCTCGACACGTTGCTCGGACTCGGCCTGGACGGTGACGCGATAGGTTCGGCCGAAGCGGTTAAAGTCATTAACATAGCTCGATCCCAGATAGACCTGGAGCGTGTCGAAGACTTCCGAAAGTGGCACGCCCATGGATTTGGCTTTGGCGCGGTCGATGTCCACCCGGAGCTGCGGGGTATTGGTGCGGAAGGTGGAGAAGGCGGCCGGGGAAAGTCCGGGTGTTTTACTCGCGCTCGCGGCGAGACCCTGGGCGACGCGGGCGAGCTGCCCGAGGCCGCGGTCGTTGCGATCCTGGACCAGTAGTTTGAACCCGCCGAGGCTGCCGAGCCCAAGGATCGGCGGCGGAGGAAAGACCCCGACAAATGCCTCACGAATGCCGACGACGCGGCCCTGGATTTGGTCAGCAATCGATTTGGCCGAAAGCGCTTCGTTGCCCTCGCGCTTTCCGAAATCTTCGAGCGGGAGAAAGCAGGTGGCGAGGTTCGTCGAATTAGCACTGGTCACGACCGAGTAACCGGTGAATGCGAGCACGTGGGCGACGCCCGGCACCGCGAGGGCGATGTCCGTGATGCGTTTTACAACCGCATCCGTGCGCTCAATGGTCGCGCCGTCAGGCAGCTCGCAATAGACGACGAGGTAACCTTTGTCCTGCGGCGGGATGAAGCCGACCGGCACGGATTGGAAGCCGACCCAGGTGAGGGCCAGCAGCCCCACATAGATGACGGCGCCGAGCCACGCCACGCGCACGGCCCTCGCGGTAAATGCGCCGAAGGTGCGAATCAGGAAATCGAAGGCGCGATTAAAGAGCCGAAAGAACCAACCAAAGAGAAAGTCGATCGTCCGAGTCAGCCAGTCCTTCTTCGCGCCGTGCGGCTGCAGCAGCAGCGCGGCGAGCGCGGGACTGAGGGTCAGCGAATTGAGCGCGGAAAAGAAGGTCGAGACCGCGACGGTGAGCGCAAACTGCCGGTAGAATTCGCCGGTGATCCCGGTGAGAAATGCGGTGGGCAAAAACACTGCGGCGAGGACCAGTGCCACCGCGATCAGCGCGCCGCTGACTTCGTCCATTGCCTTGAACGCCGCGGCCTGCGGCGCCATGCCGGCCGCCAGATTGCGCTCCACATTTTCGACCACCACGATGGCGTCATCGACCACGATGCCGATGGCCAGCACGAGACCGAAGAGCGAAAGGTTGTTCAGCGAAAAACCGAGCACGCTCATGACAGCGAAAGTGCCGACGATCGAGACGGGCACAGCGATCAGCGGGATGATCGAGGCGCGCCAGCTTTGCAAAAACACGATGACCACGAGCACCACGAGCGCGACAGCTTCTAGAAAGGTGTGCCGCACGGAGGCGATCGATTCCCGAACGAACTGCGTGGTGTCGTAAACGATCGCGTAATCCACGCCCCGCGGAAACGACTTGCGCATCTCATTCATCGCGGCACGCACGGCATCGGAAGTCGCGACGCCGTTGGCGCCGGGTTGTTGAAACACCAGCATGGCCGCAGCGGGTTTGCCATCGACATGACTAATTGTGTCGTAATCGCGCGAACCCAGTTCGACGCGCCCGACTTCGCGCAAACGAACGATGGCGCCCTGGCCATTGTTCAGCACGACGATGTCGCCGAATTGCTCCTCGTCGATTAGCCGGCCCTGGGTCGTGACGGTGTAGACGAAAGGTGTCCCAGCCGGCGCTGGAGCTTGGCCGATCACGCCTGCGGCGACTTGCAAATTCTGCTCCTGCAAGGCGCGGGTGACATCGCTCGCGGTGAGATTGCGCACTGCCATCTTTTGCGGATCGAGCCAGATGCGCATCGAGTATTCGCGCAAACCGATCCGCGTCTCCACGCTGCCGACGCCTTCCACGCGAGCGAGTTCATCCTTCACCTGAAGCAGCGCGTAATTGCTGAGGTAAAGCTGATCGCGGGTGCGATCCGGAGAGACGAGATTCACGACGAGCGTGAGATTCGGCGAACGTTTCACGACGTTCACGCCGCCGCGCCGCACCTCGTCCGGCAGGCGACTGCTCGCGAGGGCGACGCGGTTTTGGACGAGGACCTGTGCCTTATCGAGATCGGTGCCGAGCTTGAAGGTGACGGTGAGCGCCATGTGGCCGTCGTTCGTGCATTGGCTCTCCAGGTAGAGCATATCCTCGACGCCGTTGACTTCCTGTTCGATGGGCGTCGCCACGGTTTCGGCGACAACGCGCGCGTCGGCACCGGGATATTCGGCATCGACGACGATGGTCGGCGGCACTACGTCGGGATATTCAGCGATCGGCAGGCGCAAGAGAGCCAACCCGCCGACGATCACGATGAGGATCGAAAGGACCGCCGCAAAGATCGGGCGAGTGATGAAGAAGTGGGAAAATCGCATGGTGGCTTCGGATCAATTCGCCGCCTGCTTTTGCTCCGCGACCGCCGGCACGGGCATCGGCTGATCGTCCGGTTTCACCGGCACACCTGGTCGCACTTTGGCAAGTCCTACCACCACGATGCGGTCGTCCGGGCCGATGCCTTCGCGGATCACGCGCAGCCCGTCGATCACCGGACCGAGTTGCACTGGCCGTGGCTCGGGAATGTTGTCCTTTCCAATGACCATCACGAGCTTTGCGGCCTGGTCGGAAAGGACCGCTTCCTGCGCCACCAACAGCGCATCGTATTCGCCCGAACCCGGCACGCGGAGGCGGACGAAATAACCCGGCGCCAGCAGGCGATCGGCATTGGCAAAGACGGCCCGCGCATGAACGGTGCCGGTCGCCGGATCGACGCGATTGTCCACGAAATCCACGCCACCCTTGTGCGGCCACGCGGATTCGCCGGGCAACTCCAACTCCGCTGGAATGACATGATCCACGCCGCTGACGCGTTTGCCTTTGCTAGCGAGTTGGCGGTAGCGCAGAGCGGCGTTTTCATCGACGTCCGAATGCGCGTGAATGGGGTCCATGCTAACGATCGTGGTGAGCAGTGTGGCGCCGGAAGCGCCGCCGGTGATCAGGTTTCCTTCCGTCACTAATTTCCGGCCGATGCGACCGCTGATGGCAGCGGTGATCCGCGTAAAACCCAGCTGCAAGTTGGCCGCATCGAGCGCCGCTTTGGCCGAGAGCAAACTCGCCGCCGCCTGTGCTTTGGCCTGAGCCTTCGTGTCGAATTCCTCCGCAGCGATCGTCTTGGATCGGACAAGGGACTCCGCGCGTTTCGCTTCGCTCGCCGCAAGATCGGCAGCGGCCTGTGCGCGTGCAACATCGGCCGTCGCTCGCGCCACTTCCGCCTGATAGGTGCTTGGGTCGATCACGCAAAGCAGGTCGCCTTTTTGCACCTCGCGCCCTTCCTGAAAATGCACGTTTTGCAAGTAACCGCTGACCCGCGCCCGCACCTCCACCGACTCCACAGCTTCCAGGCGCCCGATATATTCATCCCACTCCAGAAGCCGCCGCGCGATCGGCTTGGACACAGTGACCTCGGCCGGAGGAAAGACCGCCGGCTGCGGTGGCTTGCGGCATCCGACCAAAAAAAATAGCCCGCCGCATAGCGTCGCGGCGAGATGGAGACGCGAGATCTTCATGAGCTATTCCTCGCCCTCGTATTGTTCGAGGGGTTCGCCGCGCATCAGCCGCCACTCGGGAGAACGCACCCCCCATTTCTGGCTGTCGTGCATATAGACGGACTCGCCGAATGGATTGTCCGCGACGACGTAGATAACGATGTCCTCGTCGCTATCGTTGATAAACTGGTGCGGCTCGCCCGGCTTGAAAATGAAGGCGTCGCCAGCGACCATCGGCTCCGTGCCGTCCCGGTGCCGCACCATGCCTCGGCCCGAGATCACATGATAGAACTCCCACTGCGCGCTGTGCGAATGGAAGGGATAGGGAATCTTCCCGGGCGGGATGCGCAAGATCTCCACATCGAAAGGATGCCGTGCGTTAAGATCAGTGGATTGCGGATCGCGCCCAAGAGCCTCCGAGATGCTCTTGCTCGCGTATGCAAACTTACCCTTCGGTGAAACAGAACTCTCCTCGGCGAGGTCGCTGGTGTTGATCTTTTTCATGATTTTGAAGGTGTAAAAAGGCGGCGATACTTTGTCGGAATGCGGCAAATCCATATCGGCGGCCGAACGACGACTAGCGCTTTGCCGCCCGGATTCGTCCGTGTCCGCGCTTCCATAAACACATCTTGCATGCCATTTGGTGGTTACTTCCTAAGTCTTTGTGGCACAGCCTTTTCTAGAATCCCGAGCGGTGGAGTGCCCAGTGCGAGATCTCGCCCCTAACGAAATGTCGCTAGCCCAAAGTCCGAAAGCTCGCCCCCCTCCGTATGCATTTTTCGCCGTAGTAACGGCTAATGGAGCAACCAAAATGAAAGAGCGGGGGGCGGGCGCTAACGAGGCGGCACTATCCCGCTACTCACGATGTCGCCGTGCAGCTCACCATCCGGCGCGACTTTTTCGGGACGGAGGCAGTGCAGGACACCGCGAAGTCAACGACCGCAAGCAACCGGTCGTGCCCCGCGTAGTGCCCGCCATCGTGCTAATCCGCCAACCACCTGCGCTGATTGAGGCGGTTCGTAGAAGCGGTCATCCGCGAAACAAGCAGGGCGTTGGGGTAATGAGGAGGATGCAGTTTTCGTCAATCGGACGCTCATGAGCAAGGCAGCCCCTTCGAGTTGGAGCACTGACCCGCATTCTGACAAATCAAACCCAGACATTCTCCGGAATCCGTCATGGCCAGCAACCGAGGCTTGAAAGTGTCCGCAATCTATCGGCGTTTTCCGCGAGCCGGATGACTTGGAACGCTGAATGCCGCGCCACGAGGACTTTTTCGCCGTTGATCATTATTCGCGCATGATCGGCCCAGCGAGGGTGCATGGCGAGCCTGCACCGTAAAGGCCGGGCAGCGCTTCGCTATCGCATCGGGCGCATCGGCTTCATGGGCTCCATCGGTCGCATGGGTTTCATCGGCTCCATGGGTGTCATGCGAGCAGGCCCGGAGAACTCCTTCAGCTCAATCTCCTCCGCATCACCCCAATTTGGCTCACCGTCCAAGAGCGTGGTCTGGTTGCCTCGAACTTGTAGAAAGCGAGCGCCCGCATCCGTCTGAAGGCGGATGAAGTAGTCTTTGCCCGAGCGACGAACCACAGGATTTCCAGACCACTTGCCGGTCGTGAATCCGTGGCCTTGGGTCTGATTTTGTCCTGCTCCCCGACTGCTGAAGCCCACAAAGGTCTGATCGCCCTCGTTGTCGATTTTCCAGGTGCTGGCCGTTTTCCAATTCGCATTCGTAGATCATCCCTCGGTATCGTCACTCAGACCGCTACTGGGCGCTGGCCTCCGAACCCCGCCCACTTCACCCTCCGCTCTCACTTCATGAAGGAAGCTATTATTGTCGCCCTTGTTCTCGCGGCGCTCGGCTCGTGGCTGGCTATTCGCGCCCGCGCCCAGTCGCCGCAACCCCACGATCAATCAACGGGATCGACGAAGAGCGCGGCCGACGCCGGACGCTCTCTGCGCTTGATGATGCTCACGACGCCCGCGGCAAAGACCGGAGAGAAGCCCACGAAGGAATTCCCGCGCATTTACGGCATTCTCATGGATTGGCCCATCGGCGAGCAAATCGCCACGGTGTTATCCACGTCCACCGGCGCCGCCAGCCTCTACACGACATCCACCTTTGGCATCATTGGCGGCGAGGGACACGAAGCGGTCCGAACCGCCGCGATGAGTTTCGTCCGCGCCGCCGATCGATTTTTCGACGCCTCGACTCCCGCGTCCGAATATCCGTATCCCACGGCCGAACGAGTGCGCTTTTACTTCCTTACCTTCGACGGAGTGCGAGTTATCGACACTGATCTGGCGTCCATCGGCAACGGAACCAGCAAGTATGCCGCGCTTTTTGGACTTGGTCAGGAGGTGCTGAGCCAATTGCGTCTCATCACCGAGAAGCGCCAATGACGGAAGCGTCGCATGGTCCATTTTCCCCACTTCCTATTGCTGATTACCTCGAAACATTAGACGCGACTAAGGCGCAATACCCGTTCCAGCGATGGGCCGACAGCGGTCTCGACCAATATACCGCGGAGGCGTGCGGAGCCTTCGCGCGCATCTTCGACACGCTGATCGAAAAACTTTCCGCTTTAGGGCAAGACGCGCCCGAGGCCCAGAAGCTTGAGTCGTTTCACCAAGCGGTGATTGCGCTCAACGTCCTGAATGAAGAGGACGAAAGTCTCATCGAGACAGGAGAACGGGAGGATCTTTGCGAACTGTGCAACGTCATCGCCGTGGCCGCGGGCATGGATCCCACGAAATACGGCGAGGGGAAGGTCCGGCGAGTGAATGGCGCGACTGGTGAGGTTCTGCTATCGAGCAGTTAGACCTAAGTCCCACCCGTGACCGTGTAACCCTGCGCCCGCAGGTCCGCCGCCAAGTCTCTCTCCATTTCCACCGCCGCTTCGTAGGGCAATGGGTTCAAATGCTCGAACAACTCCGGGCAAAGTCGAATGCCGTATTTTCGCACGGTCCACGCGGATTTGTAGCCGTGCTTGTGGTTCTCGAATCGATCCTCGACCGGCAGCCCGGTCATTCCCACGTAAACGCAAGGCATAGACGGATCGCGTTTCGGATTGAGCCGGAGCACGGAGGGGTGCAGGGCCACCGCATCATCAAGCAGGATCACGTAGACGTTGTGGTGATGAGCAGAGGTGTCCATCGCGTGGTGGCTGGATCGCTTGGCGACACA
>JBAVML010000491.1:0-13077 GCA_049690035.1 Chthoniobacteraceae bacterium
GCTCGGGTCTATCGCGAGTCCCGCAGTCGCGGTCGCGTTTCCGCCCGCCGTGCCAACGGTGCCGTTGCCGCCGGTAGCACCACTCCCACCGGCCGCCGCCGCGCCGTTGGTTCCCGGGGCGCCGTTAGCGCCGAAAATGGTTTTCGTCTCGCCGACCACACGAACATCACTGACGAGAAGGATGAGTGCTGCGGAAACGCCCGCACGCAGGGTCCGATGGAGAGTGTTTCTAAATTCCATAGAGCCAAAGTCTGTACTCGTCTGGAGACTTCCCAAGCGAAATCTTCCGAAAGAGATCCCGGCGCGAAGCGAGCGCTCGGGAGCGGCGGCGACCACGGCCACGCTAAGTCGCGCGGGCCTCGTCCGAAGTTGCGGCCAGGCGTTTCTCGAAGTCGTGGCGCAGTCCGGGGGCCAGCGATTCGATGGCGAGCGCGCGGCGCAAGGACTGCGCATCGCCTTCACCCAGGCGCTGCATACCGAGTGCGGCTCGGATGGTGATGCCCGCCGAGTCGCGGCGGAGCACGGAAATGGCGTCGCCGGCGCCCACTTCGCCCTCGGTGAGCACGCGGAGGTAAAAGCCGCTGTGGCCGCTGTGGAGAAAGGCTTTCAGCAGGTCCGGGCGGCCGATTTTGTGCGCGAATTTGAAGCACGGCAGCCGCGGCAGCGTGACCTGCACGGTGGCATCACCGATTTGCAGCACGTCGCCGACATTCACCTCGGTCTCGAGCAGACCACCCGTGGTGAGATTTTCCCCAAAGGTGCCGAAGGGCAGCCTGTCGCGCCCGAGCTGTGCGGCCCAGTGCGCGTAGTGCTCGTGCGGGTAGGCGTAGGCGGCCTGATGTTCGCCGCCGTGCACTTCGAGATCAGCCTGGCCGTCGCCGGCGAGGCTCAGCTTGCCGAGCCAGACGCGGTTTGCGACGGGAAGCTTGTAGATGCCGGTGAGGACGGGCTTGCCGTTGATCTCGATTTCCTGCGGAAGGGCGACGTTGACCGAGAGTAGTTTCATCGGGGCGATAGACTATCTGCCGGACGCGGAGGCGGCAAGCGAGGCGCGGCCGCTCACGGGGCGCCTTCGAAGCAAAACGCGCCGCGGGCCGGACTCGATTTACCGCGCTCGCGCCGGGCTCGTTCGAGCCTTATCGGTAAGCCACGCATTCATCGCGCAAACCATGATCACGCTCACGCTCATCCTCGCCGTCACGTTCATCGTTCTCCTCTCCCTGCCCCGCCGGTCGTCCCGCGACGAGGTCGCGCGCTTCCACGGCGGCATCGAAAGTCTCGAGCCGCGCATCGCGCCCGCCGCGCTCGTGGCGAAGTTCGCCGGCGGCACGCTCACGGTGACCGGCGACGCGGCGACGAATGTGGTGAAGCTCCAAGGCGCGGGCGCTTCCGTCGAGGTCTTCGACGGCATGACATCGCTCGGTATTTTCGCCGGGGTAAAAAACATCGTCGCCAAGCTCGACGGCGGCACCACGGCGACGGCGAACTTTCTCGGTGGCGGCATCGCCGGTTCGGTCACGGTCGTGGAGAATGGACCCAGCTCGTTCACCATCGGAGCGAGCAGCGCCATCGGCGGCGCGCTCGCGGTCACCGGCGACGGCCTCGCGCAAACGTTCTCGGTCGGCGACAACGTGACGGTGGGCAAGGCGCTGACTTTCGCGGGCGGCCTTGGCGCCGACAGCTTCACCATCGGAAACAACGTCTCGATCGGCGGCAATGCGACCTTCAGCGGTGCGGAGAGCGGCATTTTCAATGTGACGAATGTGACCACGATCAGCGGCAGCCTGGCTTTCAAAAATGCAGCCACGCCGCTCGCCGTGATGATCTCCACAGCGGGCGCCGCGGGGCTGAACGTGACGGGCAAAGTCAGCTACGCGGGCGGGCTGAGCGACGACAATCTCTTCCTCGGCGGAACGTTCAGCGCCGGCGCGACCTTCGCCGACTTAAAAGGTAACAACGGCTTCGGCCTCGCGGCCGGCTCCATCGTCCACGGCTCGATCTCGATGACCACAGGCGCAGGCAATGACAGCATCAACATCCAGTCCGGCACGGTGGACAAGGACGTCACGCTCAAGCTCGGGTCAGGGAATAATGCGTTCCGCTACGGCATCGCGGGGAGTGTCACCATCAGCGGGAATCTTTCTTTCACCGGGGGCGCGGGCGACGATCTCTGGCAGTCCTTCGGCGGAGGCATGACGCTCGGAAAGAATCTCACCCTGCAATTCGGCGACGGCATGAACACGGCGACCGCCGGCGTGACGGTGGGCGGCACGAAGGTTTCCATCACGACGGGAAGCGGCACTGACTCGATTTCCATCGACGGCAGCGCGCTGAATGCGGCGGTCGTGGTCAGCCTCGGCGCGGGGACCGATTCGCTCGGTGGGGTGCTGATGAATCACCCGCTCTCGGCGAAATACGACGGCGGCGCCGGCGTGGACCACTTCGTTGAGAACTCGCTCACGGCCAACCCCGCGATCCTCATCGGCTTCGAGGATTTTAGTTAGAGCATCGGAAGGAAAAAGTTTCCGGATTGGTCGTCGGGAGAAATCCCGGCAGTCATGCAATTCCCAAACTCAGTGAGGCTCGAGCTGCGGACCTCGGTCCACCAGCGCCTCCGCCTCCGCGAGGACGAGTTCGTGTTCGATGCGCCGCGGAAATCGGGAAGATCGAATCTGGCGCTCGAGCGCGCCGCGGGTCACGGCTGCTGCGCCGAGACGGGATTGGAATCAGGGAATCCGTCGGTCAGAGCTTTGAGAAAATTGACAAGGTCGGTTTCTTCCTCGGGGGTCAGCTCCAGGTGTCCGACCTGGCCATTCGTGGCCACATTCGCTTCGCCCTGCCGCGTTTGGGAGGGCGTGAACCCGGCGGCATTTTGGACGTTGTCGAGTACTTCCGGCGGCGGAAAAAGCCGCGTGTAGCCGGGGGGCGGTCCGATGCGGAGGTCAAAGGCGACTTCCCGCCCCGCGCCGTCCACGGCAATGTTCCTCTTGTTATAGAAATGGACCACTTCTTCGAGGCTCTTGAAGACCCCATTGTGCATGTAGCTTTTCACGAAATCCGGCGACGGCCGTTTGTCCACGTTGCGGAGGCTGGGTGCCTTGAACAAACCCCGGAAATCCGCGATGTCGCCCGGCGAATTGGACATGAAGAGGACGCCGCTCGGCGCGGGAATGGGATTGGCGCCCAAGCCGTAGTCGATGAAGTAAACGCCCAGCGGGTTGTACCCGTTCGGGTTGTTCGTCGGATCCTGCTGCTGGTAAAAGGGGTTGTCCGGGTTCTTCGGCGTGCCGATGCTGGCGTAGCAATACATCGTGAACACTTCCCGGCCCGCCGTGACGCTCGACACGGAATCCAACGGGCCCGACGAATGGCATGCGGAGCACTGAGCCTTGCCGAAGAACAGGTCCATGCCATTCTGCTCGGAAGGAGTGAACTGATAGGCGTTCGCCGGCGGCACCGCGTTCTCCGAAGCGTCGAATTTGGAACTGAACGGATTGACGTCCTCGGAAGCTTCATAGGCGGCGATGGCTTGCGCGGCCAGGCCATAGACGGCGGCTTCGTAGCCGGCTTCGAAGATTCCGGCTCCGAAGACTTGGTTGAAAAGTGCGGCGTAGGGCCGCTGGCGAAGTTTCTGCGCGACGAGCGGCGAATATCCACCTGCGTGCGGCGGATATGGGCCGATGGCAATGTTGGCCATCTCATTCGGCCCGATGAAAGGCGTGCGCGCCTGGTCCGCATTGGTCGCTGCGCGGCCATCCCAGAAGTTACCTCCCGCCCACAATCCCTGGCCGTTGTCGAAATAAGGGCCACTCGGGCTGAAGATCGAGTAGGCGATCGCCTGGGGCTTGCGAGATCCAACCCTTCCGGCAACCGCACCGGGCATCGGGCCCGTCGCGAGATTGATCGCGGAGCTAGGTCCGGTGAAACCAGTGTCCGGGGAATGACAGCTCGCACAGGAAACGCCCGGAGGATCGGAGAGCGTCGGGTCGAAGAAGATGTCCCTTCCCAACTGCTCGATCGGCGAAAGCGGCACCGTCACCTTCAGCCGCATAAACCCGGAGGGGCGATTGCCGACAAAGACCCTGAAATCATGTATCGATCCGAAGCGCGAGTCCGGGAGTGGCACCCACGTCGGAGGATTCAAGGTCTGCGTCCACTCCGCGCCGAAGAGGACGCCGCTAACGCCCGGAGGCTCCGTAAAGGTGACGCCAAAATAGCCGGCGCTCAGCGCGGGTCGCGGGATCAAGTGGGCAGCATGCGAAGTCGGCGCCAATCCAAAAGCGTATCTCAATAAATTGGGAATTCCGCTTCCGTAGGAGTCTGCGCCGTCCGCGGCAGCGCCGACGTTGGTTGAACTACCGAAGAAACTCAGCCGCCAGCTTTGCAGTTGGGTCAACCGGATGACGGTGAGCGTGTAGATATTGGTCGTCACCCCATCACGCGCGGTCACGATGGTGTCGATGACGTTGGCGCCCGTGCTCAAGTTAAAGGGTGGACTCGGCACGCCGGGATCCACGGGGATTCCATTCATGGTCAGCGAGGTGCCCGTGGCCATCGGGGTCGCGGTCACGGAAATGGCTGCGGTCGCGTCTAGGACGTAAACGGTGTAGCGCGTAGTGCGGCTGTTGAAGTTGGACGACAACGCGCCGGCGCTCGTCGCGATGCCGAGAAGGTTCGCGTTGGTCAGCGAACCCGACGCGGGCGCGGAGAAGATTGTGCCGGTGTTGTGGATTCCGCCGTACTGGGTCATCCCGTAGAGATTACTTCCATCCGGAGAGATCACGGGATCTCCCACGGGGATCATCCCGTCGCCTTGAGCACCAGCAAAGGTATGAATCACGGTGAATGCGGGTTCATCAACGCTGAGACAGAAAACCGAACCGATGCCGTTACTAACCGTGTTGCCGCCATACCCGTTGGTCGTTCCATAGAGTTGCAAGCCCGACAGGGTTAGTGACCCGAAAGGCCCGGACCCCTCGCCGGGCATTAGACTACGGACGGGCCGAAACTCACTTCCGTCGAGATTGATGCTGAAGATTGATCCATTCAGTTCGATCCCGTCGTTGAATGTCATGCCGTATAGCGTGGTGCCTACCAGCGTCAGCCCATTCCCCCCGATCGGTTCCGCCCCCTCGCCACTACCAAAAGCCGCGAAGCTGTGCAGCACCGCAAACTCGCTGCCGTCGGTGTTGATGCTGAAGACCGTGCCTTCATTATTGATCCCGCCGGCGTTAGTCAGGCCATACAGCTTCGACCCCACCAAAGTAAGAGAGCCTTGAGGCTCCGCTCCATCGTTCGCACCACCAGCGAAACTGTGTAGGAGCTGGAAACCGCTGCCGTCGGTATTCAAGCTGAAGACGGTTCCGCGGGCGCTGCTGCCGCCGAACCGTGTCATGCCATAGATGGTGGCCCCCGAAACGGTCACTGCCCCATACGGCGCGCCACCATCGTCACTGCCGACTAACTGGGTGCCCGTAAATCCGTGCAAAACTTGAAAGCCGGTTCCATCGGTGTTGATTCGAAAGACCGTCCCTCCGTTGGCCGGCGGACCGACCGGCGGGACAACGCCGCCCATCGGAGTCATCCCGTACAATACCGAGTCAACCAAAGTAAGCGAAGACAGCGGCGAAACTCCGTCTGAGCAGAGACCGTCGTTGCTAAAATGATGGATCACGGCGAAACCGCTGCCGTCCGTGTTTACCCGAAAAATGGAGCCGACGAACGCATCCCCGCCGTTCCCGGTCATTCCGAAAAGGACTCCTTCCCCGAGCATTAAAGAGCCAAAGATGGCAGGAGCGCCCTCGATGGTGGTAAAGCTGTGCAGGATCGTATCGACCGCACGACTGGGAATCGGCCAAGCTCCTGCCAGCGCGAGAAGCAGTATCGTGGGTAAAAGTCTCATCGCGCGATCAGTGTTTTCCGATGAGGAGGCCGGGAATCACTGCACCGAATGGCAGGTAACAGATAAAATTCCGAAACACGGGCGATAGAGCAAAGCGGGGCAAATCTAGTTCCAGTCACACGGGTCGTGACGAGACTGGAGGGTAATCCCACAGGGAGAACCCGACGTCAACGCGGCTAATCGCGCAAATTCGCCCAAACCGCTCCACCGGACGTTCGGCAAGTGCGCTCGCCGAGACGCGCACCATTCGGAGCATCGTCGTGAGCGAGTATACTTGGAATCTACAAGATCGCCATCGCCAACGGAAGCCGCAACGGCGCGACACTGCTTGGACCAAGCCCTCTTTTGGCCTCGATCAACCAACGACGTAAGGGGCGTGAAACGCGGGATTTTCACCCGGCTTCACGCCCCTTTGCCGTGCTTTTTTGCGGTCGACTAGGATATCGGTGGGGACGCGTGCTCTTGCGAGTCGCCCAGCCACACTTCCTTCTTACGGTGTCAGTTACCGCCTTCGGCGGCTTCGGCGTTGATCGCGCTTTCGGCCAGTTCCGTGAGCTTTTCGTCGGTCGCTCGCTCTTCTTCGAGCGTCTCGCCCAGTAACTCCGCGGCGTCGTCATAGCCTAGGCACTTGGCCAGCGCGCGAGCGGTGCCGTAGGCGGCGATCTCATAGTGCTCGACGCGTTGCGCGGCCCCGATGAGACCCGCGTCGCGCACGGTGTCCTCGGCGTCCTCGCTGATGAGTTCACTGCCTTCCTCGATCAAGCCTTCCATCGCCTTGCACTTGTGACCGGTGAGCTTGCACTCGCAACTCTCAGCAATCTGTTCAAGGCGTTGGACGTGGCCTTTGGTCTGTTCGAGATGTTCCTCGAACCCGGCCTTGAGGTCTTCGTGGGTAGCGGCCTTCGCCATTTTCGGCAGGGCCTTCACGAGCTGGCTCTCAGCGCTGTAGAGGTCTTTGAGTTCGTGGATGAATAGGTCTTGGAGTGTTTGGAGCTTCATAGGATAGGGTTTCTAATTGCATCCGGTTTTCGCCTGTGCGCGCGGAGGTGACCGCTTGGATTTTCATCCCGATGCGTGGGTCAGGCCGAAGCCCGACCGGGAAACAGATCACCCACGTTTGCAGCCTCTTCGCCAGTGGCTTAAGCGAATAGGAGGTGGAGGATTTCATGAAACTACTCTCGCTCGTTTCCCTGTTGGTTCTTCTGAATGACGGACTCAGTTTCGCTCAAGTAGAGCAAAAGGCATTGGCCTCTCTCACTTCTCGAATCGGAACTGTATTTTGGTCACCGCCTGAGAAACGCCTGGTCCGTGCAACGACGTACAAAAAGGGCCGACAAGCGTCCGACTCAGGTTCCGCTCATAACAAAGGCGACGAGAGAATCGGACTGCGGTATGCCTCGGATAAGGAAGCAGGGACGCTGGCAGCCCCGCAATGGCTACCACGCGGCAGCATGGTAAAGATTCACACGGAGCATGGCGTGCTTTCCTATATCGCCGCCGACCAAGGTAGCGGAGTCGAGGCTGGAAAGGCAGCCAAGGAGTCAGGGAAAACGGACGAGCAAAAAGCCGCGCCGGTGCTCGATTTTTGCGCAGCAGAGCAGCTCTGGCCCGACTTCATCATCGTCGAGATTTACTATTACGCAGGTAAGATTCCCTTCAGCGAGTTAAGTCTGGAGGAACAAACGACGATGTTTATCTATGCGATGGAGTATGTCACCAAGCGGGAGTAAGTTTTGGAGCGGCAAGTTGAGGGGAAAGACGGTGATTGGTGCGCCGGGTCGCCATCAGACAGCCATGGGAGCGTCCGGTGCGAAAGAGTTATTGTGAAGGCTGTCTCTTCCACCGCTCACGATCCCCTCGCCGCCCGGACGCGGGTTCTCGTGGCCGAAGATGACGAGAAGACTCGCACTGCCCTTGTCTTCTTGCTGCAACGTCATCGGTTCGACGTGACAGTTGCGATCGATGGAAAGGAGGCCTTGGAGGCTCTCATCACCTCCAATCCGCCACAGATCGCGTTGCTCGACTGGGAAATGCCGCACCTTGACGGCCTGCATGTCTGCCGTGCCGTGCGCACGCTGCCCAAGGACCACTTTCGATACACCTACGTCGTGATGGTCACGGCGCGAGACCAGGCGAACGACCTGCTTGCGGCCTTTGAGGCTGGGGTGGATGACTTCCTCAGCAAACCCGTCGATGCCGCGCAACTCCTCGCCCGGCTGCGTTGCGGCGAGAGGGTGTTGAACCTGGAGGAGCGCTGCCAGCAGCGCATCTCCGACCTCGAAAAAGCCCTCGACGAAGTGCGCCAGCTCAAGCGCCTGCTGCCAATCTGTATGTATTGCAAAAAGGTCCGCGACGACGGTGACTACTGGCAGGAGATCGACGCCTACATCCACACGCAGACAGGGACCGACTTCTCCCACGGCATCTGCCCGAGTTGCATGGAGCTTGCGCTCAAACGAGATCTGCCGGGCGATCCGGTGGAGCGGGTGGCGCGGTCGGGGCGGAATGACGCGTGAGGAGAGAGCGCAGAATTTCGGCGCCGATAGGCTTGACGATGTGCTCGGTGAAGCCCGCCGCCCGGGTGCGTGCGAGATCCGCCTCCATCCCGTAACCACTCATCGCGATCGCAGGGATTTCCGAACGCTCCCTCAGCGTCGCCACGACCTCGATGCCCGAGCCATCCGGCAGACCCAGGTCGCTGAGGAGAAGATCAAAAGTTTCCTCAGCGAGCGCGCGACGCGCCTGGCCCACCGTGGTGGCGGTGGTGACGGAGTGCCCGGCGCGAGTAATCAAGCGCTGGAGAACATTGCGCGTGTCCACGTGATCTTCGACGAGCAGCACACGGAGCGATCGCGTGAGCGTGGCCGCTCCGCTAGGGGCGGGCGGCGCGTCAGCGGCCGCAGTGTCGCCCACCAAAAGGGGGAACCCCACGAGGAAGGTCGCGCCCTGACGATGCCCCGCACTTCGCGCGCTGATCGTCCCGTCGTGCGCTTCCACAAGTCCCTTGGCCACGCTCAAACCCAGGCCGAGACCGCCGAAACGCCGCGTCGTGCCTGCCTCCCCCTGGCGAAACGGGTCGAATATTCGAGGGAGCAGTTCTGCTGCAATGCCAATGCCGGTATCCGCGATCTCGACGTGCACTTCGCCATCGCTCACCACGCTGCGAATATTCACGCTCCCGCCGGGCGGTGTGAATTTCACCGCGTTGGTCAGGAGATTGGAAAAGACCTGCGTGAGCCGCGCGGCATCACCGCGAACCAACGGACGGCCCGTCGCCAGCTCGATGCCGGTGACGATCTCCTTTTCCCTCAACTCCGGCTCCGACATCGCCAGTGCATCGCGCAGGACCGCGTGGAGATCGACCGGCCTGGATTGGATGCGGAGCTTCCCGCGAGTGATCCGGGTAACATCGAGCAGGTCGTCCACCAACAGGGCTTCCAACTCGATGTTGCGGCGGATGATCGCGAGCGTTTCGCGGAGCTCCGCGGGGTCAACGTCAGGCGCACTTTCCAGCGCCGACGCAGCGGCGAGCGCGGGCGTCAAAGGAGTGCGCAACTCGTGACTGAGCACCGCGAGAAAATCGTCCTTCGCCGCGTTCGCCGTCTCCGCGGTGGCCTTGGCTGCGGCCAATTCCTTCACCATCGCCGTGAGATCGTCCGAGCGCGTGTCCAGCGCGCGACGCAACGTATCACGAGTGAGCTTCGTCTGGAGTTGGTTGCGCACGCGGGCGCGCAGCTCGTCGATGGAGAAAGGCTTCGTCACATAATCCTGCGCGCCTTCGCTGAGCAGATTGAGCTTCATTTCTTCGTCCGCCCGCGCGGTCAACAGAATGACCGGCACATCGCGCAGGCGCTCGTCTTGACGCATCGTCGCGACCAGTTCATCACCGGTCATCACCGGCATCATCAGATCCGTGAGCACGAGATCAGGCAGTCGCTCGCGGATGGATTCCAGCGCGGCCCGGCCGTCGTCCGCTACCCGCGTGTGCGCCTCGGGTTCGAGCACGCGGCAGATAAAGTCGCGCATGTCCCGATTGTCCTCTACGACGAGGACTTCGGGACGGCCATTTTCCCCGCTCGAAGTCGTCGCCGGCGCCGGCTCGACGTGCGGCGTGACGGTCGTTTCCGAAAGGCGCTGGAGCACTGCGTCCGAGGCCGTCCACCGGGCTGAATGCACCTCCACGCCGTCTGGCGCGCGGCGCGGCAGCCGCACGCAGAACAACGCGCCACCCGCCGCGCCCACTCCGACCGTGATCGAGCCGCGGTGCATTTCGACAAACTCTTTCACAATCGAAAGCCCCAGACCCGTGCCGCCGTAGCGGCGCTGCGTCTCGCGGTCTCCCTGCTGAAACCGCTCGAAAATGCTGGCGCGCAATTCAGCCGGAACGCCCGGCCCGGAATCCTCGACCGTGAGCGTGAGATGGTCACCATCCTCCGCGAGCGCGAGTCGCACGGCAGTGTCATCCGGCGCATACTTAAAGGCGTTCGAAAGCAAATTCATCAACACTCGCTGCACCTTGTCGCCGTCCACTTCCGCGAGGGCTTCGCCCGGCGTCTGCACTTCGACGCGGATGCCGCGCTCGCCCACTACCGACGTAAAGATTCCGGCGATCGTCCGCGCCACCGCCGCGAGATCGAGCCGCGCATAGTGTAGCTCCATTTTGCCGACCTCCAGCTTGGAGACGTCGAGCAGATCGTTGACGTGTTTGTGCAGGAGCAGCGCGTTGCGGCGAATCACCGTCAACTCGCGTCGCGAGGCTTGATCCGGCGCAGTCTGGAGAAGGCGTTCGACCGGCGCGAAGATGAGCGCGAGCGGCGTGCGCAGTTCGTGACTCACATTGGCAAAGAAGTTGGTCTTGAGCTGATCGAGTTGCGTGACTTTTGCGTAGAGTTCGTTCAGCTCCGCGTAGGCCCGCCCCAGCTTCTCGCCGCGTTCCGCCGACAGCCGCGCGGCGTTCATCATGCTGAGAATGCGCGGCACCAGCGGCGGCAGAACGACCGCCGTGGTGACGGAGGCAATCGCCGTCACCAGCTTCACCCAGCCTGCTGTCCAATACGGTGGATGCGGCGCGGTGAGCGTCCACACCTCCATCAAATGGGTCGAGCCGCACGCCACGATGAAGATGGCGAAGGAAAGCATGATCCAATGGAACGGCAGATCGCGCCGCGCGCGGAAGACCAGCCAGACGAGCGTCGCCGAGATCGCCACGTAGGACAGACCGATGACCAGGTCGGAGCCACCGTGCAATTGCATGAGCTTGCGATTAAACAGATAGCAGTGCGCATGCGGCATGAAGGGATCGCCTCCGCCTGTCCCGCTGGTGAGGTAGAAGCCTGCCGCGAGGAGGGCAAAGGTGGCAGCGATGGGGATGGCGGATGGCAGAATGCGGTTCATGGGGCGCAGGAGTGTGAACGCGAGCGGATCACGCTCGGGTGGCGCTCAGTCGGGCGAGCGTCGCGCGGAGCACCTCGACCGCGACGGGCTTGACGAGGTGCTCGGTGAAACCAGCCGCGTGGGTGCGTTCGAGATCGGAGTTCATGCCATAGCCGCTCATCGCGACAGCGGGGCAATCAGACTTTTCGCGGAGCGCGGCGATGACGTCGAAACCCGTGCCATCCGGCAAGCCGAGATCGGTGAACACGAGGTCGATCGGCTGCTCCGCCAACGCCTCTCGCGCCTCGCGCACGCTGCCGGTGGCGGTCACCGTGTGCCCAGCCCGGGTGATCAGGCGCTGGAGAATCTGGCGGGTATCTTCGTGATCTTCCACGATTAAGACGCGCAGCGAGCGGCAAGGGCCGGATGTCGCGGCGGGGACGGAGTTTTGGCCGTCAAGCAAGGTCGCCTCGAGCGCTGGAAGGGTCACGCAGAAAGTCGCGCCGTGATCGCGTCCTTCGCTCTGCGCCTCGATCTTGCCACCGTGCGCTTCGACCAGGCTCTTCGCCACGCTCAGGCCCAGCCCCAATCCGCCAAAACGCCGCGTGGTGCTGACTTCCCCCTGGCGGAACGCCTCAAAGATCTGCGGCAGCACCTCGGGCATGATGCCGATGCCGGTATCGCTCACCTCGACGCGCAGGGTGCCATCGGTGCTTTGCGTGCAGACGGTGACGTGGCCCGCCTCGGGGGTGAACTTCGCGGCATTGGTGAGCAGATTGGCAAAGATCTGGGCGAGCCGCGCGGCATCGCCACGCACGAGATGGCGCTCCGCGGCCAGGTCGGTAACGACGGCGATGCGTCTTTCCCGGAGCATCGGCTCGGCGATGGCGAGCGCGTCGCGCAAAGTGACGTGCAGATCCACGGGCGCGGAGGCGATCCGCAGTTTGCCGCGGCTGATCCGGGTGAGATCGAGCAGGTCGTCCACCAGCCGCGCCTCGAGTTCGATATTGCGCCGAATGAGCGCGATCGAGGCTCGCAGCGCCGCGGGGTCGGATGGCAGCTCGGTTTCGAGTTCGGATGCCGCCATCAGCGCGGGAGTGAGCGGCGTGCGCAACTCGTGGCTGAGCACGGCGAGAAAATCATCCTTCGCGCGGTTCGCCGCCTCCGCCCGGGCATGGGCTTCGGCCAGCGCCGCAGTGGCGCGCCGACGCTCCGTCACGTCGTGAAAGACCATCACCGCGCCGAGGAGATTCCCGGCAGCGTCCTTGATCGGAGCGGCGCTGTCTTCGATGGCAATTTCGCGCCTATCGCGCGCGATCAGCACAGTGTGATTCGCCAGCCCGACGACCGTGCCTTCGCGCAGCACCCGATCGAGTGGACTCTCCACCGGAGCCCGCGTCCCTTCATTGATGATATGAAAAATCTCCGAGAGCGCACGGCTCCGTGCCTCTGCGGAGGTCCAGCCCGTCATCTTTTCCGCGACGGGATTCAGGAAAGTGATCACGCCTTCCGCATTCGTAGCGATGACGCCATCGCCAATGCTCGAAAGCGTGACCTCGAACCATTCTCGTTGCTGCACCAGGGCCGCTTCGGCCTGCTTGCGCGCGGTGATGTCGCGCACGATTTTCGACGCGCCCATGATCGCGCCTGCCTGATTCCGGACGGGAGAGATGGACAGCGAAACCTCCAGCTTGCGTCCATCCTTCGCCACGCGGGTGGTCTCGAAGGGCTCGATCGCTTGGCCTGCGCGCAGGCTGCTGACGATTTCCGCTTCCTCACTCTGCCGATCCGCGGGGATGAGG
>JBAVML010000492.1:0-5116 GCA_049690035.1 Chthoniobacteraceae bacterium
CGGTTGCACCGCCGATGGTGATCGTGCTCGCGCCTTCCATGAACCCGCTCCCGAAGAGGGTGAAGCTGTTGTCGGTGCCGGGCTGGCCGCTGATGCTCGTGATCACCGGCACGATCTGCAACGGCACGGAGCCGCCCGCGGCCGCGCGGAAGGTCTGCACGCTTCCCACGGAGTAATTGCTTAGCGTTTCGTGCAGCCGCTGCTGGCCATCGATGGCGACTTCGAAGGCGTCGGGCCCAGCCTCGCCATCCCACGAGTCGATTGCATAGAGGTCAAATTCGAGCCGGTAATCCGTGCTCGCGACGGTGGGCGCGGTGAGACTGCTACCCGGTCCGCTGAAGCGGCCAAGGAACCGAGTAAGGCTGCCGGGCAACGAATTATCCGTCGTGCGGTCGCTCCATTCCGGGCCGGCGCCGTTCTCGAAATCGGTGCTATAGATCACGGCGCTATCCGAGGTGCGCACCACCCGCACGTTATCGATGCCCCACGATTCGTCGTTGATGTCCTGGATTCCACCGTCGCGGAAAACGATCGGCGTGGAAGCGCCGGTGGAGGTGAAGTTGAGCGTTACGGTCCGATAGATCGCGTCGGTGTAGCTGCTGAAGCCGAGGTTGGCGGTGTTGCCGATGTTGTTGACCAGTACCGCGCCGGTCTGGGCGAGCGCGGGCACCTGGACTTGCAGGCGCGTGCCCGCGGCGTTGACCGCGAGCGGGGCGACGCCGATCTGGAAGAGATTCCCGTACTGGTCGCGGCCGGGGAAGATCACCTGCGTGTTCGCGCCGAAGTTGGTGCCGGTGATCTCGACGATCTGCCCGGCGTTGGCGGAGGCCTGTGCGCCGTTGGCCGCCGTGCCGCTGCCAGCCGCGCCGCTGATGGAGGTGATGGTGGCTTGCGAGACCACCGCGGGGCCGACTACCGCGGGGCCGCTGAGGTCGAACCGGTAAACGACGCTGCGGTTGTTCGAGCTGACCAGGAGCTGCCCGGCGGCGTTGAACGCCGCGCCGCTCGCTTCGTTGTGCAGCCCTTGCGGCGCGAGGTCGAGCTGGCGCACCACGGTGCCGCCCGTGGTCATCTCCACCACCGAGCTCGTCTGGCTCGAGACCACGTAGAGATTGCCGCTGGTGGGATGGAGCGCGATGCCGCCGTAGTTCACATCAAAGGGCACCGCATACCGCGCCACCACCGCGCCGGTCGCCGGGTTCACCTTCACCACGTCGTTGGGATTTTCGTCGAGGATGAAAAGGAAGCCGCTCGCCGCATCGTAGAGTCCGCCCACCGCATCGATGTTTTCTGCCAGGGCCAGCGACGCGATCGTCGCTCCGGTGGTCGCATTGACCGCGATCACCCGGTCCGGATTCGGCGCCCCATTGGTCACCAGCAGGCTGCCGTCGGGCACCGCCACCCCATTGAGCGTGAGGTTGGCCCCCGCGGGCACGATCTGCAGGCCGGTGTTTCCACTGCCCTGCACCGGCATCGCGAAGCTCGAGAGCGTCGCGCCCGTCGCTGCGTCGAGGCGTTTGATTTCGGTGTTCGTGGCCACCAGCAGATTGCCCGTGCCCGGCTCATAGGCCACGTCGTAGAGCGTCGTCGCGAGCCCGGTATTGAGCGCGCGCCACGGCACCGCCGCGCTCGTCCCGCCGCTGGTCTGGATAGTCGCCAGGCCGCTGCCGAGGCCGCCGGTCGGCATGGCCACGTTCGCCCCGTCATTATCCACCGCGTAGAATGCGCCCACATCCGCCCCGCCGCCCGAGCTCGTCGCGCTGTCGGTCGTCGTCGTGCCGCCAAAGGAATACACCGTCCCATTCCCCTCCAGGAACCCGAGCCCGCGCCAGCGCGCCGAGTTGTTGCCCTGCACCTCGACGTAGCTCAGCGTCGGCACGATCTGCAGCAGCGGCGCATTGGCTGAACCCACCTCATGAAGGGCAAAGACGCCGTTGGCATTGGTCGGCACGATCAGCGTCGCACTCGTCCCGGCCACGTTCGCGGTGGTGGGGTTCAACAGCCGCGTCACCAGCGTGCCATTGCCATCGAGGTACTGGCTGATGAAGTCGGTGCTCGTGCTCAAGCCCGCGCCGGTGATCGTCACCGCCTGCCCGGGGTTCGCGCTCGCCAGCGCCTCGTTGGCCGGCGTGCCGCTCAGCGCCACGCCCGTCAGCGCCGCAAACCCCCGGCTGAACGGCGCACTCGTCCCCCCCGCCGTCGTCACCGTCACCGCCCCATGATAATCGTCCCCTCCAGTCGGCAACGTCAGGTCCACCCCGTCATTGTCGTATTGGTAAAATCCGCCCGTATTCGGACCCGCGTTCGGGCTGCTATCGGTCACCGCCACGCTGCCAAAGCGATAGACGCTCCCGTTCCCCTCGACGAAGCCCGCCCCGCGCAGGCGCACACCCGCGCTACTGCCATCGCTGGCGATGCTCGTGAAATCCACGTTGGTCAGCACGGGCACGATCTGCAGGGCGAGCGCCGTGTTGGTACGGTCGCCCGCGATGCTCACACTTCCCGTCACGGCCACGTCGATCGGCACCACCACCGTGATTTCCGTGCCGCCACCGTTCACCGCGATCGGCCGCACCACGCGCTCCGAGCGCGTGCCGTTGCCGTCGATCGTCTGGAAGATGACGTCGGTCGTCCCGTCGAATTTCGTGCCGGTGAGCGTGATCGCCTGGCCGGGATTTGCGCTCGCGACGCCTGCGTTCGCCGGCGTGCCGCTCGTCGCGACCGCGGTGATGCCGGTGAGCGTGAGATCGAATGGGGCGCTCGTGCCGCCAAGGGTCGTGACGGTGATCGGGCCGGTCGCCGCACCGTTCGGCACGACGACATTCAGCCCGCCGTTGTCTTCCGCAGAATAGAAAATGTCCGGTCCGTTCGAGATGCTCAGATCGGTGACGGTCGTCCCGCCGAATAGGATCGTCGTGTTTCCCTCGACAAAACCGCTGCCATTGAAAGTCACGTTCGCGCCATGGTAAGGCTGGCCCTGCGACGCGGTCACATCGCGGATCGTCGGCACGATTTGGAGGAAGAGACCAACGCCTTCGCGTTCGAGCCGCAGCTGGCCGCTCGTTGCGCCACCCGGCACCACCACTTGCAGATTCGTTCCGTCCGGCGCGATCGCCGTCGGCGTCACCGTCGTAGTACTGAGATCGCCCCCGCTGCCGAGCGCGGTGAAGACGATACGATCGCCCGCGACGAAACCGCTGCCGTTGATCGTGATCGTCTGGCCGATATTCGCCGACGCCACACCACCACGCGCCGCCGTACCGCTCGTCGCGGTCCCAACGATCCCGCTGAGCACGCTCGATGCGCCGTCGATGCGGTCCAGCTTGAGCGTGTATTCGCCCTGCGTCCCGTTCGATCCCGAGTTCGCCACCGCCGGATCGTAGCTGAAGTTCGCGTAGCCGCTGACGCCCACGAAATACGTGCCGTTCGTCGGCACCGTGTAACGAAAATTCGGCCCGGCTCCACCAAAGTCGTTGGTCGCGGTGAGCTGCACGCCGCTCGAATTGAAGAGGCGCAAGGCACTGTTCAGGAACGACCCGGAAGCCCGGTCGATATCAACGACCAATTTGTCGCCGCCGTTGAGCACGATCCGATAGAGATCGACATCCTTGCCGGCAAACGCGCTATCGATGCCGATCTTCTGCCCGAGGATCTCGACGTGACTATTGAGCGGCAGCGGCACGGTCAACGCGACGCCCGTCGTGTCGCCGACTTCGACACCGGGCGTGATCGCCGGTTGCGTGGCCACCGTTACCGCCCGACGGAGAACGAAGGTGCCGCCTGGCGTTGTCACCGTTATGGTCCCGTCCGTGACGCCGGCCGGCACGGTCACATCGACGACTTGCTGGTCGAAGCTGCCTCGATCGCTGATCGTCCTGCCCGCGCCGACCGTCGCCGCCTGCCCATCGATACTGACGGTGAGTCCGCCCGTGCGCAGGCCCGCGCCTTCGAGGATGATCGACTGACCGCTCGTCAGCGCACCGCCGACTGAGCGCAAAGTCGGAACAATCTGCAGGGGCACCGTGGTCGCGCTGCCGATCACGCGAACGCTGCCCGTCTTCGCCAATGCAGGCACGGTAACGGTGAGTTGCGTGCCGCCCGTGTTCGGGGTGCCGGTGCGCGTGACGATGCCCGAAATGCCGTTGTCGTCGATCGCGTCGAACTGCACGCGCGTGCTGCTCGTGAATCCGCTGCCCAGCAGCGTGATCGTCTGCCCCGTGTTCGCCGATGCCTGCGCCGCCGTCGCCGGCGTGCCTTGCGCTGCGGTGGCGTTGAGGCCGCTAAACTCGACGAACGCCGGGATCGGATTCACCGGCCCGGGGATTTCGAAAAAGCCGCCCGCCGTGGTGATGCGGATCGGGCCCTCGAGCGAGAGCGACGCGGCGAGATCGTAGTACTGGTCGTTGTTCCCGTAGACGTTGCCGCCGCTGTCGGCCGTCGAATTGTCGTTAATCACCACGCCCCCGGCTCCGCCGATGGTGATCGCACTCGCGCCCTCTTGGAAGCCGCTGCCGGTCAGGTAGAAAGTTCCATCCGCACCGGGCCGGCCGCCGTCAGTGTTGATGCTCGTGATAACGGGCACCACCTGCAACGGCACGCTTCCCCCCGCGGCCGCGCGAAAGGACTGCACATTCGTCGCCGTGTAGTTGCTGAAGGTTTCGTGGAAGGTGAGCGTGTTGCCCGCGAAGACGTCAAAGAAGTCCGGACCGGCATTGCCGTCCCACGAGTCGATCGCGTAAAAATCAAACTCCACGCGGTATTGCGTAGCGTTTTCCGTCGGCAGTTGGAGGGTGCTGCCGCCGTTCGCGAAACGTCCCAGGAAGCTCGAGAAGACGCCGGGCGCATCGCTGTTCACCGTGCGACTGGTCCATTCCGTGCCGGCACCAGTTTCAAAGTTTGTGCTGTAAACGAGCGAGTTGTCCGAGGTCTTGAAGACCTTGACGTTGTCAATGCCCCATGACTCATCGCCGATGTCCTGAATGCCCCCGTCAGTGAAGCGCAGCTCGCTCGTCGTTCCGGTGGAGGTGAAGTTGAAAGTCGCGCCTCGATAGATCGCGTCGGTGTAGCTGCTGAAGCCGAGGTTGGCGGTGTTGCCGATGTTGTTGACCAGTACCGC
>JBAVML010000493.1:0-1603 GCA_049690035.1 Chthoniobacteraceae bacterium
AGGACCGGCGAATCAATTACTGTCGGAGATTCCACGGTATTGTGGTAGTATACGAAATGTGGGTGTTTTCTGAAACGGAGGATTCCTTTAACGTCGCGGAGGCCAAGGATGGCTTTTGTATTTCAGCAGGGGTACGAACCGAACATCGAGGAGCGAATGCGGGCGTTCGCGCAGACGTTGTCAGAACGGGATCGAAGGCGATTCGCGGCCCTCGAAGCGGCACGGTTGGGACACGGTGGAATCGAGTATGTCGCCGATGTTCTTGGATGTTCAACACGGACCATCGAGCGCGGAGCCGACGAACTCGGCCAGTTGCCGACCGACCCGGCTGCGGGACGGGTACGGCGTCCGGGCGCTGGTCGAAAAAAAAGACCGAGTCTGAGCCCGAACTCGTAGACAATCTGAAAGCGATTCTGGATGTCCGCATCGCCGGGGACCCCGACGAGAAAGACGTGCTGTGGACGGACCTCTCGCCGCGGCAAATCGCGGACGCTGCGACGGACAGGGGAACGCCCGTCAGTCCGCCCGTCGTACAAGACTGGCTGGAAGAGCAAAAGTTGGGGCGACACAAGATCGAGAAAGTCTTGGCAGGCGGACAGAGCCCCGATCGGGACGCCCAGTTCCTCCGGATCGCCAAACTGAAGGCCAAGTACATTGCGGCGGGCAACCCCGTGTTTTCCCTCGATACCAAGGCAAAAGAACATCTCGGACAACTCTTTCGCAAGGGCCGCGTGTGGACGCAACAGGCATTCCGGGCATTCGACCATGACTTTCCTAGCTGGGCTACCGGCGTGATCATTCCGCACGGCATCTACGACCTTGCTCGCAATCGCGGCCACATCAATATCGGCCTGAGCCACGACACAAGCCAATTCGCGTGTGACAGCCTCCGCTGGTACTGGAACCGGATCGGCCAGCGATGCTACCCGTATGCCAAGTCCATCCTCTTGTTGTGCGATTGTGGCGGAAGCAATTCGGCGGCACAGTATCTTTTCAAACAGGACCTGCAACACCTCGTCAACGATTTGGGAATCGAAATCCGAGTGGCCCACTACCCAAGCTACTGCTCGAAGTTCAACCCGATCGAACGCCGCTTCTTTCCTCATGTCGGTCGCGCCTGCCAAGGAATGCTGTTCGACACTCTCGACACCGTGGTCCGCCTGATGCGCAAAGCCTCGACCACCACAGGCCTACAAACCACGGTCAACGTCATCCGCCGCACTTATGAAATCGGCCGCAAGGTCGCCGACAGTTTCAAAACTACGATGACCATACTTTTCGACAACTTGCTGCCGAAATGGAACTACGTCGCCAAACCCGAATAAACCCGACAGTAATTGATTCGCCGGTCCTTAGTGGGCGATTGGAATGGCGACGGCAAGGTCGGCGTTGCGCTTTACGCCCCCAAGACCTCGATGTTCTATCTCACCAACACTCTATCCACCGGTGTGGCGGAAATCACCTTCGGCTACGGCGAGGCCAACCTGCTTGTCGATAATCGTTGGCAGCCCATCGTGGGCGACTGGAACGGAGATGGCAAGAGCGGTGTCGGGCTTTACGCCCCCACGACATCCCTGTTCTATCTGACCAATCAATTGGCTAC
>JBAVML010000494.1:0-19752 GCA_049690035.1 Chthoniobacteraceae bacterium
GACAATACCTTCACCTGCGCCCAGCAACGCCACCACTTCCGCAAAATCGCCGCGCAGCATCCGGGGCCAGCAGAGTCCATTGACGCCGCCATCGAAAGGCGTCGTGACCAGCTCGCGGAATGTCTTCACCACCTTGATGCGCGCGTAGCCGGGAGGCAGGGCAAACGAAGTCATATGCGGGACAACGAGCGGCCGTGGACGACGGCGCTCACGGTGGCGGGGGCGCTGGCCGTTCGGCGGACTTCCGTTCGCTCGCCAACGTTGCATTCACCAGCCTCCGGACGCGCACCGCGTCGCGGAGCATCTGGATGCTGTCGCGCACGATGCGCACTTTGCTCTCGGGAGAATTGATCCATTCCACCGGCAAATCCGCGACGCGGTAGCCAAGCCGCTGCCCGAGGAGCAGCACTTCCACATCGAAGGCAAACCCGCTGAGCTTCTGCCGCGAGAAGATCGCCTGCGCGGCTTCGTTGCGAAAGGCCTTAAAGCCACACTGGGTGTCACGCGCCGGCGCGAGCGCGACGATCTGCAGGATGCGATTGAAGGTCTGCCCCATGGTCCGCCGCAGCCAGCTCTGCGAGCGGGTGATGCGGCTGTACGGGTGCTGGCGATTGCCGATGAGCACGTCGATATCGGGATGCGCTGCGAAATGCGCGAGGAAGGCGTTCACTTCGCGCAGCGGCACGCTGAGATCCGCATCCATGTAAAAGACGAATTCTCCGCGGGCGCGAACCATGCCGGAGCGCACGGCAAATCCTTTCCCGTAATGGAACCGGCTCTCGGTGACGTAAAAATGCGCTTGGCGTGCAGCGAAGGCGGCGGCTATCTCCCCCGTTCCGTCGGAGCAGTTTTCGACCACGATCCGCACCTCGTATGAAATCCCCAGCCCGCCGCAAAATGCCGCCAGCTCCTCCAGCGTCCGCGGCAGCCGGCGCGCCTCCTGGTAGGCGGGAATGACGATGGAAAGAATGGGTTTGACCGACATCGGGGCTGGCTGGGACTGCGACGAGGCGCGCGCCTTCATCGCAGGCACTTCTTCGCCGCGCAAGATTCGCGGTTCGATTCCGCCGCGCTTTCGCCAATGAGGAGCGACCGCTGGATTCCCGTGGCCATCGTCGCCCTCGCGCTCGCCCTGCGCGTGACGCTCCTCGGCATCAAGCCGGCGCATTTCGACGAAGGGGTGAACGGATGGTTCGTCGATCAGCTCACCCGGACGGGCTTCTATCACTACGACCCGACGAACTTCCACGGGCCGCTGCATTTCTACGTGCTCTTCATCGCGCAGACGCTGCTCGGCCGGCACGAGTGGGCGCTACGCCTGCCGCTCGCGCTGGTGAGCACCGCGTGCGTGGCGATGATGCTCGCCTTCCGCCCCTACTTTGGGAAAGCAACCTGCCGCATCGCCGCGCTGTGCATGGCGGTGTCGCCGGGGTTTGTTTTCTACGGGCGCTACGCGATCCACGAATCGTGGTTTGTGTTTTTTCTCCTGCTCACCTCGTGGGGGCTCGCGGGTCTCTGCCACTTCGGCACGCGGCGTCATCTGTGGGTGGCCGGTGCGGGCGTGACCGGCCTCATTTTGACGAAGGAGACCTACATCATCCACGCCATCGCGCTCGCCTCGGGATATGGCGTGCTGCGGTGGTGGGAACGCTACAGCCCTTCGGCGCGGTTCGTGCCCGCCCGGCAGCAGTGGACGAATCACGATCTCGTGTGGATGGCTGCGGTTTGCCTCGGGGTGATCGTGCTTTTTTACACCGGCTTCCTGCTCGACTGGTCTTCGCTCGGCGGGCTGGTCGTCAGCATCTTCGCGTGGGCGCACACCGGCATGGGCGGGCAGACCGGGCACGAAAAGGAACCATGGTACTGGCTCCGGCTGATGCTCTCTTACGAATGGCCCGGCATGCTGGGGTTCATCGCCGCGATCGGCCTCGCGGGGCGGGGCACGGGCCGCACGCTGCGCTGGTTCGCGCTCTCCGGCGCGGCGGCGTTTTTTGCTTACTCGATCGTCGCCTACAAGACGCCATGGTGCCTCATCGCGATTCTCTGGCCGTTCTATTTTGTCTTCGGCGCAGTGGTGGTGTGTGCCGCAGCACGCTTCGATCGGTGGGTAGTCGGCATCGTCGCGGCCCTGGTCATCGCCTGCTCCGCGGCCGCATCGCTGCGGCTTAATTTCCGCGACTTCGCCAACGAGAACGAACCGTACGCCTACGTCCAGACCACCCTCGACATCCGCAAGCTGATCGAGCCGCTGCGCGCGCTCACCGCTCGGGATCGAACGAACTACCATCTGCCCGGTTACGTCGTGCTCGGCGACGTGCATCCCCTGCCCTGGCTGCTCGCCGACTTCACGCGAGTGCAGATCGGCAATCTCACGGATCTCCCGAAGGATGTGAGCGACGGGCAATTCTTCCTCGTCGCCGAGGAATATCAGGAAGAGATCGAGCGCACGCTGCGTGGCTCGTGGTATCGCGAGAAGATCACGCTGCGCGGCAATTCCGGGCAGTCGCAGCTGTTGTATCTGCGTCCCGCCACGTTCGCCGAGTTCGTTCCGGGACGGCAGCCAGAATTCACCTCGGGCGAGCCACCTGCAAAGGTGGAGGACAAATGAACTTCGTCGCCGCGCTGCTCTACGCGGTCGCCACCAGCGTGCTGCTCGCCACCGCCCTCGCCTTTGCGCGCGGCGGTCTCGATCTCACCAGTGCATGGATTTCACTCACCATGGGCGCACTACTCGGCGCGTGGTCGGCGTGGAAGCAGCGGCACGGAACGACTCGCCATGTCCCGCCAAACGGCTGGGAGTGGCTCGCGATCGTCCTCTTCGCGCTCGCCTCCGCGCGCGCCTTCCTGTGGCTCGTCTTTGCCGATGGCGACAAGATCAAGATCCTTTCACCGAACAATCTCGGCGACCTCTCGCTCCATCTCACCTACATCCGTTTTCTCGCCAATGGCGCCGCGTTCTGGCCGGACAATCCGATCTTCACGCACGGCAAGCTCACCTACCCCGTGGGCATCGACCTCTTTAACGCGCTCCTCACGCTCACCGGGGTCGATCCCCTGCGCGGGCTGATCTGGGCAGGGCTCGCGGGCGCGGCGCTCGCGGGCGCGGCGCTTTGGCGGTGGGGGCGAGGGATCGCACTGGCCGCGTTTCTCGGCAACGGCGGTCTGGCTGGATTCGCCGTGTTCGCTGGCGGTCACGTCGCGGACTTCCAGACCCAGCTCGCGTGGAAGAGCATCTTCCTCGCGCTCTTCGTCACGCAGCGCGGATTGCTCTTCGCCCTCCCCGCCGGGCTGCTCCTGCTGGCGAGCTGGCGGTCGCGATTCTTCCGCGACGATGGCTGGCGCCTGCCGCGCGCGGGCGAACTGCTGCTCTACGCCAGCATGCCGCTCTTCCACCTGCACACCTTTATCTTCCTCTCGCTGATGCTCGCTTCGTGGTTCGTCCTGCATCCGCCATCGCGGCGCGGTCTCGGGATTCTGGTCGGATCGGCGTTCGTTCCCGCCTCGGCGCTGGTCCTCCTCGTCACCGGCACGCTCGGCGGCGCGAGCGTCCTCGGCTTCAAGCCGGGCTGGATGTGGGACGACGCGACATGGCTCCAGTGGTGCGAAGAGCACCTCCCCGGCTCGCCGACGCTCAATGCCATGCTGCTCTTCTGGCCGATCAATTTCGGCTTCCTGCTTCCACTCGTCGGCTGGCTTGGCTTTCGGCTCTGGAAAGATCCGCGCGCCGGCTGGCCGCGCGCGCTTTTCTTCCCGGCGCTATTCATCTTCCTCCTCTGCGTCTTCGTGAAGTTCGCGCCGTGGGAGTGGGACAATACCAAGCTGATGATCTGGTCCTACCTCGCCATCGTACCACTGGCGTGGAATGAACTCCTCGCGGCGCGTCCGCTCTGGCAGCGGGCGCTCGCCGCCGTCGCGCTCTTCGGCTCCGGCTTTGTCTCGCTCCTGGGCGGGCTCGATGGCACTCACACCGGTTTCGACATCGCCACGCGCAGCGAACTGGACGCCGTGGAAAAAGCGATCGCGGCCATTCCCATCACCGAACGCTTCGTCGGCTACCCGACTTACAATCATCCCCTGCTCCTCGCGGGTCGGAAGCTCGCGCTCGGCTACACTGGCCACGCCTGGAGCCACGGCCTCGATTGGGCCCGACCCGCGGCTCGCGTCGATGCGCTGCTCAATGGAGACCCCGACTGGCACGAAGCCGCCGTTGAACTCGACGTGCGCTATCTTTTCTGGGGCGCCGAGGAGAAGGAGCACTACCCGGGCTCCACGCAGCCGTGGAAACTTTCCGCGCGTCTCGCGGCGCAAGGCGAATGGGGTGAAATCTACGACCTCACTGCACCCAAGCAGTAGGCGTAGCTCGGCTACGCTTCGCTCAACACCACCGCACCTTCCGCCACCGTCGCCTCGCCGACGCTGGCGCGAACTTCAAACTGCCACAGCCCGCCCACCGAACCGAGTTTGCGCGCGCGCAGCGTGATCACCTCCTCCGGCCGCACCGCCGCGAGAAATTTCATCCCCTTGATCGCCGTGAGCCGGAAGCTGCGCCCCGCCTGGCCAGCCGCAATTCCTGCCATCTGGGCCAGCGCCTCGGTGAGGATCACGCCCGGCACCAGCGGATCACCGGGGAAATGCCCGCGAAAAAAGGGCTCGTCCGCCGCGAACACCTTCCGGCCCACGGCGCTCTCCCCGGGCTGCAGCTCCGTCACTTCATCCACAAAGACAAACGGCGCCCGATGCGGCAGCCCGAGCGCGAGCGGATCCCGCCCCGTCATGGCTGACCGTGCGGCAGGAAGTAGGCGAACTTCCAACTGCCACCCACCACCCGCATTCCACAGCGCGGTCCATTGTATTTTGCGTCACTGACCAACTCCGGCGGCGACACCATGTAGAGTTCCTGCGGCGAAAATTTTTTCTCGAGCAGATCGGCCAGCACCGGCCAGAGACCATTCTCCTCCCAGTAGCCGAAAATCTGCGCGCTGGGCTGCGCCGTCTCCTCCCACGTGTAGCCAAAATCCGGCGTCATCATCGAAGACACCATGGGGACATCGCGCTTCTTCACCGCTATCCGCAAACGGCCGACGAACGCCTGAAACGCCGTGTCCCCCGCCACGTTGACCAGCGGTTTTTTCGCCTCGGCATCGGCCTTTTTGTAAGGCTCGAAGCACCCCGAGACAATGGAAGCGAGCGCGAGGCAGAGGCAGATACGAGACAACATCGACCGGGAATTAACGGCGGCGCTGGAGGCAACGCGAGAGGTTTTTCCTTCAGACACGCTGCGCCCCCGAATTCCCGGGGTTCATCAGATTCGCCACCTCGCCGCCGCCGGCAGGACCGTCTCTCCATTTTCTTGAGAGTGGCCCAATTCGACTCGCCATGCTTCCGCGTCCTCACCGCGGTGCTGGAAGTGGGTTGGCCGGGACTTGAACCCGGAACCAACGCCTTAAAAGGGCGCTGCTCTACCATTGAGCTACCAACCCGGAACCGGAAAAGAGGCGGATGGATAATTCACCAGATGGGGTGACGCAAGGATTTAATCCCGCTAGGTTTCGCGACCCGTCATGCCGGAATCCTCCACCCGCTCGCCCCGCTTTCGATCCCTGCTCGTCGCTGCCGTCGCGGGCATCGTCTTCGTCCTGGCGGCCGCTTGGTGGCTCTCGCGTCCGGGCCGGCGTGAAAATCCTGCATTCGCAACGCCAAAGCTCGCGCTCGAGACGCTGAAAGCGGGATCACTTTACTTCAATGGACCAGCTCATCCCTGGCTGCTCGCCCAGAGACCGGAATTGCTTACAGCAGAGGTTCGCGATCCGAAGTCGGCGCGTTCGCGCGAGTTTGCACAGGCCGCCGCGAGCCCCACCCTCTTCCGTCAACTCGATCGCCAGCATCGCTTCGACACGCTGCTCTTTGTGGGAGATCCGAGCCAGTATCGGACGCTGCTCGACCATCTTGTCGAACGCCGCGACTTCACCCTCGCCTACGTCGATCACACCAGTCTCGTCTTCCGGCGATCGGCGGCCGCGCCATGGTCGATAAAGGATCTCACGGCCGTCCGGACGCGACTCGGTCATCCTTCCAGGCGGGACCAGGCGGAGTTTCTCGCGCTGACCGCTGCGAAGCTCACGGCGGCGCATCGCGAGCCGGAGGCGAAAGCCTTGCTCGACGAGGCGCTCACGCTCGATCCCAAGTGCGTGGAGGCGTGGAGCGCGCTGGCTGGTTACCAGATGACGCGGGGGGAATTCGCCGATGCGCTCATCGCCTCAAATCGGGCGCTGAGCCTTGACGCGAAGCACCTCGGCGCTCTGGCCACGCGCACGCAGCTTTTCTACGCCACCAAGCGTTACAACGAAGCCTACGCGCTTTCCCAACGGCTGGTGGAGCGACTGCCCGAAGATCCGAATGTACTCTTCAAGCACGCTCAGATCGCCCACGAGGCGCATGCCTACAAAACGGAGATCACCACGCTGGAGAAATTGATCACGCTCGCGGAGGCGGAGCAGCGCTCGACCACGGGATATCGTCTCTACCTTGCCCAAGCCTATACCGCCAAAGGTGACGGAAAACCGGCGATCGACAATTTCACCCGCGTGCTTTCCGATCCGGACCTTCCGGCAGACCAGCGCAAGTTTGCCCTCGAAAGCATCGAGCGAATCAAGAACCGCACCGGTCTCTAGCTTGCCGCCCGCGCCGCGGCCTCGCATGCTGCACGACCCATGACCCTTCCACCCGTCTCCATTTTCTCCACCGCTGATGCATTGATCGCTCAGCGCGGCGAAGATTGTTTTCGCCTCGCCGACGCCACGCTCGACTCGGTCTTCGCGCAGCCGGAACCTGCGCGCTGGCTGCACGATCGCCTGGCTCACGCGACGCCGGTCGTGCGGCCCGCGCAAGTGCTCGCGCCGATCCAGAGCCAGGAAGTGTGGGCGGCGGGCGTCACCTATCTGCGCAGCCGCGACGCGCGCATGGATGAAAGCAAGGACTCTGGCGGCGGCACCTTTTACGATCGCGTATACGATGCGGAGCGGCCCGAGATTTTCTTTAAGGCCACGCCGCATCGCGTGCGCGGCACCGAGGCGCCGTTGACCTTGCGCGCCGATGCAAAATGGAACGTCCCCGAGCCCGAACTCGCGCTCGCCATCAACACCGCGGGCGCCATTTTCGGCTACACAATCGGCAACGACCTCAGCTCGCGCGACATCGAGGGCGAAAATCCGCTCTATCTCCCACAGGCCAAGGTCTGGGGATGCTGCTGCGGCCTCGGACCGGCGCTGGTGGTGCGCGAGCCGCTGCCCCGCGAGACGGCGATCGAGATCCAGATTTTGCGGAATGGAAACGCCGTCTTCACCGGCGGGACGGCGCTCGACCAAATGAAGCGCGCGCTCCCGGAACTGGCCGAGTTTCTCTACCGCGACAACTCCTTCCCGCACGGCGCCTACCTGCTCACCGGCACCGGCACCGTGCCGCCGAACGATTTCACGCTCGCACCGGGCGACGAGATGCGCATCTCCATCGCCGGCCTCGGCACTCTCATCAACACCATCGCTTAACCCGCATCCCACCAATCATGTCTCTCCACGGAAAAAGTCTCATTGCCGGAGTTCTCGGCGAAAAAAGCGCCCGCTCGTTTCACGCCGTCAGCCCGCTCGACGGACAAAAGCTCGAACCCGCGTTTCACGAAAGCCCGCTCGAAGACGTCGCGCGCACCGTGACGCTGGCCGACGACGCCTTCGCCGCGCTTCGCCAGGCCGGGGCCGAAGCGCGCGCGCTTTTCCTCGAAAAGATCGCCGACGAAATCCTCGCACTCGGCGACGAACTCATCCAGCGCGCGCACCTCGAGTCCGGCCTGCCGGTGGATCGCCTCACCGGCGAACGCGGGCGCACCGTCGGCCAACTCAAGCTCTTCGCGCAAGTCGTCCGCGAAGGTTCGTGGTGCGATGCGCGCATCGACACGGCGCTGCCCGATCGCCAGCCCATTCCGCGACCCGATCTGCGCCGCGTGCTCGTGCCGCTCGGGCCGATCGTCGTCTTCGGCGCGAGCAATTTTCCGCTCGCCTTCTCCGTCGCCGGTGGCGACACGGCGAGCGCGTTCGCGGCGGGAAATCCGGTCATCGTCAAGGCGCACCCCGCGCATCCCGGCACGGGCGAACTTGTCGCCGGCGCGATCACCCGCGCGGTCGAAGCGTGCGGGCTGCCGGCGGGAACGTTTTCATTTTTGCACGGCGACGTGGAGTTCGCGCACGCCCTCGTGCGGCATCCGCTCACGCGTGCGGTCGGCTTCACCGGTTCGTATTTCGCGGGCCGCGCGCTCTTCGACACCGCGGCGGCACGGCCGGAGCCGATCCCGGTTTTTGCGGAAATGAGCAGCCTCAATCCCGTCTTCATCCTGCCTGGCGCCCTGCGCGAGCGCGGAACACAAATCGCCGAAGGACTGAAAAATTCCGTGCTGATGGGCGTCGGACAATTCTGCACCAAACCCGGCCTCGTCTTCGCCGTCGGCGGCCCGGAGATGCAGGAGTTCGCCGCGCATTTTGCGAAGCTCATCGAAGCGAGCGCGCCTGGCACGATGCTGCACGCCGGCATCCGCGACTCGTTTCAAAAAGGCGTCGATGCCGTCGCGAAAACGCCGGGCACCGTTCCGCTCGCGACGTCTGATGCGGAACCGATCGCGGCGAAAACTCAGGGCGGCGCGGCAGCGTTCGCGACCGACCTCGACGACTTCCTGCGCCAGCGCGAGCTCCAGCACGAGGTCTTCGGACCCTACGCGCTCCTCGTCGATGCGGATGATTTCGCCAGCCTCGTCCGCGCGGCGCAGAGCCTCGACGGGCAGCTCACCGCGACGATCCACGCCACGCCCGACGACCTCGCCACCGCCGGCGACCTGCTAACCGCACTCGAGCGCAAAGCCGGCCGGCTGTTGATCAACGGCTTTCCGACCGGCGTAGAAGTGTCGCCCGCGATGCACCACGGCGGCCCCTTCCCCGCGACTACGGACTCGCGCTTCACCAGCGTCGGCACTGCGGCGATCCAGCGTTTCGCGCGGCCCGTTTGTTTCCAAAACTTCCCGCCGAGCGCGCTCCCGCCCGAACTCGACAACGGCAATTCGCGCGGCCTGATGCGACTCGTGAACGGGCAGTTGACCCGCGAGTCGATCGTGTGAGTCGACGGCACTTTCGACGAAAAATCATTGGGTGAAACGCGCGGGAAAAGGATCAAGTATGGTAGCAATGCCCTCCTTGCTTTTTCATTCCCCGGCGCTGTCTCGCGCCAGCGGCCTCGTTTTCATCGGCGCCGCACTTTGCCTTGGCTCCGCGCACGCGGCGGAAAGGCCCGTGTCCTTCAACCGCGACATCCGGCCGATCATGTCGGACACGTGCTTTCACTGCCACGGCTTCGATGCGAAGAAGCGCGAGGCGAAGCTGCGGCTCGACGTGCGCGAAGATGCGCTGAAGGAAGCAGAGAGCGGCGCGATCCCAATCGTGCCGGGGAAACCGGACGAGAGCGAAATCATCCGCCGCATTTTCACCGACGACAAAGACGACCTGATGCCGCCGACCAAGGCGCACAAGGAGCTGACGCAGACGCAGAAGGAAACGATCAAACGCTGGGTCGCGGAGGGCGCAAAGTATGAGGCGCACTGGGCTTACGCGCCGCTGGTGAAGCCGCCGGTGCCGGCGAATGGCGCGGCGAATCCGGTCGATGGGTTCATTCGTGAAAAGCTCGCGGAGAAGAAGATCGCGCCGTCGCCCGAGGCACCGAAAGCGAAGCTGCTGCGCCGCCTTTCGCTCGACCTGACCGGCCTGCCGCCGACGCCTGAAGAAGTTACCGCGTTCGTCGGCGACTCCGCTCCGGATTCTTATGAGAAGCAAGTTTCTCGTCTGCTCGCCTCGCCGCGCTACGGCGAGCGCATGGCGGTGTGGTGGCTGGATGTCGCGCGGTTTACGGACACGGTCGGATTTCACGGCGACCAGAACCAGCGCATCTTTCCGTATCGCGATTACGTCATCAATTCATTCAACGCGAACAAGCCGTTCGATCAATTCACCATCGAGCAACTCGCCGGCGATCTACTGCCGAAGCCGACTCCCGAGCAACTCGTCGCGACCGGTTACAACCGGTTGAACATGATGACGCGCGAGGGTGGCGCGCAGCCGAAGGAGTATCTCGCGAAGTACGGCGCCGAGCGCGTGCGGTCGGTCGCGGCGGCGTGGTTCGGCAGCACGTTTGGCTGCGCGGAGTGCCACGATCACAAGTTCGACCCGATCAAGACGCAGGACTTCTACGAGCTGCAATCGTTCTTCGCCGATGTGAAGCAGTGGGGCGTTTACGCCGACTACGGCTACACGAAGAATCCAGAGCTCGCCGGCTTCAACAACGACTACCCTTTCCCGCCCGAGATCGAGGTGGACAGTCCGTATCTCAAGGCCCGCAAGCAGCAAGCCGAGCGCACGCTGGCGGCGCATCTCACCGCGGCGCGAGCGCAGTTGACGAAGGACGCGAAGGCCGGCGCGGCGTTCGCGAAATGGTCGGAAGAGGTGCGCACCTTTCTCGCGGAAAATGCGAACGGATGGCTGACTCCGCCGGTCAGCGCGCAACTCTTCAAGGCTGGCAAGCCCGTCGCAGATGGCGAGGTGCCGATCGGAAAAGGCCTCGCGCTGCAGCTCGGCAGGGCGCTCGGGAAAGGTGAAGACGTGCGCATGACGCTACAGCCGGGAGCGGGACGAGTCGCGGCATTGCGCCTGGAGGCACTGGAGGAGAAAGCCGGCACGCCGACGAAGAAGGAAAAGGCGTTGAGCCTCGCTGCGTCGGTGAAAACTCCCGACGGCAAGGAGCGCAAGCTGGCGATCTACTTTGCCGATGCCACCGCGAAAGAGCCACGCTATGACGGCGGCGAGGAAGTGATTGGCGTCACGACCGGATGGAAACTTCCCCGGGAAAAAACGAAGCGGCCACCGGCCTCGATCTGGTTGCTCGAAGCACCGGTGCAACTCGGCGAGCGCGACCGCCTCGTCGTGACGATCAGCGGAGACGTCACGGTGCCGCTCCGCATTTCCGTGACGCCCTTGGGCGCGACTGATCCGCTGCGAGTCGCGTCACGAGCGGTGCGGGAAGCGTTGTTCGCCGCAGCCGATCAGCGCACGGCGAAACAGCAGCAGCTTCTCGCGGATACGTGGCTGCTCAGCACCGCGGCGGATCGTCCCGCTTTCGACAAATCGAAGCAACTTGCCGCCGCCGTCCGCGAGTGCCGCAACGGACGCGCGTGGTCGATGGTGACCGAGGCCGTGCCGCAACCGCTCACCATCCGCGTGCTGCCGCGGGGGAATTGGCAGGATGAAAGCGGCGCGATCGTGCTGCCCTCGACGCCATCCTTCCTGCCAGGTCGCTTGGAGAGCACCGAGCCGAAGCGCCTCACGCGGCTCGATCTCGCGCACTACATTTGCTCGAAGGAAAACCCGATCACCGCACGCGCGGTGATGAACCGGCTGTGGGCGCAGTTCTACGGCAACGGGCTGAGCATGCCGCTCGATGATCTCGGTTCTCAGGGTGAGATGCCGTCGCATCCCGAGCTGCTCGAGTGGCTGGCGAGCGAGTTCCGCGACAGCTGGGATTTCAAAAAGATGATCACGCTGATGGTCACGAGCGCGACCTATCGGCAAAGCAGCAGCCTGCGTCCCGAGTTGCGCGAGGCCGATCCCGCAAACCGGCTGCTCGCGTCGCAAAATCCGCGGCGGCTCGAGGCGGAGTTCGTGCGCGACAACGCGCTCTTCATCGCCGGTGTGCTCAACACGCGCGACATCGGTGGGCCGAGCGTGGAGCCGTATCAGCCCGAGGGCTACTACGAGGCGCTGCAATTTCCAAATCGCGAGTACGCCGCGAGCACGGGACCCGAGCAATGGAGGCGCGGCGTTTACATGCACTGGCAGCGCACGTTCCTGCATCCGATGCTGGCGAACTTCGACGCTCCGGCTCGCGACGAATGCGCCGCGCAGCGCACCGTGAGCAACACACCGCAGCAGGCGCTGACGCTGTTGAACGATCCGACCTTCGTGGAAGCCGCGAAGCTCCTCGCCAGCCGAGCGCTCGACGCGAAAGCAGGAAACGACGATGAACGGCTCGATCGCGTTTTCCAGCTCGCGGTCGCGCGTCCGGCGAAGGACAAGGAGAAGGCGTCGCTGAAGGAATTTCTCGCGGGACAGCGCGAGGAGTTCCGCTCCAAAACCGCCGACACCGAGAAGCTGCTGAAGATCGGGTACGCGCCGCCACCGAAAGGCGATCCGATCGAACTCGCCGCGTGGACGAGCGTCTGCCGGGTCGTTCTCAATTCGCAGGAAGTCATCACCCGCTATTGATCATGAATCACTTCGATCCCACGACCCACGCGCTCAGCGTCAATCGCCGTACGTTCCTTTCCCAGAGCGCCTACGGCCTCGGCGGCATCGCCTTTGCCATGCTCGCCGACAAGCTCGCCGCCGCGACCACGCCCGCGCTGACGAAGCCAGACGGCTGGCACGGCGTGCTCCAGCAGCCGCACTTTCCCGTGAAAGCGAAGCGCGTGATTTTCCTCTGCATGGCGGGCGGACCGTCGCAGTTCGAGACGTTCGACTGGAAACCGGAACTGAAGGCGCTCGATGGAAAGGAATTTCCCGAATCGCTCACGAAAGGTCAGCAAATCGCACAGCTGCAAAACCAAGTGCTCAAAGCGCGCGGCTCATTCACCGCGTTCAACAAACACGGCAAATCCGGCATCGAAGTGAGCGACCTTTTCCCGCACATCGCCGGCGTCGCCGACGAGCTGTGCGTAATCCGCTCGATGCAGACCGAGCAGATCAATCACGACACGGCGCACGCGTTCATGAATACCGGCTCGATCATCAAGGGCCGGCCGAGCATGGGCTCGTGGCTGCTTTACGGGCTCGGCGCGGAAACACAGGATTTGCCGGGCTTCATCGTGCTCAACTCCAAAGGGAAGATCGGCCTGCAGCCGATCTCCGCGCGGCAATGGTCGAGCGGTGTGTTGCCGAGCCGGTTTCAGGGAATTCAATTCCAGTCGCGCGGCGATGCGGTGCATTACATTGGGAATCCCGAGGGCGTCTGCCAGAGCACGCAGCGACAGGTGGTGGAAGAGATCAGGCGGATGAATGGCTTCCTCGCCGAGGAGCAGAACGATCCCGAGATCGCGACGCGCATCGCGCAGTACGAGCTCGCCTTCAAAATGCAATCGAGCGTGCCGGAGCTGACCGACTTCAAGGCTGAGCCGAAGGAAATGCTCGACCTCTACGGCGTGAGGGAACCGGGCGATGGGAGCTTCGCCTCAAACTGCCTACTCGCGCGGCGCCTCGCCGAGCGCGGCGTGCGCATGATCCAGCTCTACCATCGCGCGTGGGATCATCACGGCCAGCTCGAGGAAGGAATGAAGGACGGCGCGAAGCAGGTCGATCAGGCGACCGCCGCGCTCATCACCGATCTAAAACAACGCGGCATGCTCGACGACACGCTGATCCTCTGGGGCGGCGAATTTGGCCGCACGCCGATGGGCCAGGGCACCGGACGCGACCACCACATCCTCGGCTTCAGCGTCTTCCTCGCCGGCGGCGGCGTGAAAGGTGGCACGACGTTCGGCGCGACTGATGAACTCGGCTACCGCGCGATCGAAAACGTCGTCACCGTCCACGATCTGCACGCGACGATGCTGGCGCTCCTCGGCATCGACCATCAACGCCTGAACACAAAATTCCAAGGGCTCGACGTGCGGCTCACCGGCATCGCCGGGAACGTCGTGAAGGGCGTGATGGCGTAGCCCTCAATCCTGCGGCCGCTGCCACGGCACGCCGCCGCCTTGTTGGATGCGCACCCGCAGCGCTGCACCGAGCTTGCGGAAGACGTCTTTGCGTTCGTTCGCGAGATCCTTCGTTTCCTGCGGATCGTCCTTCACGTTGTAGAGTTCGAGCGGCGCGAACGGACTGTCCTGAAGGAGCTTCCAATCACCACTGCGCAAGGCTTCGATCGTCTTGCCGCCGTAGTTTGGTCCGCCTTCGCGGCGCACGAAATACAACTCGCGCGCGATCGCGGGCTGCGCTTCGCCGAGCAGCGTCGGGAGAAAACTCACACCGTCGATCCCCGCGGGAAGATTCACTCCCGCCGCCGCGAGCACGGTGGGAAAGATGTCCATGCTCAGCGCAACGTGCTCCGTGCGGCTTCCCGCCTTGATCCGCGCCGGCCAGCGCGCGGCACCGGGAACGCGCAAGCCTCCTTCGTACACGTGCTCCTTGCCACTCCGCCACGGACCGTTGTTCGCGCCGTTGACCAACCGGCCACCGTTGTCGGAGGTGAAAATCACGAGCGTGTTCGCGGCGAGACTGGTCTGGTCCAGCGTCTCGAGCACGCGCCCGATGCCGGAATCCAAATGCTCGATCAAGGCGACGAGTTGCGCACGCTTCGGATCGAGTCCCGGCTCACGCTGTTTCACTTTTTCCAGCCACTCCGGCGGCGGCTGCACCGGATCGTGCGGCGCATTGTAGGCGAGGTAGAGGAAGAACGGCTCCGCGGCGTGCGCCCGGCTCGCGAGAAAGTCGCACGCCCAGTCGGTGAAAACGTCGGTCGCGTGTCCCTTGGGCTCGACCGCGTCCGCGTTGTTGCGCATGAAGTTCTGCCCGTGCCGCAGATGCGTCCAATAATCGTCCATCATATCGCCCAAAAATCCGCGGAAGACATCGAAGCCGCGATCGTTGGGAAGATTGGGTGCGGTGATGCCGAGGTGCCATTTGCCGACCATCGCCGTGCGGTAGCCCGCGGACTTGAGCAGCTTCGGCAGCAGCGTCGCGGACGGCGCGAGCCAGCCCCACGAATTCTCCGGCTCCTCCTCGCGGATCACGCCCGGCACGCCGACCCGATCCGGATATTTTCCCGTGAGCAGCGCCGCGCGCGACGGCGAACACACCGGGCTGTTCGCGTAAAAGTTCTCGAAGGTCATGCCCTCGTGAAACAGCCGATCGAGATTCGGCGTGCGCAGATCCTTCGTCCCGAACGCGCTGTACTCGCCGCGGCCCTGATCATCGGTGAGAATGACGAGGATGTTGGGCAACTCGGCGCACGCGGTGCGGCAACTGAGGACGGCAGCGAGTGCGAGTACGGAAAGTGGGGAGGGAAATCGCATACGGGGACTACCCGCATCTCGCCCGAAGCTCGGAAGGTTTCCGAGCGCGAATATTTCCCATGAACTCCCCCGCCCCACACCGAGGCGAACTGGGTCGAGTCGCATGGCTCTTTCTCAAGCTCGGCTGCACCGCCTTTGGCGGACCGGCGGCGCACGTCGCGATCATGGAGCACGAAGTCGTGCGCGAGCGCGGCTGGCTCACGCACGCCGAGTTTCTCGACCTGCTCGGCGCGACCAATCTCATCCCCGGCCCGAACTCCACCGAGATGGCCATCCACATCGGACATCGCCGTGCCGGCTGGCCGGGGCTCGTCGTCGCAGGTTGCTGCTTCATCCTCCCAGCCACGATCATCGTCGGCGTCATCGCGTGGGCTTACGTGAAATTCGGCGTGCTGCCCGAAGTCACACGGATTCTTCACGGCGTGAAACCGGTGATCGTCGCAGTGATCATCCAAGCGCTGTGGAGCCTCGCGCGCACCGCCATCAAGACGCGATGGCTGGCCACACTCGGCATCGCCGCGCTGGCGCTCAATGCGGTCGGCGTCAATGAACTCGCCGTCCTTTTCGGCACCGGCCTCGTGATGGCGATTCCGCGTCTCACGCGTCGATCGGCAGGAGCCTCAGCGCTCGGCTTGATTCCATTTTTCACCACCGCCGCTCCCGCAGCCTCCGTCGCGGCACCATTCTCCGTCGGGGCATTGTTTTGGTTCTTCATGAAAGTCGGCTCCGTCCTCTTCGGCAGCGGATACGTGCTGCTGGCCTTTCTTCGCGCCGATCTCGTGGAACGCTGGCACTGGCTCACCGAGACGCAGCTTCTCGACGCGATCGCTGTCGGACAGTTCACGCCCGGCCCGGTCTTCACTAGCGCCACTTTCATCGGCTACATCCTGGGAGGACCGCCAGCGGCGCTCGCCGCCACGGTCGGCATTTTTCTGCCCGCGTTTGTGTTCATCGCGATCAGTGGGCCGTTGGTGCCGAAGCTGCGCGCATCGCCGGTCGCGGGTGCATTCCTCGACGGCGTGAACGTGGCCTCGCTCGCGCTGATGACGGTGGTCACCTGGCAACTCGCCCGCGCCGCGCTTGTGGATTGGCGCACCCTCGCGCTCGCCACTGCCACTGCATTCCTGCTGCTGAAATATCGCGTCAACTCCGCCTGGCTCGTCCTCGGCGGCGCGATCGCGGGCTGGTTTTGGTAATGCCGTCGCTCTAACAATCAGCCGCGGCTGGTCCGGCGTTCTTCGAAGCGGAAAGTCAATGGCACTTCCACCTGCGCGTCGATGGCGACGCCGTTCATCCGTCCGGGATCGAACCGCCAGGATTGCACGGAGGAAAGCGCGGTACGGTCGAGCAGCTTGTGTCCGCAACTCTGGCGGATCGTCGCTCCCTTGACGCGCCCGTTTGCATCCACGGCGACGAGCAGCAAAACCGTGCCCTCCAGGCGCAAGGCCCGCGCCCCCTCGGGATACGACGGTTTGTAGCGCACCCGATATTGCGGCGGGACGTAGCCAGCACGGCTGCCACGAGTCCCCGTGCCGGTCTCGGTGAGGCTGCGGCCGTTGGCGCTGCCACCGATTCCACGCTTCTCGCCCGTTTTTCCGCGCGGCGTGGCGGCCGCCGTGGTCCGGGGAGTTCGCGGAGGATCGACTTCAGCGGGCGCTGGCAGCGGGCGCGGAATACCCGCGGGAGCCGGAACGACGAACGGCAGCGAGGTTGGCTCCTCCGACACCGTCGGCAAGATGCGCTCGATCGCCGGTGCCGCTGGTGTTGGTCCTGGCGGCGATGGATCGGCAGGCGCCTCCGGCGCCAACGCGGGCGCCGGCTCGGCGAGCACCAAACCTTCTGCGCGGGCCACAAACACCGACACGCCGGCTCCGGCGGCGGCGGGCGGGGCATCGGAAAGCGACGACTTTCCGACCAAAGTCAGCAGGGCAGCATGCAACGCGAGCGAGAGTGCGGACGCGCGTCGTAACATGCGGGAAGACTGCCACCTAATTTCGCCGGCCGCTAATCGGATTGAACTGGCGCTCGGCGTGCCCGCCGGGGCCGAAGTCGTAGCCCAAGATGATGTAGCCGATCTGCCGCTCCGAATCCTCGTTGGTTCCGAACATGCAATTCAGGTCGAGATGCATGCGGTTCGTCAGGCGAAGCTGAAGGCTGGGCCCGACGGCAAAAATGTTTGCCGCGTCGCCGCGTTCTCCCTTCACCGAGTCACGGTCGTAGAACGCCTCGACGCCGATCCCGACCTTGCCATCGATCAACGAATAGCTGAGACCGCCGGTGACTTGAAACTCCTGCTCGCGTTCGCCGCCCACCTCCGCCTCCCACACGAAATTGACGCCCCAATGCCAGCGCGAGGCAATCTGATCGCCGAGCAACAGCTTCACTTCATACACATCCGGCCCCCAGTGCTCGTCAGCGAATTTGTATTCGCCGTAAAGCGTCGGGTTTCCCCATAGCTTACCCCAGTCCGCCAGCGCCCAACGCAGTTCCACGTTGAAGCTCTGATAGTGAAAGGCGCCCGTGTCGTCGCCCTCGATGTCATTGTAGAGGTCGAGCTGCATGCGCCAGGGCAGACCGATTTCCACCTCCTCCAGCAGCCGGTGCGCGAGCGTGCCGTCGCGCTTGTGTTTGATCCGCCACCAGCTCTCGACACCCACTTCCCAAGGCTCCTTTTGAATGTAAACGCGGGTGGCCGTAAAACGCCGAGCGCCGGTCCACTCGGGGCGTTGCGTCTCGCCGACCGGCGTTTCTTCGCTCAATACGGAACTGAAGCCAGTACTGGTGGTTCCGGGCATGCGCGCCACGGGCACGTTCGACTCGACGGCTCGCAGCGGCAGGACCGCGAGGAGGGGAAGAAGGGCAAATGGGAGGAGTCTTTTTGTCATCGGTGGTTGTTCAAGCTGTCGGGGTTGCCGCGTCTTTTGAGACAAAATTTTTCGCGCGTCTAGCGAGAACATCTCTCTGCGTGGAGCGGGTCTATTGGCGCGAATCGACTGGCAGCTCCCAGCTGGGCGATCAAGCCTTTGAAGGACACTTGCCAGCACCCCTCTTCATCCGTGTAATCCGCCACTCCGTGGCCCATTCATCCGCTCTATCCGAGGTCATCGCCAAGTATTGGAAGTTCTTCGACATCGGGGTGCAGAATACCTTCGTCTATCGATGGAATTTTCTCCTTCGCTCGATCTTCGGCATCGTACCGCTGGTGGGGACGGTCTATCTCTGGCAGGCGATCTTCGCGACGAGTGAGAAGCAGATCGCCGGGTACGAATACTCGTCGATGATCTTCTATTTCCTGCTCAGCGTCTTCGTGGATCAGCTGATCACGCCGACGGAGGACGAGTGGCAGATCGCGGCCGAGATCCGCGATGGGAAGATCAGCGCGTATCTGACCAAGCCGATGAATTTCCTCGGCTACCGCACAGCGCTCTACGTCAGCTATCGGCTGCTCTACATCAGCATTGTTTTCGTCCCGATCCTGATCCTCGCCTTCATCTTCCGGGAACATCTGCGCTTCCCGGAACACGCGATCACTTGGCTCGCCTTTGGAGCCTCGACGCTGATGGCCGCGGGCATCCAGTTCCTGATCTGCTTTTCGCTCGCGATGATCGCCTTCTGGGTGCTCGAGATTTCCACGATTATTTTCATCCTCTACTCATTTGAATACTTCCTCAGCGGCCATGTCTTCCCGCTCGATATCATGCCCGCGTGGTTGCAGGGATTCATCAAGTGGTCGCCCTTCACCTACGAACTTTTCTTTCCCGTCCAAGTCTGCATGGAGCGCATCACCGGTCGCGAACTCGGCGAAGGGCTGTGCATCCAGGCCGGGTGGCTGATCGTCTGCTACCTCGCCGCGCGCGTCCTCTGGCACCGCGGCGTCCGAAAGTATCAAGCCGTGGGCGGTTAACGATGAATCGCTATCTCGAGATCTACTGGCTGATGATCCGCAACTCGCTGATCCGCGAGATGAACTTCAAGGCGAACTTCATCCTGTGGATGGTGGTGGAACTGCTCTGGTTTCTCGGGCAGATCATCTTCCTCGAAGTGCTCTTCGCGCACACCGATCGCATCGGCGATTGGACGAAGTGGGAGTGCGTGCTGCTCGTCGGCACGCATCAGCTCACGAGCCAGCTTTTCCAGGCCTTCTTCTACGTGAATCTCGCGGAGCTTCCCGACCTCATCCGCACCGGCCGGCTCGATCTGTTTCTCGTCCTGCCCGTCGATGCGCAATTTGCCGTCTCCACGCGCCGCTTCGGCATGGACAACGTGGTCAACGCGCTCGTCGGCGTGGCCATCGTCGGCTTCTCGCTCTTCAAACTCAATGTCGCTCCAGCCCTCTCTCAGGTCGTGCTCTACGGCATCGCGATCGGCTTCGGCGTCGCCATTCACTACGCCGTTATGTTCTTCCTCGCCACGATTGCGTTCTGGATCGTCCGGGCGCAGGGCCTGATCTACGGCTACTACAATGTGTTCAACATCGCCCGCTATCCGGACGTGGTTTTTCGCGGCGTGTTCCGTTTCATCTTCAGCTACCTGATCCCCGTCATCATCGTCGCCAACGTTCCGACGCGCACCATCGCGCGGGCTTTTGAATCGCCGTGGCCCGG
>JBAVML010000495.1:0-9780 GCA_049690035.1 Chthoniobacteraceae bacterium
ACGGCGCGCCGGACTGGTGCAGATAGATCACGTGCTTCGCCTTCGGCGCAAAATGGAGCGCCGGCAGCGCGCCTCGAGTCGCAGGACCGGGCGCGGCGAAGAGCTCGCGATTGAGCAGCGAGCCGAGCGCGGCGAGCCCGATGCCCTGCGCCGTGCGGCCGAAGAATTGCCGGCGCGTGTGGTGGAGCGCGAGTTCGTGAGAGAGCGGGTCGAAATTCATCGTAGGTCAGCCTTTCGTCACGGTTTCGTCGAGGTTGAGGATGGTGCTCGCCACGTTGGTCCACGCGGCGAGTTCGATCGGATCGAGCTTCTCGTTGCGCGGATGTTCGCCGTTGCCGAGTAGCTTCAGCGCTTCCTCGCGCTGGGGGGCGAAGCGGCTCTTCTGCTTTTCGAAAAGCTCGACCAGCATCGCCACTTCCTTGTCCGAAGCATTCCGCGCCGTGGCCAGCCGGAAGGCAAAGCGCACCCGCTCCGCTGGCGTCGCGCCACCCTGCGTCATCATGCGCTCGGCGAGCGTGCGCGAGGCCTCGACGTAAGTCGGATCGTTGAGCAGCACCAGCGCCTGCAGCGGCGTGTTGGTGCGCTCGCGATTCACCGTGCACGTCTCGCGATCCGGCGCGTCGAAGGTCTGCAACTGCGGCGGCGGACAGGTCCGCTTCCAGAACGTGTACATCGACCGCCGATAGAGATCCTCGCCGTGGCTCTGCTCGTAAAATTGCGCCGTCCACTTCTTCGAATCCCCGCGGGAAGACAGCTCCTCCCACAGTCCTTCGGGCTGATACGGCGACACGCTCGGACCGCCGATTTTTGGATTGAGCAGGCCGCTCACCGCGAGCGCTGTGTCGCGGATTTCCTCAGCGCCGAGCCGGAAGCGCGGGCCGCGCGCGTAGAGCCGATTGTAGGGATCGCGCTCCTTCAGTTCGGGCGATACCTTCGCGCTCTGCCGGTAGGCCGAGGAGGTCACGATCATCTTCACCAGATGCTTCACATCCCAGCCGCTCCCGGTGAATTCCGTGGCCAGCCAGTCGAGCAATTCCGGATGGCTCGGCCATTCCCCCTGCGAACCGAAGTCGTTCAGCGTCTTCACGATCCCCGTGCCCATGATGTTTTTCCAAAAGCGGTTCACCGTCACCCGCGCCATCAGCGGGTGCTGCGGATCGATCACCCAGCGCGCGAGACCCAGCCGATTCGGCGGCGCGTCCTTGGGTAATGCAGGCAGACTCGCGGGAGTGCCCGGCTGCACCACATCGCCGGGCTGGTCGTACTGACCACGCACCAGCACATGTGTCTCGCGGGGCGTCGCCATCTGCTCCATCACCATCACCGTCGGCACCTTTGCTTCCTCGGCTTTAAGATCGGCCTTCAGCTGCGCCAGCGCGTCGGTCGGTTCGCGCAGCTTCGCGGTGATGACCTCGTTGAAGCGCTTCGACACTGCCGTCTTTTCCTTCTCTGCGCGCTCACCCGCGGGCTTCGCGAGGATGGCCGCGAGCGCCGTCTGCGCGCCCGGATTCGCGAGCGTTGCCTGCTCCCACTCCGCCTGTCCCGTCTTCTCCTTTTGCGTCAATTCCGCGAGCGCCTTGTCGGCGGCTTCCACCTTTTTCCTCAGTTCCGCGAGCCGCGCGTTTTGCTCCGGCGTCGCCAGCGAAAGCACCGGCGCGGCGTTTCCTTCGCGTCCATCGAGGCCCTTCTCCGGCACCGCGTTGAAGTAGGAATACATCTGATAGTACTCCTTTTGCGTCACCGGATCGAACTTGTGATCGTGGCACTCGCAGCAGGCCAGCGTCAGCCCAAGGAAGGCCGTGGCGAAAGTGTTCGTTCGATCCTTCACATAGGCCGCGAGATACTCCTCGGCGATCGCGCCGCCCTCGAAGTTGATCATGCTGTTGCGCGCAAATCCCGTGGCCAGCTTTTGCTCCACCGTCGCATTCGGGAGAAGATCACCCGCGGTCTGCCAGAGCACGAAGTCGTCGAACCGCTGGTTGCGATTGAAGGCCGAGATCACCCACTCGCGCCACTTCCACATGTCGCGACCGGAGTCGAGATGGTAGCCGTGCGTGTCGGCGTAGCGGGAAAGATCGAGCCACTGCACCGCCATCTTCTCACCGTAGCGCGGCGAGGCGAGCAGCCGATCGATCAGGCGCTCGTAGGCATCCGGCTCGGTATCGGCGAGGAAGACATCCACCTCTGCCGGCGTCGGCGGCAGGCCCGTGAGATCAAACGTTGCGCGGCGGATGAGCGTCGCGCGCTCCGCCTCGGGCGCGGGCTTCAGCCCTTCCTTTTCGAGCCGCGTGAGGATGAACGCGTCGATGGAATTCTTCACCTTCTTCCCAGCCACCTCCGGCACCGCCGATCGCTGCGGCGGGATGAAGGCCCAGTGCGGTTCGTATTTCGCGCCCTGCTCGATCCACTTTTTCAAAAGCGCGATTTGCTCCGGCTTCAGCTTCTTCTCGCTCTTCGGCGGCGGCATCACTTCATCCGCATCGTGCGACTCGATGCGCGCGACGAGGTCGCTCTTCGCCAGGTCGCCGGGCACGATCGCGCGCACGCCTTCCACTTCGGCGGTCGCTCCCTCCGGCGTGTCCAGGCGGCGATCACCTTTGCGCGCGCGCTTATCGGGACCGTGGCAGGAGAAGCAGTTGTCCGAAAGGATCGGACGGATGTCGCGGTTGAAGCTCAACTCCGCGGCGCCAGCGGGCAGCGCGGCGACTAGGAGGAATACGACATTTCGCGCGAAGTTCATAAGTGGGGGAGTGGCGGGGTGAATCTATCTGGAGGTGAGCGTCTGTCCAAGAACGCTCCCACGGCGTGAATTTGATCGGAGCGCTGTGCGCGCGAAAGGCTCCGTTCGGTCGGGAGTCTCGCGGAGCGCGTTCGGGCGCGCCCGCTCAGAGTTGGTGATGCACGATCTCCAGTGCGAGCACGCAATACGTCGTGACCAGCACGGGATCCTTTTCCATCCAGCGGGCGGTGTCGTTGACCCACGAGCCGTCGCCGTTTTGGAGGCTGATCAGCTTGAGCGCGAGGTCGCGGGCCCAGTCCACTTTTTTTCCGTCGGCCGTAGTGAGTTCGCGGACGCCGGCGCTGGCGAGACCCTTGGCGGCGAGGTGGTAGTAGTAATAGAGACCCGCCCGGCCGAGGCCTGGGTTTTCCTCGAGCGTGTAGTTTTTCGCCAGCCACTCGAGCGCGGCGGTCACGCGCGGATCGTCCCGTTGCACTTCCGCGTAGATGAAGCTGAGCAAGCCGGCGTACGTCATCGTGCCGTAACTGCGCAGCGCTTTTTTGCCGTTCGGCAGATCGGTTTCACCGGCATTGCTGAAGCCGGGGTAGTAGATGAAGCCTCCTTTGTTTTGCGCGTCGTCGCTGGCCCACTCGGACTTGTTGGTCGCGGTGAGATTCTGCGTGCGGCTGATGAAGTCGATCGCGGCTTGCCAGTTGAGATCCTTGCTGCTGGCGAGTTCGGTGGCCGGGCGCGCTTTGGCGAAGGCACGGATCGCTTCGAGCGTCACCAGCGTGTTGTCGAGATCGGGATGCTGGCGCTTCGGGCTGGAGCCGGTGGGGCCGTAGCCGAAGCCGCCGTTGGTCTCGGGTTTGACCATGTTGCCGGCCTGCTGTGCGCCGATGAATTTGCGCGCGGCGAGGATCGCCGGTTCGTCCTTCGGATCACCGGTATTGAGCAGCGCCATGAGCGAGACCGAGGTGTTGTAGTTCGAAAGTCCTTTGATGTAGATGCCGCCGTCGGGCTGCACTTTGGAGCGGAGAAAGTCGTAGCCTTTTTTCAACACGTCCGCGTTCATGTTCGCAGCCTTGCCGGACGGATCGCGGTGAAAGGCGATGAGCGGCAGCGCGGTCAGTGCGGGATGCTCAGGCTCGGCGGCGGGAATGAGCGGGTTGCGGAAGGTGCCGTCGGGCTGCTGCTGGGCCTTTAGATACGCGAGCCCTTTGCTGATCGCGGTCTCGACTTCGTTGCGGACGGATTCGTTGCCGGAGTTCCGGAGCGGCGGCGCGTCGGCGGCGAAGAGGGCAGGGGCGAAGAGGGCGAGGAGGGAAAGGGAGATGGCTTTCATTTCTGGCTGGCGGGTTTTGAATCGGGAGCGGGTTCGAGCGTGATGATGATTTCGACCGGAGTATCGACCGCCGGCACGGCCTTCTTGTTCACCTCCCAGACGACATCGTTGTCGCTGCCCTTGCGCGGATTGTTGATCAGCGCCGCCGGATAGGTGACGAGCGCGGCGAAGGCGCCCTCAGCCTGGGCGAGAAAATGTCCTTCGCGGAACATCGAGCCGGTGTAAATCCATGGCCCGCGCGGCGCAGATTTCTTCGTTTCGAGATTCGTGAGCCAGTCCTCGACCGGCGTCGTTTTTTCCGCCGCGCCACTCTTCCACTTCACCGCGATGTGGATGTTGTCGCCTTTGAGCTTAACCGCGTGTTGGAGGTATTCCTTGTTGATCTGCGTCGGCGGCGAATCGTCCGGTCCCGGCGTGGTAATCCCCGCGCCTTTCGCGCCGAGCAGGAGCATGGAGAAATGCAGGTCGGCGGGCTGGACCGTGGTGCTGAGCAGGCTCTCGTGGGTCGCGCCCTCGGTGGTGACGAGCAGGTATTCGAGCGCGCCTTCGGCCATGTTGAGTTTGCCGGGGAAGGTCGCGGTGTGCTTCGCCTGGTCGAGGCGGATCAGCCCGATCTGGTAAATGCCGGGGCTGATCTCCTGCATCGTCGGCGCAGTCGGCGCGGCGGTGGGTTCGGCGGCGGCGCACTGGACGACGAACGCGAGGAAAGGGAGGGCGAGGGAAAACTTCACGGCTGGTGAAAGACGAATGACTAAAGAAGCCCGAATGTCGAATGTTCTCACGGCGCTCGTCGGCGTTCAGCCATCGTCATTTTTCCAAACGCAGGCTCGGCACCGCTTCGCACGTCTCCCGCCAGCCGGGGAAATTCCACGTATTCGGAAAGCCGGCACACTGCGCCGGCTTCACGGGCTGCACCGCGCAGTCGCGGCCTTCCAGGAAAATGCACTCACCGTTTTCCTTTTCGATCAGCGAAAGCCCGAGCCGATCCGGCCGCAACTGCGCGTAGCGTTGCACGAAGTCGAACTCGCTCAACTCAAGGTACTGCGCCAGCGCCGCGATCTCCGCGTCGCCCACTTTCACCGAGCCCGGCCAGCGGCAGCACGCGGTGCAGCGTTGGCAGGTGTAGTGGAGTCGATACGGCATGGTGAATGGTGATCAGTGATCGGTGAATGCTGGGAGCCTGTCCACCTTTCACCATTCACTAATCACTAGCCCTCGCCCCGGCACCCCAGCTACAACTCCCGCCCATGTCTGACATTGATCAATACATGCAGGCCGCGATCGACGAGGCGCGGCAGGGACTGGCCGAGGGAGGGATCCCGATCGGCTCATCACTCATGCGCGACGGGCAACTGCTCGGCCGCGGCCACAATCGCCGGGTGCAAAACGACGACCCGATGACCCACGCCGAAACCGACTGCCTGCGCAACGCCGGCCGCATCGGCTCGTATCGCGGCACCACGCTCTACTCCACGCTCATGCCTTGCTACTTCTGCGCGGGCGCGGCGGTGCAATTTGGGATCAAGAAGGTGATCGTCGGCGAGAGCCGCACCTTTCCCGGCGCGCCGGAATTCATGCGCCAACATGGGATCGAGGTCGTCGATCTGGATCTGCCGGAGTGCTACGAGATGATGGAGCAGTTCATCCGCGACAAGCCGCAGCTCTGGAACGAAGACATCGGCGTGGATTAAGGGAAATGAAGCAGGCAGCAGTCGTTGGTAGAAGCAAGCAGTCTGCGGAGGCCGTCCATTTTTCTCGCTGACCACAGCTAACTGCTTACTCATAAAGCATCTGCATTGACGCGTCCAGCGAAGCGTTGCAACCTCACCGACCCTATGACTCGCCTCGCCATTTGCTCCGCCAGCATCGCCCTCTTCAGCGCGCCGGTTTTCGCCGCCGTGGATTTTGAAAAGGACGTGAAGCCGATCCTCGAAAACAACTGCGTGCGCTGCCACAACCCGAAGGGCACCGATTTCGAGAAGGGCGACACCGATTTCGATCTCTCCACGCGCGAGGCGGCGATGGATTCCGGCTACATCAAGGCGGGCAACGCGGAGAAGAGCAAAGTGTACACGACCACGGTTTTGCCCGACGACGCGAAGAAAGTGATGCCGCCGAAAAACAAGGCGACCGGCGCGGTCGAGCGCCTGGCCAAGGCGGAGACCGAAATTCTCAAGAACTGGATCAACGAAGGAGCGAAGTGGCCGGAAGGCGTGGCGCTGGTCGCGCGGAAAAAGGAAGTGGCCAGCGCGACGGGCGCGGAGGTCGCGGTCGTCGCGAACATTTTCAAAAAGATCACCGCCACACCGGACGCGAAAGACGCCGCGGCGATGAAGCCCTTCACCACCACCATCCCCGGCAGCGATGTGAGCTACGAGATGCTCCCGATTCCCGGCGGCAAGTTCAAGATGGGCAGCCCCGACAACGAGGCCGGCCACAAGCCCGACGAAGGTCCCGTGCATGAGGTCGAGATCGCGCCATTCTGGATGGGCAAGACCGAGGTCACGTGGAACGAGTTCGAGCTCTTCATGTATCCAAATGAGGAGAAGAAGGCGCGTGAATCCAAAAAGCTCGACCCCGCGCTCAACGCGCTCACCGACGCGGTGACGCGGCCCACGCAGCCGTATGTGGAAATGAGTTTCGGCATGGGCAAGGATGGCTTCCCCGCGATCTCGATGACGCAGCACGCGGCGAACAAATACTGCCAGTTCCTCAGCGCCAAGACCGGCCAGTTCTACCGTCTGCCCACCGAGGCCGAGTGGGAATACGCCGCGCGCGCCGGCACCACCACAGCGTATTTCTGGGGCGATGACGCCGATCCCAAGACGATCAACGAGTACTGCTGGTGGGGAAAGAACGCCGACTTCAAGTATCAGAAAGTCGGCAAGAAGAAGCCGAATCCGTGGGGCCTCCACGACATCCTCGGCAACGTCATCGAGTGGACGCTCGACGGCTACGACGCCGACTTTTACAAGAAATCACCTGCCGCGAATCCGTGGAACAAAGCCACCAAGCCCTACCCGCACGTCGCCCGCGGCGGCTCGTGGGATGACGACGATGCAGCCAAGCTCCGCTGCGCCTCGCGCCGCGCCTCCAACTCCGACTGGAAGATCCAGGACCCGCAGCTCCCCAAGAGCATCTGGTATCACACCGACGCGCAGTTCCTCGGCTTCCGCATCGTCCGCCCTCTCAAAACTCCCACCGCCGAAGAGATGAACGCCTACTGGAACAGTGGTGTGGAAAAGGATAACCCGGACCTAACCAAAGCTGGCGAGTAGCAGGTCGGTAGATCGCCTCGTCGGCGAGGCGATCGGGCGCGAGCATCTGCTGGCAACGCTTCGAGACCCTGGCCATCGCGCGCCGGAGAACGAGATCCAGCTTGGCATCGTTCTCCGCGCGACCTAGTGCGCGGTCGCTTTCTCCGCGCCGAGGCCGGTATTTGCCCGCACGCTCAGTTCGGTGAATTGGCGTTCGGCGCTCGGCTCGCGGCTGCAGAGAGTGCCGAGGAAGGCGGCGAGGAAACCGAGCGGGATGCTCACGATGCCGGGGTTCGTCAGCGGGAAGATCGCGGCCATCTGGATGAGGTGGCGCTTCGCCTGCGGCACGTCGGCGGCGTCGATGCCCATGATCGACGGGCTGAGGATGATCAGCACGATGCTCGCGAGCAGCCCGATGCCGAGGCCGGCGACGGCGCCGACGGTGTTGAAGCGGCGCCAGAAGATCGAGAGCACGATGACAGGCAGATTCGCGCTGGCCGCGACCGCGAAGGCGAGGCCGACGAGGAAGGCGACGTTGATTGTCTGCAACTGGATCGCGAGAAAGATGGCGAGCGCGCCGACGACGAATGCGGTGACACGCGCGACGAAGACTTCCTGGCCGGGCTTCGTCTCTTTGCCGTGGTGGATCACGTTGGAGTAAAAGTCGTGCGCGAACGAGGTGCTCGCCGAGATGGTGAGGCCGGCAACGACCGCGAGGATGGTCGCGAAGGCGACCGCGGAGATGAAAGCGAAGAAGACTTCGCCGCCGAGCTTCTGCGCGAGCAGGGGCGCGGCCATGTTGTCGTTGATCACGCCATTCACGGTGATCTTGGCGGGCGTCAGAATCGTCGCGGCGCCGAAGCCGAGGAAGGTCGTCATGATGTAAAAGAGTCCGATGATGATCATCGCCCAGACCACGGACACACGCGCCGTCTTCGCATCGGGCACGGTGTAGAAGCGGATGAGAATGTGCGGCAGCCCGGCGGTGCCAAAGACGAGGGCGAGGCCGAGCGAAATGAGATCGATTGGTCCCCAGCCCTTGGTCACTGCGGCGCCGAATTTAAGCCCGGGCAGGAGGAAGTTCTGCGTGGCGACCGCTTTGGTTTTCGGATCGATGACGAGCACTTCGCTGATCGCCTTGAAGAAACGCGCGAAGCTGAAGTCGTAGTATTTCAGCACCAAAAAGCTGAGGAAGATGGTGCCCGACATGAGCAGGATCGCCTTGATGATTTGCACCCAGGTTGTCGCGAGCATTCCGCCAAAGACGACGTAGATGATCATCAGCACGCCGACGCCGACGACCGCGTAGTTGAAGGGCACGCCCGGCAGGAGCAGCTTGACGAGGCCACCCGCGCCGACCATTTGCGCCACCATGTAGAAGGTCGAAACGGTGAGCGTGCTGAGCGAGGCCATGGCGCGTACGGGCCTCTGTTTCAGGCGGTAGGCGAGCAGGTCGGCCATGGTGTATTTGCCCGCGTTGCGCAGCGGCTCGGCCACGATGATGAGCACGGTGAGATACGCCACGAGCCAGCCGACGGAATACATGAAGCCATCGTAGCCGTAGAACGCGATCATTCCGGAGATGCCGAGAAAGCTCGCGGCACTCATGTAATCGCCCGCGACCGCGAGTCCATTCTGCCAGCCGGTGATGCGCCGGCCGGCGGCGAAGTAGGCGCTCGAGCCGGTCGATTTACGCGCGCTGAAGTATGTGATGACCAGCGTCGCCGCGACGAAGCCGAGGAACATGTAGAGCGCGACGTGGCTCTGCGGCGGGACCGGAGTGGCGGCGGCGACAGTGGGTGCAGTCGCGGCGGCGAGCATCGGGAGCATGGAGAAGGTGAACATGGGTGGGCGTTATTTGAATTTCGTGAGCACGCCGGCCGCGGCTTTGTCCCACTTCGCGGCGGCCTTCACGTAAACAAACGCGAGTGCCCAAGCCATGAAGAACTGCGAGAGTGCGAAGAGGTAGGCGATGTTCACCTTGCCGAGCACTTCCTTCTTCATCAGCTCCGGACACCAGCCCACGAGGACGGGCAGGGTGAAGTAATAGACGACGAAGAAGATGCTCGCGGGAATGATAAAGCGGATTTTGGCGGCGAGCAGTTTTTTGAAATCCGGATCGGCTTCGATCGCATCCCACTTCGCCATGTCGGCTTCCTGCGCGGCGGTGCGTTCGTGGGGTGGCGTGGGGCCGCTCCGCCCGAGCGGCGCGACGTCCGTGGGGGCGGCGGATTGAGGCGTGAGATCTCCGGAGGGCTGTAGGCTCATGGGCGGGGAAACTAGCAACCGTGCACGCGGGGCAGCAAGGCTTTAAGGGCGTGCGGAGAAAATCACGCGCACGCTCAGCGAAATGCCAACTCTCGTCTTCAGCTCTGCGCGTTCACCGGCTCGGCGACCGTGCCCGATTCCCGCTCGAGGAATTCCTCGCACAGCGCGCGGTAAGCCGTCGCGCCGAGCCC
>JBAVML010000496.1:0-1952 GCA_049690035.1 Chthoniobacteraceae bacterium
GCCGGCAGTCTGGCACCTCCGGCATCACCGCCGAAACTGTATTCCAAAGCCGTTCGACGGACGCCCCGATGATCTCAACTCCTAGAAGCAGGCCACATAGATTCGCTTCAAACTCCATCCGAATGCCCACCTTCTCCGTGACCGCCTGACCCGTGAGGTTGTCCATCTGCTCCTCCAGTGCGGCGATCATTGCCAACACTCCGGCCACGTTCTCCGTCCCCGCACGGCGTCCTTCCTCCTGCGGCCCCCCGACGATTTGCGGGTGGAACTTCGGCGGCACCTTCAAAAAGCCAACCCCCTGCGGTCCTCCAAACTTATGCGCGCAGCCGCTCACAAAATCGCACTCCCCCAAACCTCCCGCGGGGAGCTTCCCCATCCACTGCGCGGCGTCGCAGAAGAAAGGGACTTTCCATTCGCGACAAAGCGCAAGTGCCTCACGCCAAGGCTGCAACACCCCGGTTTCATTGTTCGCCGCCATCACGCCGACCAGCGCGGGACGTTTGCTCCGCAGGGCATCCGCCAGCCATGCCACGCATACCGTGCCGGCGTTCGTTGCCGGGATGAATGCATGTCGCTTCTCAAAATGAGCCCGTGTCGCCTCGATCACGCACGGGTGTTCGATCGCCGAGATCCAAGCCTCGCCCTCGCCCGTCTGTGCCACATGATGCAGCACCGCGTTGTTCGCCTCCGTCGCCCCGCTGGTCCAAACGATCTGCCGCGGCGAGCATCCGAGCCAACCGGCCAGCTTCTCGCGAGCAGCAGTCAGCGCTGCATCCGCTCGCGCGCCGAGCCGATGCGGACTGGATGGATTGCCGACATAGCGCTCCGTCGCGTCCAACCATGTCTCTCGCGCGGTTGTAGAGAGCGGGTGAGTGGCGTTGTGGTCGAAGTAAAACACGAGGCGGGAATTGCTAATTGTTAACCGATAACTGCAAATTGCCCGCCCCGCCCCGCGCCGACCACCCGCAATTTTCATTCTCCTTTTCAATTTCCACTTTCCCCTCCGTGGCCACCTTCTTCTACAAGCGCTCCAACTTCGTCACCCACCTGCCGACCGACTGCCTTTACAGCCCGTCGCACTTCTGGCTGCGCGAGATCGAGCCCGGCCGGTGGCGGGTCGGCTTTACGAAATTTGCCACCCGCATGCTCGGCGAGATCGTCGAAGTGCAGTGGGAAAAGGCCGACGGCGCCCCGGTCGCGAGCGGCGAGATCATCGGCTCGATCGAGGGCTTCAAGGCGATCAGCGACATTTACTGCGCGGTGAATGGCGCCTTCGCAGGTGGGAATGCGGCGCTTCCGGAAAATATCGAAGCGGTCGGGGAAGACCCTTATGGCGCTGGCTGGCTATATGCCGTAGATGGCATACCTGACGCGAAGTGCGTGGACCTCAACACATACCGCTCCCTGCTCGACACCACCATCGACCACATCCTCGAAAAGCAATCCTCCGAAGGCGACGCATGACAATTCCCCAGCCCACACCGCTCGACAGAAAAACCCGCCAGGCCCGCTACATCATGATCGGCGGCTTCCTCGGCGCGGGGAAAACGACGGCCGTCGCCGCGCTCGCCCAGCGCCTCGCGGGTCAGGGCCTGCGCATCGGACTCATCACCAATGACCAGGGCAGCGAGCTCGTGGACACCGCGATGCTCCGCTCGAAAGGTTTCGCCACGGAGGAGATCCCCGGCGGTTGCTTTTGCTGCCGCTTCAGCTCCCTCGTCGATGCCGCCGCCAAGCTCACCGAGACCACCCTGCCCGATGTCTTCATCGCCGAACCGGTCGGGAGCTGCACCGACCTCGTCGCCACGGTCACCTACCCGCTGCGCCGGATGTATGGCGAAGAATTTGCCATCGCCCCGCTCAGCGTCCTCGTCGATCCCGTCCGTGCCGAGCGCGTCTTCAGTTTGGTGGAAGGGAAAAAGTTCTCCGAAAAAGTCCTCTACATCTACCGC
>JBAVML010000497.1:0-12995 GCA_049690035.1 Chthoniobacteraceae bacterium
GCTTTCAGCCGGTCAAAGTAGCGCTGATAGATCTCCTCGCGTTCGCTTTGTAAGTACGGCCCAAACTGGCCGCCGATGCCGGGACCTTCATCCCAATCGAGCCCCAGCCAGCGGAGCCCGTCGTAGATCACCTGCACAGCTTCCTGCGTGTTTCGTTGCTTGTCCGTGTCCTCGATCCGCAGCACGAACTTCCCGCCGCTGTGGCGCGCGAAGAGCCAATTGAAGAGCGCCGTGCGTGCGCCGCCGACATGCAGATACCCCGTCGGAGAAGGAGCGAAACGAACGCGAACCGGACTGGAATTCATAGGGCCGCGAAACGTGCCTCAATCGACCGGAGGCCGTCCAGCATTCCTTCGGCGAAGGCAGTGGCGCAGGTCACACCGCTAATACGCGAAAACGCCGGGAGCCTAGCGGCTCACCGGCGTCTTGAGTTTTCGCGAGATTGCGGCTTGGCTTACATTGCGCGCAGCAGCGTGGCCTCTTCGCCGGCCTTGTCGACGTAGACATAGGTTCCGACGGTTGCGCCGCGTCCGCCGATTTCCTTGCGGACGAACTTCGCCTTGCAGCCGGGGCAGTTGAATCCCTTTTCATAGCTCTTCGAGGCGTCGGCGGTCATCGCGAGCACCGCGTGGCATTTGCCACAGGTCACGGCGAGTCGGGTGCCGGGCTTGATCGAAGCCACTTCACTGGCTTTCACAGGCACATACATGGGTTGGAGGCCCGGACCGGCGAAAGCCGAAGCGGCGGAGAAAAAACACGCCGCGATAGCGAGGCGTGCCGTTGTGAGGATGAGGTTGTTTTTCATGATCTGGTTTGTTGGTAGCTTTTGGCCGATGCGGATTACAACGGCGTTCGGCTGGAATTACGAGCACCGAATGAGTTTGATTGCAGTTTGTTATCCGAGAATGTGCCAGCCGCCGCGGGATCGGCCGTCTCATAAGTCGAACTGCTGTCTCGGCGCTTCGTTGGGAGTGATCACTCCCATGAAAACCCGAAGGTGAGATTGATTGACACGCCTGTGACAGTCCCTATTTTCGCGTTTTAAGGTGGTGCAGTAAACCAACGCCACGCCCCACACAGAAGAACTTTTGCCCACGCGCATTTAGCCCATCGGTATGTCCCAAAAAATCCTGGTGATCGACGAGAGTTTGGCCGCTTCCAAGCTGGCCGAAAACGTACTCTCGCAGAACTTCAACGGCGTTGACGTTCTGCTCGCACAGCGGGGGTCCGATGCTTTCGATCGCTTCAATGTCGCGCAACCGGATCTCATCATCCTCGATGAAACGATGCCGGACATGGACACGGAGGCGATCTGTTATCGGCTGCTGAATGATCCGACAACAGCGAAGGTGCCCGTAGTCCTGCTCGCCACCAATGGCAACGGCGACGCGATTGAAGAACGTTATCACAACGTCATCAAGGTGCTGCCCAAGCCGATCGTGCCGCAGTCTCTGCTCGAGATCGTGCAAACGGCGCTCTCGAAGACCAAGCCATACGGTAGTCCCGCTCGGCAGCTACTTTTCCACGATCCTTCGCGGACCATTTTCAGCGGCCACACCGCGTTCTTCTCGCTGCGTTCGGCGCTCCAGATGGCCTTCGGCGACAAGCTCACCGGTGTCCTGCGCTTCTTCATCAATCGCTTCCCGATAGAGCTCTACATCAACAACGGTCGCTTCCTTTTCGCGACGACGCGCAACTTCCAGCTCTATTGCCGTGAGTCGCCCGTCATTCTCTCTGCGACGAATCTAGGGCTCATTGTCGAGGGCCAGAACACGCAGGCCGCGACGGGCTGTCCGATCTTCCTTTTCCTTTCGGTCCGCAATGGCTTCCCACACGACGATGTCGTCCAGATCGTGCGCGATCACGGCATGCGCGTCTTCTCGAATCTGTGGACTGCGGGCCGGGTGACCTTCGAGTTTGAAGAACTCGAGCAGTTTCCCGACTACGCGCGGAATTTTCCCGTCGCAAATGAAGATCCCGATAACTGGATCCTGGGCAGCCTGCGTTACGTGCGCTTCGAAAGTCTCATGGGCACGCAGCGCCCGGACCCGAACGGTAGCCCGGCCTACACGCGCAAGGGCTACGAACTCATCCAGCGTCTGAAGCTCAACGACGTGGAAGCACGCTTCGCCACGGCGATCAACGGCGCGGAGTCGCTCCAATCCATCGCCAAGAAGATCGGCATCCCGCTCAACGATGCGCTGCTCATCGTCTTCCGCTTCGCCGCGCTCGATATTATCGACTACTGGTCCTCGACGGTGCTCTCGCTCCCGAGCAGCCCCGCACCGGCACCAGCGGCGGCTTCCTGATTGATCTCGAGCTTCTAAAGTTCGCGGCTAGCGCCGCTCGTCTTGAATCGCCGCGATACGCTCCATCACGCGTTCGCTGAGCCGCTGGTAAAGCTCGCGCCCTTCGCCGCCGGCGAGGTCCGCCTCGGTGAAGTAGATCGGCTCACCGACCACCAGCGTGATCGGCCGAAACGGGTGCGGTTTCCCACCCCGCGGGAAGGCTTCGTGTGCGCCGAAGATGCGCATGGGCACGACCGGGGCGAGCGTCTTGGCGATAATCAAGCCGAGCCCCGGTTGCGCGGGCTGGAGTTGCCCATCGAGCGTGCGCGCACCTTCGGGGAAAACCACCGTGCATTCGCCCCGACGAATGAGCTTGATGACTGTCTTGAGCGCGCTCATGTCGGCGCGTTCCTGATTCACCGGGATGACGCGCAGCTTGGGGAAAATCGGTCCGAGGATCGGCCACTCGAGGAGCGTCTTCCGCGCGAGATAGTGAATCTCGCGCCGGCAGGCGATGCCAGCGAGCGGCGGATCGAGATAGCTCTGATGATTCATCGCGAGGATCACCCCGCCCTCCTCGATGATCCGTTCAGGATGGACGACCTTGAAGTCGAAGAGCGTCCTCGCGAGGAATTGCGAGAGTCGATAACAAGACTGATACCAGGCGCCCATGGGAAGAAGTAAGCAGTAGTCAGTAATCAGTCGGCCGAACAGAGGTCGCGCGTATCATCGTCTGCATACTGGCCACTGCTTACTGCTGACTTTTCTCACAGATCCCCCAGCGGCAGGCCCTTCTGCTTCAGACGTCCGAAAATCTCACCGACCACGCCCTCGACGGTGAGATTCGAGCTGTCGATGACATGCGCGTCTTCGGCGATGATCAGCGGCGAGGTGCGCCTCGTGGAGTCGATTTTGTCGCGCGCCGAGATGGAATCCTGCAGGCCCTGCTTTGCCCGCCGCATCGCACGGACATCTGGCGAGGCGTCGATGTAAAACTTGTAGGGTGTCTCGGGAAAGACCGCGGAGCCGATGTCGCGGCCCTCCATCACGATGTTCTGTTCGGCGCCGTAGGCGCGTTGTTTGGCGACGAGGAGGCGCCTCACTTCCGGCAGGCTGGCGACGGCGGAGACGTTGGCGTTCACTTCCTCGGAAACAAGGAACGGTGTGGGATCGACGCCATCGAGCAGGATGGTGGAGGCGCCGTTCTCGATCCCGCACGCGATGTCGGTGAAATGCAGCAGTTGATGCATCCGCCCGGCATCCTGGGCCGGCACTCCTTTCGAAACGGCGAGCCACGTGACCGCGCGATACATGGCCCCAGTGTTCACGTAAACGCAGCCGAGTTTGCGCGCGAGGGCGCGGGCGACGCTGCTTTTTCCGGACGCCGCAGGGCCGTCGATGGCGATGATGACCGGCGACGAATGCACGGAGGTCGTCACGCCGGAAGGGAGGTGACGACGGGCGTGCGCTGGCCGGGAGGTTCCTTGAGGATTTTCTCCAGCGCCTGATAGAAACCGGGATACGAGGTGTTCACGCACTCCGTGTTCGTGATCGTTGTCTCGCCTTCGGCAAAAAGCCCGGCGATGGCAAAGGCCATGGCGATGCGATGATCGCCGAAGCTATCGACCTTCGCGCCCTGCAGCGGCAGGCCGCCGAAAATTTCGAGACCGTCCTCGGTTTCACCGACCTGCGCACCCATCGCGCGCAGGTTCGTGGCGATGGCGGCGAGTCGATCGGTTTCCTTCACGCGGAGTTCGCCAGCGTTGGAGATGGTCGTCTGACCCTGCGCGAGCGCGCCGGCCACCGCGAGGATCGGCAGTTCGTCGATGACGTTGGGGATTTCCTTACCCTCGATGTTCGTGCCGCGCAGCCGGGCGCCGCGCACTTCGATCGTGCCCATCGGCTCGGCTTCGCCGCTCTCGCTCACTTCTGCGACGGTCGCGCCCATGCGCAACAGCACGGCGAGCACGCCGGTGCGCGTGTCGTTGAGGCCGACATTTTTCACCAACAAATGCGACCGTGGCTGAGCGGCGGCGGCGATGAGCCAGAAGGCCGCGCTCGAGATGTCGCCCGGCACGGTGAACGGCCGCGACTCCGGCATGAGGCCGCCGTGGATGGCGACGGTCAGGTCGCTCTTCTGCGGGCGCACGAGAAAATATTCGAGCATGCGCTCGGTGTGATCGCGGCTCTGGGTCGGCTCGGTGACGCTGGTCTTGCCGCTGGCAAACATCCCCGCAAGCAGCACCGCGCTCTTCACCTGCGCGCTGGCCACAGGGCTCGTGTATTGGATCGGCTTGAGGTTGCCACCCTCGATGACGAGCGGCGGACGGCCACCTTCGCCTTCGGCGTGAATCTTCGCGCCCATCTGCGTGAGCGGTTCGATCACGCGCTTCATCGGCCGCCGCGAGAGCGACTCGTCGCCGATCAACCGGCTGCGAAAAGGCTGTCCCGCGAGCAAGCCCGCGAGCAGGCGCATCGTGGTGCCGGAGTTGCCGCAGTCGATGTCGCCGCTCGGTGCGGTGAAGGTGCGGCGTTTGCCATGCACCACGAGCGTGGTTTCATCGGCAAACTCGATCTCGATTCCCAGCGCGCGCATCGCTGCCACCGTGCAGAGACAATCTGCGCTGGGCAGGAATCCACGGATGGCGCACGGCCCGTTCGCCATCGAGGCGAGGATGACGGCGCGATGCGAAATACTCTTGTCGCCCGGGACCTCGATCTCAGTTTGGATGGTCGGGGCGCGGCGGATTTTCCAGTCAGACATGCGGTTGATTCGGGAGCCGCAGGCGATCACGCTGCGCTTTGGCTTGGGTCAAAAATTCGGTCATGGATTGATCGCGGTCGAGGAGTGTTGTCATTTCGCGAAGTTTTTCAATCAAAGCCTCCACCGCCGCGCGGACTGCAACTTGATTGGTCCGAAGAATCTCCGCCCACATCGCCGGCGGCCCGCCTGCCACCCGCGTGGTGTCGCGAAATCCAGGACCGGAAAAATCGAACGCGACCGGCTTTGCCTCAGCGACGGTGTTGACCAGCGCAGCCGCGAGCAGGTGCGGAAGATGGCTGACCAGCGCGACGATGCGGTCGTGCTCGTCCGGCGCAACCTGAAGCACGCGGGAACCGAGTGCTGTCCAAAATTTGACAACGCTCGCCACCGCGCCGGGGTCGGAATCTGCGTCCGGCGTGACGATGGACACCGCGCCGGAAAACAAATCCGCGCGCGCCGCGCCGATACCCGTTTGCTCGGAGCCCGCCATCGGGTGGCTGCCGATGAATCGTCCGCGTTCGCGAAAGATCGCGCCCAACTCCGCGCACACCGATGCCTTCACACTGCCGACATCCGTGACGATCGCACTTGAGGGAAGCGTCTCCACAATCTTCTCCGCCAGCGCGGTCATCGCACCGACCGGCACGCAGAGCACGACGAGATCCGCACCGGCGACGATCGACGACACATCGGTGGACACGTGGTCGGCGAACGCGAGTGACTCGACTTCAGCGACGGCTTCATCGCGGCGTGCCCACATCGCCACGCGGAAACCGCCGCGCGCGCGGGCGGCGAGAGCGATGGAACCACCGAGCAGTCCGGGTCCGAGGATGGCGAGATTGGTCATGCAGGGAAAAAAAGCCCGGCCGGAAAACGCAGAGGCTTTCGGGCCGGGCTAAACTGCCAAAATGGAACTCCGATCAGAACGGAGGAACGAGGAATGTCTTGCCCGAATAGGGATCCTTCACTTCGGTCCCGGGCGGGAAGCCGCGCACGTCGATGTAGCCCTTGTAGGGATCGTACGGGCTGGTCACGAAGCCCGGCTTGCCGGCCACGGCCTTCGCGTAAGGTAGTTCGCCGACTTGCTTGGGCTGCTCGGGAACGGCGGGGCCGGTAGGTGTGGTCGGCTCCTCCTTCGGTGGCTTCGTCTGAGGCTCCGGTTTGGGCTCATCGGGGATCTGCGGACTCGGCTCGACTGGTTTCGGCGGGTGCCAGCCGCCACCCGGCTTCTTCGGCGGCTTGGGATCATAGGGCTCGCACCCGGCGTAGAAGCCAAAGGCCGCGACGATGACTGCCATGGTGACGATGCGATTCATAAAAGGTGCGCTGGCTATTAACCAAGGCCCGCAACCGTGCCAAGGGAAATTTCCCTCGGCGCCTCGACGCGCCGTCACCCGGCCTTGAGGATCACCCGCAGGTCATCCCGAAGCTGCTCCCGGAGCGCTGCGATCATCTCCTCCGGAGCTTCGCGGGCGAGCATGATTCCCGCGGAGGGGAAGACGGTGAGACTCGCGGCGGCGGCCAGGCGCTGGAGACGGCGGCTCGTTTCCTCAGCATCCGGAGCGCCCTCTCCGCCCCACGTCAGCGCGACGGGCCGGGCGACCGCATTCAGCGCCGTGTCGAGATCGAGACGCAGCCCGCCGCCCATCCAGCGCACCGCGGCGAATTCCGCCCCAGGCTGCTGCGCGCAGGTGGCGAAGACATCGATGATTTCCTCGGTCACGAGCGCGGAATCGACGAAGATCGCCTTGCGCAACCAGTGCGCGACTGCCGCACGCGTCGAGAGGTGATTTCGAAAAAGGAAACGCGCGAGCAGTGGCAGCCGATAAATGAACCGCGAGAACCACGTGAGCCGATGCTGGCCGCAGTCGCCGGTGCCATTGGGCATGTGCAAAATGAGCCGCGCCACGAGCGCCGGATGCTGCACCGCGAGCTGCACGCAGAGCCCCGCACTGAGCCCGCTGGCGATGATGACCGGCGCTTCGCTGCACTCGATGGCGCGGATGAACTCCGCGAGCATCTGCACGTAATCCGGCGGCTCAAACGCCACGTTCGGCCGGCTCGATTCACCAAAGCCCACGAGGTCGGGCGCGATCACCCGCCAGCCGTCGGCGAACGCGGGATAGACGCGCGCCCATTCGTACGATGAAGCGCCGAGGCCGATATTGTGGATGAAGATGAGCGGCCGACCGCGACCGGCTTCGTGATAAACGACTTCGCCGAGACCGGTCGGCACGACCTTGGTCGCGAAGGCGGTCGGCGAAATCGCATCCGGCACCCGACGCCGGGTCGGCGGGCGCAACGCGTACTTCAGCGCGACGAGCATCGCACCGGCGACGCCCGCGCCGAGGCCGATGCGCCACGCGGCGCTGGAGGAGGTTTTGGTTTTGGAAGAATCCACAGATCGTCATCGCGGAAGCGGCAAACCCGCCACCGCACTCACCTTCAAAACCCAAGCCGGCGACGAATCTTTCAGAGTTTCTTTCCGAAACTCAAAACTCGCACGCCTTCCCGCTAAAACTCCAACCGCACGACACCGCTCCCTTTTTCAATCCTGCCGATCACGCGGCCTTTCGTGAGCTTGAGCGCCTTCGCACGATCGGCGGCGGAGACGACGATGGTCATGCCGATGCCCATGTTGAAGACTTGGTACATCTCGGTCGGGTCGATCTTCCCGCCGTTCCGGATGTGCTGAAAGATCGCGGGCACCTTCCATGATTTTGTGTCGAACACCGCATCCGTCGTCTTCGGAAGAATGCGCGGCAGATTGTCGATCAGCCCGCCGCCGGTGATGTGCGCGAGGCCTTTCACCAAACCCTGCGGCAGCTTGGCGAGCAGCGGCTGGTAGTTGCGATGCACGCGGAGCAATTCCTCGCCGAGGGTCTTGGCCACGCCGGGCAGCCGCGATTGCAGATTGAGCCCGAGCTGGTCGAAAAGGACGCTGCGGGCGAGCGAGTAGCCGTTCGTGTGCAGGCCGTTCGAAGCGAGGCCGATGATCACGTCGCCCACTTTGATTTTGCGGCCATCGAGCGCCTTCGCACGGTCAACGACGCCGACGATCGTTCCCGCGAGATCATATTCCCCACGCTGATACATTCCCGGCATCTGCGCCGTCTCGCCGCCGATGAGCGCGCAGCCGCCTTCCTTGCAGGCTTTGGTGAAGCCCTTGATGAGTTGCTCGAAGACCGGCGGCTCGAGCCGTTCGGCGCCGATGTAGTCGAGGAAGAAGAGCGGACGCGCGCCGACCACGGCGATGTCGTTGACGCAATGATTCACCAAATCCTGACCGACGGTGTCGTGCCGATTCATGGCGAAGGCGACTTTAAGTTTCGTGCCCACGCCATCGACGCTCGAGACGAGCACCGGATCGTTCATTCCTTTGAAATTCGCACGAAACAAACCGCCGAAACCACCAATCTTGCCGAGCACCTCGGGACCGTGCGTAACCTTCACCCGATCATGGATGCGGCTCTTCACCTGGTTGCCGAGATCCACGTCCACACCGGCGGCGGCGTACGCTTTTTTAGATTTCACGAGTGAGGCCATCGGTGGTCAGGGAACGGCGTCGAAGAGCTGCGGCTGCGCGTCGTCGCCGGTGAGGAGATTCACGCGATGCGCGCGGCGCTCCATGATGTATTTGTCCAGCGTCGGATCGACGGGGACGGGGTAGTTGCCGGTGAAGCACGCGAGGCAAAAGCTCGACTCGTCCTGCCCTGTTGCGCGCACCATGCCGGGCACGTCTAAGTAGCCAATCGAGTCCGCGCCGAGGTAGTCGCGGATCTGCTCCAGCGTGCATTGATTGGCGAGCAGTTTTTCCGGATCAGGAAAGTCGATGCCGTAGTGGCACGCGTGCTTGTGCGGCGGACACGAGATGCGCATGTGGACTTCTTTCGCGCCAGCCTCGCGGAGATTGACGACGCGGGCGCGCGCCGTGGTGCCGCGCACGATCGAGTCGTCCACCACCACCACGCGCTTATTATGCACGGCTTCCTTGATGAGATTCAGCTTCACTCGCACGTTGAAATCACGGATGAGCTGCGTGGGCTGGAGGAAAGTGCGGCCGATGTAGTGATTACGGACGAAGGCGTGGTTGTAGGGAATATTCAGCTCCTCGGCGAAGCCGAGCGCCGCGTAGTTTCCCGAGTCGGGCACGGGGACCACGAGGTCGGCTTCCACCGGATGTAGCCGCGCGAGTTCGCGGCCCATCGCGGTCCGCACCCGCGCCACGTTGATGTCGGCGATCATCGAGTCGGGCCGCGCGAAATACACGTACTCGAACATGCAGAAAGCGCGGCGCTCCGCCTTGAACGGGAACTCCGAGCGCACTCCCTTTTCATCGATGATCACCACTTCGCCCGGTTCGATGTCGCGCACGAATTCCGCGTGAATCAGGTCGAACGCGCACGTCTCGCTCGAAAGCACCCACGCTCCTTCCAGCTTGCCCAGCGACAGGGGCCGGAAGCCAAACGGATCGCGCACGCCGATCAGTTCACGTTCGCTCATCATCACCAGCGAGAACGCGCCTTGGACGCGGCGCAGCGCCGCGAGCACGCCGTTGGTCGAAGTCGGCTGCGCGAGCAGGTGCAGGATGATCTCGCTGTCCACCGTCGTTTGAAAGATCGAGCCCTTCTCTTCCAACTCGTCTCGCAGGACGCCTGCATTCACGAGATTGCCATTGTGCCCGATCGCAATCTGGCCGCGTCCGGTGCTGAACATCAGCGGCTGCGCATTGGCCAGCGTGCTTGATCCGGTGGTGGAATATCGCACGTGCCCGATCGCACGATTGCCTTTCAATTTCTCCAGATCGGTCGCCGAAAAAACCTGTGAGACCAGCCCCATGTTCACGTGCCGGAGGAAGGGCGTATTCGGTCCGCTCGCGGTGACGATGCCCGCGCTTTCCTGGCCGCGATGCTGCAGGGCGAAGAGCCCGTAGTAGGTCAGGACGGCAGCGTTGGCGTGGCCAAAAACGGCGAAGACGCCGCACTCGTGGGTTGGTTTGTGGTGCTTCAATCGGGGCAGGGCGAGGCGCGAGACTAGCGGTGCGCGGCGGGCGGTCAAGCGACACCGCCCGCTCCCGGAAACTCCCCGGCACGCAGGTTGAATTTCCCGGCAGGACTGCCATCTTCCGCGTTCGCTTTTCTCTCCCACTATGAAACTGCCCATCGTCGCTCCCCTCGTATCTTCTCTCGCGCTGCTCATCACCGCGGCCTCGGGGGTGGACCCGGCGGGCCACGGTGACGGCGCATCTGCAAACGGCGTGGCGGCGGCTTCGAACGAGGGGGAAAACGCGATCAAGTCTTTCAAGCACGACGAGGGTTTGAAGATCGAGCTGTGGGCGGCGGAGCCGATGGTGGCGAATGGCGTGGCGTTTTCGCAGGATGAAAAGGGGCGCTGGTATGTGGCTGAGACGTTCCGGCAGGAGCGCGGCATCGAGGACAATCGCAAGCATAAGGAATGGCAGGACGACGACATCGCTGCGAAATCGACCGCGGACCGCCTCGCGATGATGCACAAGTTCTATCCGGACCCGGCGCAGTTTCAGGAACAGTTCGCGACCTACGAGGATCGCATCCGGCGCGTGGAAGACACGACCGGCAGCGGACGCGCGGACAAATCAACGATCTTCGCGGACGGCTTCAAGGACCCGCTCGATGGTACCGGCGCCGGCATCCTCGCGCGCGGCAGCGACGTGTGGTGGACGTGCATCCCGAACCTCTGGCATTTCGCCGACAAGAACGACGACGGCGTCGCGGACACGAAGGAAAAGCTGCTCACCGGCTTCGGCATCAAGTTCGCGCTGCGCGGACACGACATGCACGGCCTGCGCTTCGGGCCGGATGGGAAGCTCTACTTCTCCATCGGCGATCGCTCGATCAACGTGACGAGCAAGGAGGGCAAAAACTTCGCGGAGACCGAGGCCGGCACGATCCTGCGCTGCAATCCCGGCGGCACCGGCTTCGAGGTCTTCGCGACCGGCGTGCGCAATCCGCAGGAACTCGCGTTTGATGAACACGGAAATCTCTTCACCGGCGACAATAACTCGGACGCCGGAGACAAGGCGCGCTTCACCTACCTGGTAGAAGGCGGCGACTGCGGCTGGCGCATGGCTTTCCAATATCTCCCCGATCGCGGCCCATGGATGCGCGAGCGGCCGTGGGATGAAAAAATCGCGCCGACCGTGCGCTACATCGTGCCCTGCATCGCGAACATCAGCAACGGTCCGAGCGGCCTGACCTACAACCCCGGCACGGGACTCTCCGCGAAATACAACGGAAAGTTTTACCTCAGCGATTTCCGCGGCGGAGCGAGCGCGAGCGTGGTGCATGAGATCTCGCTGAAGCCGAAGGGCGCGTTCTTCACCGCGACCGATCGCGATTTCGTGAAAGGCGTGCTGACAACCGATGTGGAATTTGGCAACGATGGCGGACTCTACGTGCTCGACTGGGTCTCGAGCTGGGGCGGCGTGGGCAAGGGACGCATCTATAAATTCAGCGACCCGGCTGCCGACCGCACGCTGCAAAAGGAAACCGAGAAGCTCATTTCCGAAGGCATGACGAAGCGTGCCGAGGCAGAGCTCGCGAAGCTCCTGGCGCACGCCGATCAACGCGTCCGGCAGGCCGCGCAATTTGAACTCGCGGACCGCGGCGAGGCTTCGGCAAAGGTTTTCGCCAAGGTTGCGGCGGACAAGAAGGCTTCGAATCCGCTGGCCCGTCTGCACGCCATTTGGGGTCTCGGCCAGCTCGCCGTGAAGAGCGCCAACGTGCTCGACGCGTTGCCCCCCCTGCTCAGCGACAGCGATCCCGAGGTGCGCGCGCAGGCGGCGAAAGTGCTCGGTGATTTCAAAGTCTCCGCCGCCGGCGGCAAGCTCGTGACGCTGCTCAAGGACAAGGAAAACCGCGTGCGCTTCTTCGCCGCGCTGAGCCTCGGGAAGATCGTTCACAAGCCCGCCTTCGAGCCGCTGTGCGCGATGCTCGCCGAGAACAACGATCAGGATCCGATCCTGCGTCACGGCGGCGTGATGGGGCTCGTCGGCTGCGCCACTGCCGAGCAGATCGCAAGCAAGGGCAAGGGCTCGCCGGTCGCGCTGCGCGGGGCCGCGGCGGTCGCGCTGCGGCGTTTGAAGAGTCCTCTGGTCGCCGACTTCCTGAAAGACGCGGATGAAACGGTGGTGCTCGACGCCGCCCGTGCGATTCACGACGTGCCGATCGACGCGGCGATGCCCGCGCTGGCCGCGCTGACTTCCAGCAAGACGATCAAGGACACGAACATCCTCGGCCGCGCGATCAATGCCCGCTACCGCCTCGGCGGAACGGAAAACGCGCAAGCCCTCGCCGCGCTCGCCGCCGATTCCGCCGTGCCGGAAAGCGCGCGGAAAGATGCGCTCGATGCGCTGACTACGTGGGCCGACCCAAACCCGAAAGACCGCCTGCTGAATCAGTGGCGCCCGCTGCCGAAGCGCACCGCAGAGAGCGCCGTGGCCGCCATGAGCCCAACGATCGGTGCAATGCTGCACGACGCGCCCGACGGCATCCGCGAAACCGTGGCCAAGCTCGCCGCCAAGCTTTCCATCGGCACCGCGGGTGAGCCGCTCTTCGCCCTCGCTTCGAACGAAAAAGCCGGAACCGCCGCCCGTGTCGAAGCCATCCGCGCCCTGGCTTCGCTGAAAGACAAGCACCTCGCGCAGATCGCGAAGCTGGCCGTCGGCGACAAGAATTCCAAGGTGCGCAGCGAGGGATTGCAAGCGCTCGCCGCCACCGATCCCGCCACCGCCGTGGGGTCGATCGCGCAGGTGATCGAAACGGGAGCAGTCGCCGAACGACAGGGCGCGCTGCTCGCCCTCTCGCAAATCAAAAGCAAGGAAGCCGAAGCCCTGCTCGCGCAGTTGATGGACAAGCTGATCGCCGGCCAGCTCATGCCCGAGATCCAGGTGGACCTCCTCGAAG
>JBAVML010000498.1:0-18110 GCA_049690035.1 Chthoniobacteraceae bacterium
GAAGAAGACAACGCCATCAAGCAGGCCATGAAATTCGCCCACAAGGCGCCCAAGGGTGAGAAGAAACTGTGCGAGAAAATCGTCGAGGGCACCGCGGACGAAGCTGACGTGAAAAAGGCGCTCGACATGTACAAGGCGATGGTGGACGTGAAGCCGCCGAAGGGTGAGCAGGCCGATTACAAGGCGAAGACGGCGAAGCTGATCGCGGCGACCGAAGAAGTCGTCGCCAAGAAGGAAGGCGCCAGCGCGCACTACAAGGAAGCCGCCAACTGCAAGGCCTGCCACAGCGAGCACAAAGGCGACTAGTCCACAGACTTCCTCCAAGCTTTTGAAAAGGCGCGGGCGCTCGGCGTGCGCGCCTTTTCTTTTGTCGGCCACCAACCACCGATGGGTGATCCCGATGGACGCCCGGTCGCTCCGTGGCTGAAATGGCGGCCGCCCATGATGTCCCTTCGCGCCATCCTCATCCTCGTCTGCGCGCTCGCCTGCGGCGGGTGCGCCGATCCGCGGGCGCGGGCGGAGGCGGAGCTGAAAAACGGAGGGGCTGCGCAGCTCCGGCACGACGCGGCCCTGCTCTACAAGGAGATGTTCTCCGGCGCTGGGCGGCCTGACTTCGTGGAAGTCTGGTTCAAAAACTGGCCGAAGTCCTTTCAGAAACTGCGCCCCATCCACGTGGGCGCTTATCACGACGGCTTCACCATCGCGCTGCGCACCAGCAACGGTGGCGAGAGCGGGCTCTACATCGTGCCGGAATCGATGGACTACGAACCCAAGGCCGCCCCGGGCGTCGCCTTCCAAAAACTCGCCGACGGCATCTTTTGGTTTCAGTTCGGCCAGTAGCTCGCGCTGGGGGAGCGCACCTCTATGAGACGGATTCCTCGGTGGCGCGGCGACAGAAGCAGTTGCTTCGGGTTTCGGACTTGCGTTACCGCCCGCGGGTATCGTCACTTCAACGAACCGTCATGAAGACCTCCAGTTCCGTGCTGTCCCTCGCATGTGTCATCGCGGCGCTCGAAATTGCCGCCTCGGCGGCGAGTGTCCCGCTCAATCCCATTGCCGACGCGTTCGTTTCCTCAAACCCCGCCCAGAACGCTCTGAGCACGGCGGCGATCAAGGATTCGAACTATGGTGGGGCGGGTGCGTTGGGCGCGGCCGCGGCGGGTCTGGCGAAGGGGGAGTTTGATTCGCTGCTCAAGTTTGATCTCGCGGGGGTCAAGGCCAGCTTCGACACCGTGTACGGCGTGGGTCAGTGGACGATCACGGGCGCCACCTTGCAACTTAGCGCCACGTCACCGGGCAGCGTGATCTTCAATGGCTTCGGCCTCGGTTCCGGAAGCAGCAACGTGAATTCGGCGGGGCTCGTTTCGATCGAGTGGATGCAAAATGATGCCTGGGTCGAAGGGACCGGAAATCCGAATGGCCCGAGCCTTGCAGGAATCACCTTTTCCTCGCTGCCCTCGTTCCGGAGCGCTGCCGATGAACCCCTCGGCACTTTCAGTTTCGGTGGAGGCACCAGCGGCAACGACGTTTGGTCGCTCAGCCTCGGAACGTCCTTCCTAGCCGACTCCACGGCGGGAAACACGGTAAGCCTGCTCCTCCTCCCGGCGGATGGCAATGTGGCCTACCTCGCCAATTCCCGCAGCGCCGGTGCCTCGGTGCGTCCGGTCTTGACGGTCACTGCGGTGCCGGAGCCGGGCACGCTGACCTTCGGTCTGGTGGCAGCCTTTACCTTCTCGATCCGGCGGGTGCGCCGGCGAGGAGCACCGCCCGATCCGCGCCGCCCTTATCGACGGCGTGACTGAGTGGCATGTGTAGGGAATTGGTGACGAGAATTGACCGAAGCAGGACTGCTCGCGCAGTTCTTCGGTGGTTCTGGTCGATGCACCTTGAAGGTCGCGCGGAGGTTCAAGGGCAGCGGGATGGGCGCAGGATGAGCCGAGCGCGAGCGAGCGGTCAGGATGGTGATTGCAGCCTCCGCACTTCTGCGGCGGCGGTGTCGAGATCGGGATTGTTGGGCAGCAGCCGATGCACGCGATCGAGGCGGATGAGGACGTCGCCGGTGAGGCGGTCGATCTTTTCGTGCAGGTGCGCGATCTCGAGTTCTGCCTTCAAGTTTACGTCGTACTCGATGTCGGCATGCACGCGGTCCTTGGCCGCCTGCCGGTTCTGGCTGAGCAGCACGAAGACGGAGAGGAAGATCGCTTCGAGCGAAACCGCGAGGGTGAGGAAGCCAAAGGGATACGGGTCGAACTGGGGAATGCCCGGCACGTGAACCCAATTGACGACCAGCCAGAAAGCAAAGATGCCGACGTGGATGAGCAGAAAGGGAATGCTGCCGGCGAACTCGGCGATCCAGTCGGCGGTCTTTTGCACGAGGGTGCGTTTGTCTTCGGTCTCTTCGTTGACATTGCGCGTGGCGGTGTGGCGTAGCCGTTCGACGGTGACGCGGTGGCGGCGGCCCATGGCGGCGAGCAAGTCCATGGCGGCGCTGGGGCGAAGCTCGAGGAATTTTTCCAGATCGTCACGGTCGAGCCGGAGCGCGTCGGTGGGCTCGGTGGCGACGACGGAGGCGCTGCGGGTGCCGTTGTCGAGCATGGAGAGTTCACCGAAGAAATCACCACGCGTGGCGAGCTCGAGCACGACGCGCTCCCCAGTGTCATTCTTAAAAAAAACTTCCACCTCGCCGGAGCTGATGACGTAGATGGCATCGCCGGGATCGCCGTAGTTGAAGATCGCCTGCCCGGCGTCGAAATGGACAACCTCGAGCTGCGCCGCGAGTTCCGTGCGCTCGCGATCGTCGAGCAGTTGGAAAAGAGGAACTTCCTTGAGCAGATCGGCTTCGGGACACATGGGCGGAGCAGTACCGTCCCGGTCGTGGTTACGCAAGGAGCGCGAAGCGGCGAGGCGGCCTTTCAGCCGTGAACCATCAGGCCGCGCCAACGATGCCAGGCCATGTAGCCGGCGAGGATGAGGAGCAGTGCGCAGGAGACATAGGGCGCGCGGCGCATCGCGGCCCCGAAGCCGGCAAAACGTTTTTCCGCGTGACGCACGCTGAGGGCCGCGAGCACGCCGGCCCCCACCATGGTGAGGGCGAGCCCGAAGCTGAAGGCGCCAACCATGGCGAAGCCGAGCGTGGCGCGCTTCAACTGCAGGCAGACGATGAGGACGGTGAATGCCGCCGGGCAGGGCATGAGCCCGCCGGTGATGCCAAAGACGATGAGTTGCGGGGTGGTGACGGCGCGTCCGCCAAAGCGCTGCACGATTTCCTCCGCATGCGCGCGCTCGTGGGCATCCTGAAATTCCGCGCCTTCCTCATGGTGATGATGGGCACCCTCGCGAAACTCCGCGCGGCAGGTACGGCGGTGGTCGCCGTTCCCGAGGGCGAGGATGGCGTCAAACTCGTGCGGCTCGGGAATGGACTCGCGGGATTCGAGGAAGCCGTCCTTCTTCGCGAAGGCGAAAGTCTGCCGTGGTCCGTCCGGGCGCACGGTTTCGAGCGTGACTTCTTCGGCGCCGGGTAGGCTCGCGCCCGCGTGGGCGCGGAGCCGGAAGACCGGCGGCACGCCTTCCTCGAAGACGCTCAACTCCACGCTCCCGTGTCCGGTATCGAGCACGAACGATTCGTCGTGGCCGTGTTCGTGATGGTGGTGCTCGTGCGCCGCCTCGGCCTTCAAGTCATTCCGGGTGCGGAGGAACATCCAGACCGCCAGCCCCAGCACACAGACCGCGGAGACGAGCTGGATGTACGGTTCGAGCGTCTCGGCATTCCACCGGCTGCCGAAATGCAAGGTGAGCGCGGCGAGTAGCCAGATGATCAGCGAGTGCGAGATCGCGGCGGAGAGGCCGAGCAGCACGGCCTGCGCGACGGTGCCGCGGATGGCGATGATGAACGCCGCCATCATCGTTTTCGAGTGCCCGGGTTCCATCCCGTGCAGCGCGCCGAGGAGGATCGCCGTGGGGATGAAGAGCCAGAGGTGGGCGGCTCCGCTCTGGAGCGCGTGGAGGAAATCGGGCATGGCGTGCCTTACCTCGGATGCGGCCAGGCGGGTAGGAGATTTGCGCCGACTCCCGGTTCCCCACTCCAGCCTTGCGCCGCACTTCGCTTCGGAGATTCTTCCTGCCCGCAAGTCCACCCCTGATGTCCCAATCCAAGTCGCCGCTCGGCCTTATTTTCCTCACCCTGTTCATCGACATGGTGGGCTTTGGCATCGTCATCCCGGTGCTGCCGCTCTACGCGGAAGGAGCGATCCACGCGACCTCCGCGCAGCTCTCCTGGATCGTGGGCATCTACTCGCTGCTTCAGCTCGTGTGCTCGCCGCTTTTTGGGAAATGGAGCGATCGTGTCGGGCGCAAGCCGGTGCTCGTCGTCAGCATCCTCGGCACTGCGATCGGATTCATGGTCCTCGGCGCGGCGCATACGGTGTGGATGCTGATGCTCGGTCGCATCCTCGACGGCGCGAGCGGCGGCAACATCTCCACGGCGATGGCCTGCATCGCGGATGTGACGACGAAGGAAAATCGCTCGCGCAACATGGGTCTGGTCGGCGCGGCGTTCGGACTCGGATTTATGATCGGGCCGGCGCTCGGCGGGATTTTGAGCAAACACTTCGGGCTCGCCACGCCATTCTATTTTGCCGCCGGGCTCGCGCTGCTCAATGCCTTCCTCGTCTGGCTGCGCCTGCCGGAGACGCTCACGGAAGAATCGCGCGAACGGGCGCGGCAGCGCGCGACGATCGGTGAAATATTCCACGGTGGACGCGCTGGGATGATCACCGCGATCCTCGCCAGCCAGCTCACGTCGGTGGTCGGCTTTTCGATCATGACCTCGCTCTTCGCGCTCTATTGCAAGGAGCGCTTCGGCTACGACGCGGCGCACGTCGGCTACCTGCTCGCGTATGTCGGCCTGCTCGGCGTGCTTTTCCAAGGCGGCTTGCTCCGCCGTCTGCTCAAGCGCCCGATCGAAAAACAGCTCGCGGTGATCGGCGCCGCGGTTCTCGCGTTGAGCATGGTGGCGCTGCCTTTCGTCCACACGCTCAGCGTGCTCATGGTCGTCTGCTTCGGCATATCGCTCGGCAACAGCTTCGTCACTCCCACGCTCAATGGCCTCGCCTCGCGCACCACCGATGCGCACTGCCAGGGCCGGCTGCTCGGGCTCATGCAGAGCGCCGGCAGTCTCGGGCGTTTCCTCGGGCCGATGATCGGCTTCGGCCTCGTCGCGCACGACCCGGCGGCGCAGTACGGTCGCACGTCCTTTTTCGCCAGCGCCGCGATTTTGCTCATCACCATGGTGCTCGTCATCAGCGTCTCGCCCGCTCCCGAAACCGTGCCGCCGGAAGCGGTTCCCGAAATCTAAAATCCCCATGATCCCACTCGAAGATTACTTCAACGACATCATCAGCAAGGCCATGCGCGGCCTGAACCTCAACGACGCGCACGTGGCCAATAACGCCGGCGTCCAAGCCAGCGCCGTCGAGGCACTGCGCGAGGGAAAATGGGATCCTGTCGTTGCCCGCAAGATCGCCCCGGTGCTCGGGCTCGGTGCCGATGCGCTCGTGGCGGCGGGCGAAAAACGCTGGGCGCCGAATCCGATCGCGCTCGAGGGTCTCGCGCAATTCAACACGCCGTTCGAGGACATGACGGTGAACTCCTATCTCGTGTGGGACACCGCGAGCGGCGAGGCCGCCGCGTTCGACACCGGCGCGGATTGCGGAGGGATGCTCGATTTCCTCGCGGAGAAAAAGCTGAAGCTCACCCGGATTTTTCTCACGCACACGCACGGCGATCACATCTTCGATCTCGACCGCCTGAAGGAAAAGACCGGCGCGCCAGCCGTGGTCGGTGCGCGCGAACCGATCGACGGCGCGACGCCGTTCGATCCGGGTGCGACCTTTACGATCGCCAGGCTCGGCGTCGAGACGCGCCTCACGTGGGGACACTCGAAAGGCGGAATCACCTTCGTCATTTCCGGTCTCGCGAAGCCGGTGGCGATCGTCGGCGACGCCGTCTTCGCCGGCTCCATGGGCGGCGGCGCGATTTCCTACGAATCCGCGCTCCAGACCAATCGCAAAGAAATTCTCTCGCTCCCCGACGAGACGATCCTCTGCCCCGGCCACGGCCCGCTCACGACGGTCGGCGAGCAGAAGGTGCACAATCCGTTCTTCGCGCCTTAAGCGCTCGGAGCGATCGCCAGCTCGCTCGCCACGTGCAGCGTGATGCGCACCTCCAGCCCGTGCGGTTCGCGGTTGCGGGCGGTGACGGAACCGAGGCACGTCTCGACGCACGTTTTCACGATCGCGAGCCCGAGTCCGGTGCCGCCGGTGTCGCGGGTGCGCGAGGCATCGACGCGATAGAATGCGTCGAAGATGCGCGGCAGTTCGTCCTCGGGAACGCCCGGGCCGGAGTCCGCAACGGTGATGGTGATTTCCTCGCCCACCCTTTCCGCGTGAATCGTGATCGGCCCGGCGCTGGGTGCGTGCTGGAGAGAATTGCGGAGCAGATTGGCGACGGCACGCGTGAGCAGATCGGCGTCGGCGGAGACCTCAAGATCCGTGGGAACTTCTACGCGAACATCGCTCGTTTCCATTTCTTCCCGTCGCACCGCCTCGGTCACTGCGGAGGCGACGCTCACTGGCTGAAGACGCACTGCCGACGCGCCGAACGCAGCCTTGGAAAACGAGAGCAGCTCACCGACGAGCGCGGCGATTTGCTCTGCTTTCTCCGTCGCGGCGCGCACAAAGGCCGCCTCCTCGCCCGTGGCGCGCTGCTCGAGGATGCCGAGCGCCATTTGCATCCTCGCGAGCGGCGAACACAGCTCGTGGGCGATGTCGCCGAGGAAACGTTTTTGGCCCTTCACCAAGCCATCGAGCCGCGCCGCCATCTGGTCGATCGACTCGGCGAGCGAGCCGATTTCATCGTGCCGATTCAAGCCAAGCCGCACGTCGAAACGGCCATCGGCGATCTGCCGGGTGGCGTCGCGCATTCGCGCGATGGTGCGGGTGATGCCGCGCACCAGCGGCAGCCAGAAGAGCAGCGAGAAGACAAAGACACCCGCACCGACGAGCAGCCACGGCTTGGGATTAAAGATGAGTCCGCCCGCGCTGATCGTGTCGCTCCGCGCGACGAGAATGACGCGCATGGGGCCGCCGGCCAGCGGGTTGTCCAGCCGCGCGCTGGCCAGCAGCCAGTAGTGCGTGGGGTTGGTGGTGCGCATCAGCGCGCGCACCGGGATCCGCGACCACCAGCGGCGCGAGGTGTCGCGCTCGGCTGGCGTCGGGAGCGGGGTGGTGCGGTCTGCCGGACGAGGGGAGCGGTTGAAGGTGGGCCGGGCGAGGATGCGTGCGCGCACCTCGGTGGGCAACTCGCGCGGCTCGCCGATGATTGGATTTCCCTCGTCGTCGAAGAGCGCGAAGCGCACGCGATGCGCCTCGCTGTAGCGCTGCATCACCTGCTGCCAGTCGTCGGGAGGCGTCACTTCGAGCTCGCCGATGATCAGGTCGCGCACCGCTTCCAGCCGATCGCGCGCGCCGGCGGCGAAGAGCCAGTCGAGATTGAAATGGAACTGCGCGTCGAAGAGGAACGCGAAGACTCCCGCGACGACGACGAGATTCAAAAAGAACCACCCGAGAATCTTCCCGTACAACGGCAGGCGCACGCGCATCATTCGGCGTCGGGGTTGATGAGCATGTAGCCCACGGCGCGCACGGTGCGGATGAAGCGCGGATTCTTGGGATCGTCGCCGAGTTTGCGGCGCAGCGCCCAGATGTGGACGTCGATCGAGCGGTCGAGCCCGTCGTAGCTGCGGTCGGCGATCGTCTCCATCAGTTGCTCGCGCGTCTTCACGCGGCCGCGGGCGCGGGCGAGCGAGGCGAGGAGTTCAAACTCCAGCGTGGTGAGCGTGAGCGGCGTTTCGCCGAGGATCGCGACGCGCGCGTTGGGATTGAGGCGCAGCGGGCCGACGATGATTTCCGCCTCGGGACGGTCGCCCGCGGGCTCGGCCTCGCGCGCGGTCCGGCGCGTGACGGCACGGAGTCGCGCGAGCAGTTCGCGGGAGGAAAAAGTCTTCGGCAAATAATCGTCGGCGCCCATCTCGAGACCGACGATGCGGTCGGTCTCTTCGCCGCGCGAAGTGAGCATGAGGATCGGCATATCGGTCTGCCCGCGGAGGCGCTTGAGCACTTCAAAGCCATCCATGCCGGGAAGATTCACATCGAGAATCACGGCGTGAAATTTCTCCGCGACAGCGCGCTCCGCTCCGCCGGGGCCGTCGTGCTCGGCCACCACTTCGTAGCCGAGCGGTTCGAGGTAGGCCTTGATCAGCGCGCAAAGTTCGCGGTCGTCGTCGATCACGAGGACCCGCGTGGCGGCATTGGTCGAGGGAGGCATGCTTGGCCGGGCAGCGTAGCTCAGGCTGCTTGGGAAGCGCGGCAAACTTAACCGACTCTTAACAATTTTCCCGGCGGCACCAAACGGGCACTTAATAATCGCGCTGTAGTGATTACTGCTACCCAGCCTTCCCCCGGCACGACCGCGCTCCTTTTCCGCGACAGCAAATCAGCCAAACGAACCCAGACAAAATGAAAATCAAATCGACCTCCCTGACTACGGTGCTCGCGCTCGTCGCGACTGCTTGCCTGGCCCAAGCCCAGGCCCCCGCCCCCGATAACAACGACCCGAATCGCCAGCGCGGCGGCGGCGATCGGCCTCGCAGTTACGAAGACTTTCGCAAGATGATGGCCGAGCGCCTCAAGACGGCACTCAAGGTCTCCGACGATGAGTGGAGCGTGATCCAGCCGCTGGTTGAAAAGGTCACGACCAAACAGCGTGACGCTGGCGGCAGCCGCTTTGGCGGCGGTTCGTCGCGCGGTCCCGGCGGACCCGGGGGCAGCCCCGGCGGTGGCTCTCCTCCATCCACCAGCAGCGATCCGACCCGCCCCGAGCGTGCGGGCACAGCGGAGCGCGAGGCGCTGCGCGTGGCCTTGGAAAACGAGAGCACTTCACCCGAAACCTTGAAGGCGAAGCTCGCCGCCGTGCGGGAAATTCACGCCAAGGCGACCGCCGAACTGGCCGCCGCGCGCGAGGACTTGAAGAAGGTGCTCACCGTCCGGCAGGAAGCTTTGCTGGTTTCCTACGGCATTCTCGAATAGCCCCTCCCGCGTGATCGAGGATCCCAGCGCATCAGCGACGGATTCACGCCAGCCTTTGCTGGCGTCCATGGTGGAGCGCCAACAGCTCTCCGCCATGGACGCCGACGCGCTCGCGCAGGAGTGTGCGCGCGGTTCGGTGCGCGCGGAGACAGAGGAGGATGTGCTGCGCTGGCTCGCGGGAGAATACGGCCTCGGCTTCACGCTGTTGGAAAATGTGGAGCCCGATCGCGGACTCCTCTCGCGTTTCCCCGCGCGCATTTTGCTCCAGGAGGAAATGCTGCCGCTGCGGGAACAGGATGGTGTGATCGAGGTCGCGCTTTCGCGGCTCTTCGCCACGCCGGGGCTCGACAGCCTTCGCTCCGTGACGAGCGCGAAGCTGGTGCCGCTCCTCGCGCCCGGCGAAGCGGTGCAGCGCGAGATCAAAAAACACCTCGGCGTCGGCGCCGATACGCTCAATCTGCTCGAGCAGGAAGAGGGCTTTCAGGTCGTCTCGGACGAACTTCAGGACGACGGCGACCTCGACAAAGCGGCTGAGGACGCGTCGATCATTCGGTTCGTAAATCAGGTGCTCGGCGACGCGATCTCGCTGCGCTCCTCCGATGTTCACGTCGAGCCGTTCGAACATGAGCTGCGCATCCGCTATCGCATCGATGGCCTCTTGCAGGAAGTGCCGGTGCCGCCACAGATCAAGCGCTTCCAGCCGGCGATCGTCTCGCGCATCAAGATCCTCTCGAACCTGAACATCGCCGAAAAGCGCGTGCCGCAGGATGGGCGCATCAAGATTCGCGTGAAGAACGCCGACGTGGACATCCGCGTCTCCGTCATCCCAATGCTGCACGGCGAAGCGGTGGTGATGCGTCTGCTGCGGCAAAATGCCGGCGTGATCGGCCTCGCGGGCATGGGCATGGCGGACCGCGAACTGAAGCTCTTTGAGCAAGTGCTGGAGATGCCGCACGGCATCGCGCTGGTCACTGGCCCGACCGGCAGCGGCAAGACCACCACGCTTTATTCCGCGCTGCATCAGATCAACGACGAGGTGCGCAAGATCATCACCATCGAGGATCCCGTGGAATATCAGCTCAAGGGGATCAACCAGATTCAGGTGAACGAAAAGGCCGGGTTGACCTTCGCGCGCGGGCTGCGCGCGATCCTGCGTCACGATCCGGATGTCGTACTCATCGGAGAAATTCGCGATCAGGAAACCGCGCAGATCGCCGTGCAGGCGTCGCTCACGGGTCACATGGTTTTCTCCACGCTGCACACGAACGACGCGCCCGGCGCGCTCACGCGGCTCGTGGACATGGGCGTCGAGCCGTATCTCGTCGCCTCCTCTCTCGAAGCCGTCATCGCGCAGCGGCTCGTCCGTGTGCTTTGCGAAGACTGCAAGGAGGACGACACGACCGCGCGCACCGTCGCGCTGAAGGAACGTGTGGAGTCGTTGCGTTACGTGCGGACCGTCAAGGCGGTGGGTTGCAAAAACTGCCGCATGACCGGCTACACCGGCCGCCGCGCCATCTTCGAGTTGATGACAATGAGCGGCCCGATCCGCACCATCCTGCTCCGCGGCGGATCGAGCGTGGAGATCAAGGAAACCGCGCGACGCGAGGGCATGAAGTCGTTGATCGAAGACGGCTGGCGGCTGGTGAAGGACGGCGTCACCACGCCTTCCGAAGTCCTGCGCGTGTCGAAAGACGAAGGCACCGACGGCTTCGCGATTGCCACCTGACGCGCATGCCCGTCTTCGCCTACAAAGCCATCTCCGCCAGCGGCGCCGCCACCGAAGGGCGCGTCGAAGCCGGCGGTCGGCAGGATGCGGCGCGCATCATCGAGGAGCGCGGGCTCACGCCGATCCGCGTGACGGAGACGACCAGCACTTCGCCCGCCGCTAAGTCGGGCGGCTTCAAATTGCCGAAGGCGGGGCAGCCTCTTTTTCAGTCGAAGAAGGTCTCGTTCGCAGCGCTCGAAGATTTCACCCGCTCGCTCTCCAGCCTGCTCGCGGCGAATGTCCCGCTCAGCCGCTCGCTGACCATTCTCTACAAGGAAACCGCGAACCCCGTGGCCGCCGGCAAGTGGCGCGAACTGCACGATCTCGTGATCGACGGCGTGCCGCTCGCGGAAGCGATGAACCGCTTCCCCGACGTCTTCCCGCGCGTTTATACAGCGATGGTGGAAGCCGGTGAATCGGGCGGCTTCCTCGATGTCGTGCTCGATCAGATCGCCGACTTCCAGGCGCGGGAAAAGGAGATCCGCGGCAAGGTCATGTCCGCGATGATGTATCCGTGCGTGCTGCTGCTGCTCGCGATCTCGGTGCTGATTTTCCTGATGGTGTTTTTCATCCCGCGATTCCAGACGCTCTTTGCCGGCTTCGACGCCGCGCTGCCGCTGCTCACGCAAGTCATCGTCGGCTGCAGCGACGTGATCCGGCACTACGGGCTGTGGGTCGCCGCGGCGATCGGCGTGGGCATCTATTTCGGTAAAAAATGGATCGCGCTCGAAAGCAGCCGGCGCATCTACGAGCGGTGGATTTTGCACGCGCCGGTCGTCGGTCCGCTCGCGGCGAAGATCGCCATGGCGCGCTTTTGCCGCATGCTCGGAACGCTGCTGGGTGCGGGCGTTTCGCTGATCACCGCGCTCTCCGTCGCGCGCCGTTCGTTGGGAAATCAAACGCTGATCGACCTTGTCACCGACTCCACCGAGCGCGTGAAAAAAGGCGAAGCGCTCGGCGCGAGCCTCGCGGATTCGCGCATCCTCTTCGCCGGTTCGACGCTCGAAATGATCGCCGTCGCCGAAGAGAGCGGCCGACTCGACAAGGAACTCGTGCGGCTCGCGACCGTCACCGAGATCACGCTCGACCGGCAGCTTAAAACCGCGGTCGCGCTCGCGGAGCCGCTAATGCTTTTCCTCATCGCCGGTTTCATCGGCACCATCTTTGTCGGGATGGTGATCCCCATCTTCACCATCCAGGACTACATCAAATAAATCCCACCATGCGTACCACCTCCCATCGTAACAAAGCGTTCACCCTCGTCGAAATGCTGCTCGTGCTCGTCATCCTCGCCGTGCTCGCGGCGATCGTGATTCCGAAAATGTCCGGCCGCAGCCAGCAGGCCAAAGTCACCGCGGCTGGCACGCAGATCAAAGGCTTCGAAACGGCGCTCGATATGTTCGAAGCCGACACCGGCTTCTATCCCAAGAGCCTCGACGCGCTGCTCAATGAACCGAGCGGCGCGCAGAATTGGAAAGGCCCGTATCTTAAGCAGGGGATCCCGCTCGATCCGTGGGGCAACGCCTACAGCTACGCCTATCCCGGCAAGCAAAACGCCAAGGGGTACGACCTGAGTTCGATGGGACCTGACGGCCAGTCGGGCGGCGACGACGACATCAACAATTGGGATGCGAAGAAGTGATCCAGCGCCGGGCTTTACGCTCGTCGAGCTCATCTTGGTGATGGCCCTGCTCGCGGTCATCGCTGCTTTTTCCGCGCCTTCGCTTGCTCGTTCCTTGCGCCAGCGCAATCTCGATGGCGAAGCCGCGCGGCTGCTCGCGCTGACCGAGTACGGCCGCGATGAAGCGATCTCGCAGGGCGTGCCGATGACCGTGTGGGTCGATCCGAAAGGCCAGCGCATGGGCGTCGAGCCGAAGACCGGCTACGACGGCGATGACGCGCGCAGCCGGGAGTTCGAGCTGAATGCAGACATCCATTTCGAACTCGACCGCACGGCGACGCAGGGCGGCGTGGTCGCGGCCATGGAGTTTTCGCCGGATGGCACGCCGTCGCCGTCGAGCATCGACGCGGTGCGGCTCGTCGATCGCTTTCAATCGCAGATCACGGTCTCGCGGACCAGCGACGGCTACAGCTACGAGATCGTGAAGGAGAAGCGATGAATGCGGGCCACCGGGGTTTTACCTTTGTCGAGATCCTCGCCGCGATGGCGTTCCTCGGCATCCTCATCCCGGTGGTGGTCTCGGCGCTGATGGTCTCGAATCGCGCAGCGGTGATGTCCGAACGTTCCACGATCGCCGCGCAGCTCGGCGAAAATCGGCTCAACGAAATGCTGCTCGACGACGCGTGGACGAGCGAAAGCAGCCGCGGGGATTTCGGCCAGGACTGGCCGGGCTATCGCTGGGAAATGAAGCAGGCGGACTGGAATGCCGGCGCGATGACCGAACTGACGCTGGATGTTTTTTACAACGTGCAAGGTCGCGAGCAGAGCCTCCGGCTGAGCACGCTGGTCAACGAATCGCTCACGCCGCAATGAACCGCCGCGCCTTCACCCTGATCGAAATCATGATGGCCATGGCCGGCGGCGCCGTGATCCTCGCGGCGATCTACGGCATCTTCACGAAGGCCGTGCATCTGCGCGACGACGGCATGAGGCGGACCCGCGAGGTCCGCGTGCGGGCGCGCGCGGCGGCGACGCTGCGCAACGATCTGCACAATGCGTTCGTATCCGGCGGCAAGATCGCGGCCAGCCTCACGGGCTCCGTGAGCGGCCACAGCGGCAATTTTCCCGGCTATTTGAAATTCACCACGACCACGACGCCCGACAGCGGCGACTTGCTCGCGGCCGATGTGCAGGAGGTGGAATATTACGTGACCACCGATGCCGCGGCGGAAGATTCGAGTTCCGGCCAACTCGTGCGGACCGTCGATCGCGATCTCCTAGCGACGGTGCGCCAGGCGCCGGCCGAGGAACCGCTTCTCGCGGGCGTGAAGTCGATGGAGGTTTCATTCTATGATGGCAGCTCGTGGCAGCAATCGTGGGAAGTCACCGAGAACGAAAAGACACTGCCCGAAGCCGTGAAGGTGCGCATCCTCACGACCGCGAACGCCGCACCGATCGAGGTGCTCGTGCCCTGGACCACACAAGTTTCGATCGAGTAATGACGCGTCGCTCCTCATCCAACTCGCGCGGCTCGATCTTGATCGTCGTGCTCTGGGCCTCGATCGGGCTGGTGAGCATCGCGCTGCTCTTCGGCCACTCGATGATGCTGAACTATCGCGGCTCCGACAACGATCTCGCCGGACGGCAGGCGGACGCGGCAATTGAGGGTGCGATTAAATACGCGGAGTCACTGCTCGCGAACGCGGAGACCGCGGGCCTTTTCCCCGACCCAACGAGCTACGAAGCGGAGGCGATGACTGTGGGTGAGGCGACCTTCTGGCTGCTCGGTCGGCCCGAGGATCCGGGCAGTGGCACGACGCGCGAATTTGGGCTCGTCGATGAAGCCGCGAAGCTGAACCTCAATGCCTTTTCGCCGCAGGAAATGCAGCAGATCCTGCAAGACTTTCCCGGCATGACGCAGGAGATCATGGACGCGATCGTCGATTGGCGTGACCCGAATGGAACCGGGAACAGCGGTGGTGGAATCAGCGCCACGACCGTGAAGCACGCGCCGTTTGAATCGGTCGAGGAACTCGCGCTGGTCGGTGGCATGACGCGCCAGATTCTCTATGGCGAAGATGCGAATCTGAACGGCGTGCTCGATACCAGCGAAGACGACGGCGACAGCTCGCTCCCGGCGGACAACTCGGACGGCAAACTCGATGCCGGGCTCATGGAGTATTTCACCGTCTTCAGTCGCGAGCCGAATGTCCGCAGCGACACCGCCGCGCCGCGGGTCGATGTGCGGAATCCTTCCAGCCAGGAGATGGCCGACATGCTGGCGGAGAAATTCGAAGCGAGCCGCGTGACCCAGATTCTCGCGCCTTTCCGCGCAGCCGGTGGTGGCGGACCGCCGCCTTCTCCGCCGCCGACGAGCCCGATGGATTTCTTCATCCGGAGCGGGATGACCGCCGACGAGTTCGATCAGATCGTGGATTTGCTCAGCACGCAGGCGGCAGACGCGCCGTACATCGTGGGTCGGGTTAATGTGAACACGGCCAGCGAAGTGGTGCTCTCCCACGTGCCCGGCCTCGACGTGAACAGCGCGGCCGCGCTCGTGTCGGCGCGGCTCTCGAACCCGCCGCAGACGACGAGCATCGCGTGGGTTCGCGACGCGATCGGCGACCCGGCGGCCACGGTCGCAGGTCGCTACATCACCGGGCAGAGCTTTCAGGCGAGCGTGGATGTCGCCGCCGTCGGCCGGCATGGCCGCGGCTATCGGCGCGAGCGAGTGGTGATCGACACGAGCGACGCGGAGAAAGGTCCGCGAGTCATTTACCGCCGCAATCTCGCGCCGCTCGGCTGGGCGCTGGGGCGCGACGTGCGGGAGAATCTTGCGTTAAAGAAGGACGTCCGATGATGAAGCTTGATCTCGCGGAATTGAAGAAGCGGCTGCAGGTGCGCACGGTCCTCGCCATCACGGTGGAGTCCGGGCGCGTGGCCGTGGATCTGGTGCGCCGCGAGGATTCCGGGAATCGGGTGACGGCTTCCTTTGAACTGCCGCTCGGCGCGGATGCGGTCGCGGCGAATGGCGAGCGCGCGGGCAAGGAGCTGGCCGCGCAGCTTGCGGCCGCGGGCATTCGCGAGCGGCGCTGTGTGGTATGCATTCCCGCGAATTGGGCGCTGACCACCTCGACCGATGTGCCGGGAATTGGTGCGGATGATTTGCGCGGCTACCTCGAGTTGCGCGCCGAGCGCGAGTTTCCGGTCGCCGTTTCGGATCTTCGCCTCGCGCACAGCGCCTTCACTTCGCCGGATGGCAAGGCGCGCGTCACCCTCGCTGCCGTGCCGGCGCGGAAGATGGAAGCCATCGAGCGCATGCTCGCGGCGGCGGAGTGCCGTGCGGTCTCGATTTCGCTCGGGCTGGATGGCTGCCTGGCGAAAGGCGAGCCGGCGGCGGCGATGCACTTCGTGGCCAATGGCACGCACGTCGATCTGGTGATCGCGGCCGGCGGTGGCATCGCGGCGGTGCGCTCGCTACCAGGGCCGGCGAACGAGGAAGCATTCGACGCGGCTACTTTTTCCCGTGAAGTCCGCATCACGCTCGGCCGGCTGCCGGAGGCGCTGCGACAGCAGGTGACGCAGGCGCGGTTCAGCGGCGCGCCGGCGACGGCGGAGAATCTCTGCCTCGAAATCCGCCAACATCTCAACCGCATGGGCATCGAGAGCCGGATGCAACGCACTGCCGAGGGTGCTCATCCCGGCGCCGCGATCGATGCCGCCGAGCTTCATCTCCAGCGCCTGCCGGTCGCGTTTGAATTTCTCACGCCGGAAGTCAACCGCTGGGAACAGGTCGCGCGTCAGTTCGACGACCGCCGCCGCCGCTGGATCGCGCTGGCCTTTGTCGCCGCGATCCTGCTGCCGATTCTGACCTACATCATTCGCTCGCACATCGAGAGCAGCCTCACGGACGAGTGGGCCGGCATGCGGCGCAAGGTGACGGAACTCGAATCGCTGCAGCAGCGCATCCGCCAGTTCCGCCCGTGGTTTGAGCCCGCGCCGCAGACGCTGCAAATCATCGAGGGACTGGCCGCGGCCTTTCCCGACCAGGGAGACGTGTGGGCGAAGAGCATCCAGGTCGTCGATGGCACGAAGGTCACTTGCTCGGGCTTCGCGCGGAATCAGTCGGCGCTGCTCTCCTGGTTCGACCGGCTGCGCAGCCGCAAGGATGTCACCGGCCTCCAGGTGCAGCAGGTGCGCGGCGAGAATCCGATCCAGTTTTCGATCACTTACAAATGGGAGGCGACCGATGGAAGGTAAGAGCCGCGAGTGGATTTTGAAGATGGCCGTGGGCGCCGTCGTGGGGCTTTTCCTGTTCGACCGCATGGTGCTTTCCCCATCGATCGCGGGTTGGAAAAAGCAGAGCGAACGCCTCGACACGCTGCGCCAGAAAGTGACGCGCGGACGGCAACTCGTGGACCGCGAAAAATCGATCCGCGGACGTTGGGATGAAATGCAGCGCACCGACCTGAATGACGAATCCTCGACGGCGGAAAACGATGTCTTCAAATCGCTCAACCGCTGGGCGCGCGAGAGCCGGATCAACTTCACCAGTCTCACGCCGCAATGGCGGGCGCACGAGGACGGCGGCTACGACACGTTCGAGTGCCGCGCCACGGCGACGGGCGACCAGGCGTCGCTCGGGCGGTTGATTTACGAGATCGAGACCGACCCGCTGCCGGCGCACGTCGAGGACTGCGAACTGGTGACGCGCGATCCGCAGGGCAAGCAACTGACGCTGTCGTTGCGCTTCAGTTTTGTCCGCATCGCGGAGTCGGGGAAGGGGGGTAAATGATTCGCGGAATCCGAATCTTCACCGTCGCGCTCGCGCTGCTCGTGATCGAGGCGGGTGCGAAGGACAAGGCGGAGAAGGAAGCGATCAAGGCGGAAAAAGCCGCGGCGAAAGCGGTGACCGCGGCAAAAGGAACGAGCGCGGCGAGCTCGACGAAAACCGAGCCGCCGACCAAATCGACTGGGTTCGATGCCTACAAGAATGTCCATGGGAAAAACATATTCGATCCAACGCGCCGCGGGCTGCGGATCGAGACGCCGACCTCCACAACGTCATCGTCCACGAGTCGCGGCCGCTCGCTCGCGCTCACGGGCACGATGGTCACTGATGGCAAGGCGCTCGCCTTTTTCGGCGGCTCGGCGGCGGAGGGAAGCCGCGTGATTTCGGTCGGCAACAGCGTGGCGAACTACAAGCTGACCGCGATCGCGCCGACGCAGGTGTCGCTCGAGCACGAGGGGAAAACGATCACGCTCGATGTGGGACGGCAGATTTCCTTCGAGGGAACATCGGGCGACCCCGCCGCCGCGGGACCAATCGTGGAAGCCGCGCACGAACCTTCAGCCGAGGTGACCGGCGCGCCATCGATTCCCGGTGTGGCGGGCGACAAGGCCGACATCCTGCGCCGCATGATGGAGCGCCGCGCCAAGGAGGGCGGAAAATGAACAGCCTTGTCCGCCACAGCAACGATGCTTCGCCGCAGATTTCTTTGGTCGCCAGTCAACTTCGTACTTCAAGCCAGCCATGAATCCCTCCTCCCCGTTTTTTTTCTCGCGCTCCCTCGCGCTGACG
>JBAVML010000499.1:0-20854 GCA_049690035.1 Chthoniobacteraceae bacterium
GAGGAGCGTGACGGCGAGGGTGGAGAAGATGCGGAGTTTCATAGTCGGTGCGCGTGTGGGTAACAAAGCCGTCGGACCCCCGCCAGCGCAAAAGTCGCCTGTCACCCATTTGGCACAAAAAATCGACGTTGCCCTTCGGCCCTCCCCCGCTAGCTTTCCCGCCCTTTGCCATGATCATCGTTACCAAACCCGAGGCCACCGAGGAGCAGATCGACCACATCATCGAGCGCATCGCCGAGTGGGGATTCAAGACGGACGTGAGCCGCGGCGCGATGCGGACGGTGATCGGCGTGATCGGGGACGAGAGCGCGATCCGGGAAAAGCCGATTGCCGCCATCGCGGGCGTGGAATCGGTGACGCCGGTGCTCAAGCCTTACAAGCTGGTCGCGCGTGAATTTCGCGGTGGCAACGACAGCGTGGTGAAGATCGGCGGTGTCGCCATCGGCGGGCCGGAGATCGTGATCATGTCCGGTCCGTGTTCGGTGGAAAATCGCGAGCAGATCACCTCGATCGCGGCGGACATCAAAGGCGCAGGGGCCAAGGTGCTGCGCGGCGGGGCGTTCAAACCGCGCACTTCGCCCTATGCTTTTCAAGGACTCGGCCTCGAAGGACTGAAGCTGCTCGCGGAAGCACGCAAGACAACCGGCCTGCCGGTCATCACCGAGATCATGGACACGAAGGATCTGGAGATGATCGAGCAATACGCCGACTGCCTCCAGATCGGCGCGCGCAACATGCAAAACTTTTCGCTGCTCAAGGAAGTGGGCCGCAGCAAGCTGCCCGTGATGCTCAAGCGCGGCATGAGCGCCACGATCAAGGATCTGCTGATGAGCGCGGAATACATTTTGAGCGAAGGCAACTTCAACGTGCTGCTCTGCGAACGCGGTATCCGCACCTTCGAGACATACACCCGCAACACGCTCGACCTGAACGCGGTGCCGGTGCTGAAAGCGGAGACGCATCTGCCCGTGGTCGTCGATCCCACACATGGCATCGGCCTGCGCGAACACATCGGCGCAATGGCGCTCGCCGCCGTCGCCGCAGGCGCGGATGCGCTGATGGTGGAAGTCCACAACTCCCCCGAACTCGCGAAGAGCGACGGCGAGCAGGCGCTGCTCCCGCATGAATTCGCCGACCTCGTCGCCCGCGTCCGCAAGGTCGCGGAGGCCGTGGGACGGTCGGTGTAGCGCGCTAAAACTTCCCCTTCACCGAGAGTGTGAACGACAGCTCGTCACTCGTCGGCGCGGCAGCGGTGTCATCCCGCAGCCGATAGCGCACGCCGGCGCCAGCGTTCCAGCTTTCGCCCACGGCGAAATCGGAGTTCGCTCCCAGCGTCCACGCCGTGCCCGCCGTCGGCGCAGCCTCGAGCGGCGAGCGCGTCTGCAATTCGTACCCCGCCTGGAGCTCCAGCTTGCTGCGGGCGAAAATCTGTTGCTGCACCTTCACCGCGCAGGCCTCACCGGTCTCCACCAGCGCCAGCGCCTCGCGGGCACTCAGCTCACCGCCGAGCGTCAGCGCGGTGGCGGCGAGCGGCGTCCACTTCAGGGAGCCCTCCATCTTGCGGGTGAAACTCTCGCGCTCGGCAAAGATTGCATCGTCGAAATGTCCGAGCGAGGCACCGGTGCTCGCGGCGAGGCGCTTCGGCACGAGTTCCTGTTCGAGCGTGAGGCGATAGGTTTCCTGACCGCTCTGCGTCGCGGCAAATTCTGCGCGGTCCTGCCATTCGAGTTGCAGTTTCACGGCCGTCGTTTTCGCGGGCGAATATTTCGCCTCCACGCCATAGGTCACGATCTCGGCAAAAGGCACGCTGTTCGTCGCGAGCCACTGCTGTTGGACGCTCGCGGCGATCCGCAGCGCCTCGCTCGACTTCAGCTCCGCGGAGGTCTTCTCCAGCATCGCCAGCGCGTCGTGGAAAATGGTGGTCAGCTCGTCGCCGAGCACCGTCTCGTTTTGCAGTCCCGTGCGAAATTCCTGCCGGAGCGAAAACGCCTCCGCGACCGGAAGCCGGGCGGCGAGCTGGAAATTCTGCTCCCAACGCTCGGCGGCGAGCACGTCGTCGAAACGCAGCTCGTGTTTCGTCGGTTCGATCTGCGCCTCGATCAACGATTCGGCGGGCGGCGTGAACGGCGCCACGATCAGCGGTCGCGGTTCGGTGAGGCTGAATTCCGCGTCCGCCGCACGGGACACCGCGCCGCTCAGCACGAGGAGCGAAACGAGCAGGCAGGCACGCATGAGCGCGAAAGCTAATCCGCCAGCGGCGGCAAGTCGAGCAAGGTGGCGCCGGGATTTTGTTCGCCGAAGTAGCGCAGCGTCCACGCGCTCGGGAAGAGCACGCCGGGCAGGCCAGCGCTGTCGTGCGCGAGCCGGCAGCCGGTCGGGAATTTCAACGCCTTCGTGTCCACACCCGGCGCGAGCCATTTGAAAGCCTCCCAACTCGCATTCTCGAGCTGCGACTCCGCGCCGTATTCACTCTGCAGGCGGTATTGCACGACCTCGAATTGCAGCGGCCCGACGGCCGCGAGCAGCGGCACTTTCTGATGCGAATCGCGTAGCTCAAAAACCTGCACGACGCCTTCCTGGAGCAGTTGTTCCACACCCTGGCGGAACTGCTTGAACTTGCCCGGATTCGGATTGTGCAAATACGCAAAGCACTCCGGCGGGAAGCGCGGGATTTCATCATACGAAATCGTCGCGTCCTCGGTGAGCGTGTCGCCGATGCCGAACTCGGAGTGCCCCACCAGCCCGATCACGTCGCCCGCATACGCCTCGTCCACCGTCTCGCGCTCCTGCGCGAAAAGCTTGTGCGCGCTGGAAAGACGCACGCGCTTGCCGGTGCGCGTGTGCGTCACCGACATGTCGCGGGTGAATTTTCCCGAGCAGATGCGGAGGAACGCGATGCGGTCGCGATGCCGCGGATCCATGTTCGCCTGGATCTTAAAAACGAAGCCGGAAAACGCCGGATCGTCCGTCGCGATCTCGCGATCGGCGATGCTCCGCGGCTGCGGCGGGAGCGACCGTTCGAGGAAGGCGTCGAGCATGAGTTGCACGCCGAAGTTGTTCATCGCACTGCCGAAGAAAACGGGCGTGAGCAGGCCGTGCTTCACCTTCTCCGCGTCGTAGTCCACGCCCGCGATTTCGAGCATTTCCAGCTCCTCGACCGCGTGCGCGAAATCATCCGGCTCAAGCTTTTCCTTCACGAAAGGCTCTTCCAGCGAACTCACCCGCACCGGCGCGCGGTAGGCACCGTGCGTCGTTCGTTCGAAAAGATGCACCGCCTTCGTCTCGCGCTCATAGACGCCGCGGAAAGTGAAGCCCGTGCCGAGCGGCCAATTCACGGCGAAAGCGCCGATCCCGAGCACGCTTTCCAATTCATCCATGAGCTCCAGCGGCGGCCGCATCGGGCGGTCGCACTTGTTCATGAAAGTGAAAATCGGCACACCGCGGCGGCGGCAGACCTCGAAGAGCTTGCGCGTCTGCGTTTCTATCCCCTTCCCCGCGTCGATGACCATCACCACCGCATCGACAGCCGTGAGCACGCGATACGTGTCCTCGGAAAAGTCCTTGTGGCCCGGCGTGTCGAGCAGGTTCACGCGAAAGCCGCGGTAATCGAATTGTAGGACGGTCGAACTCACCGAGATGCCGCGCTTGCGCTCGAGTTCCATCCAATCCGACGTGGTCGCGCGCGCGTTTTTCCGCGCCGTCACCGAGCCAGCGAGTTGCACCGCGCCGCCGTAAAGCAGGAGCTTTTCGGTGAGCGTGGTCTTGCCCGCATCCGGGTGGGAGATGATGGCAAAAGTGCGCCGCCGCTGGATTTCATCGAGCATGGGAAAAGGGCGGGGACTCTTCCGCAAAAGACCACAGGGCGCAAGGAGTTGAGCGGCATCGCATCTGCTACCTCGGAAGCATCCCGCAGCTCCCGATGCCCTCGCTCCGTATCAAAATCCCCAACTCCGGGGAAATGACGCACCATCTCACGGGGAACCGTGTGACCATCGGTCGCGCGCCGGACAATACGATCCAGATCGCGCACGGCAGCGTGTCGAGCCATCACGCCGAGATCGTGGAAGTGAACGGACACTACTGCCTGCACGACCTGCATTCGACCAACCGCAGCTACGTCGAAGGCAAGCCGATCGCCGAATTCGACCTGAGCAGCGCGTGCAAGATTCTCCTCGGCTCGGTGGAATGCGAGTTCGATCCGCTGACCGTCGCTCCGACCCGCCGCCCGGCCCTGCTTCCCGCGCCCGAGCCGGCCCGCCCGGACCTGAATTTTCTCGAAAGTGAAAATCGCGATCTCCGCGAACGCGTCCATTCGCTCCAGCGCCGTTTTGACATCCTCGGCAGCGCACGCTTGGTGACGGGAAGGTCGGACCTCACTCCCTACGCGACCGCGGACGACGCCATGAAATCGCTCACCCGCGAACGGGATGAACTGCGGCAGCAGAGCGCGGGACTGCGTCTGCAGGTCGAGCATCTCCGCGAAGAATTGACCGTCACCGCACGCGAACGCGACGCCGCGAGGAGAGCGGCCGAGGCTTTGCAGGCCGAGAAGACCGTCCTGCAGGTCGAACTCAAGCAAGCCCTCGCTCGCGCGGAAAAACTCCAGGCCGCCATCCCACCACCTGCGCCTCCGGTGGCGCCCCCGCCGAAACCACCCACGGTCGCACCCGTCGCACCGCCCCCGCCACCCGCCGGAGTGACGCCCAAGGCACCGACGCTCCCCGCTCCCGATCCGGAGCTGATCCCCGAACAAGTCCGCGTCCTCCGCGAGGTCATCGCGCAGCTCTCCGCGGCGCCCGCCGAGCGCGCGCTGCTCAGCCGCGCCAGCGAGGTCGTGACCCAGGTGAGCAGAAACGCCTCGACGCTCGGCAATCACGCCGTTCGCCGCCTTTCCCGCGATTTGCGCGACTTCATCCATGATCTCGGCCGCCGCCCGGAGCCGCCGGAGACCCTGCCGCTTCGCACCGCCCGTCACGCGGTCGAATTCCTGACCCATCTCCTCGAACCGGAACTTTTCGCCAGAGGCCGTGATCTTCCCCCCGGGCAGGTCCTCCTCATCGACGACGACACGGACCTTCTTTCGACCGTCGCCACCACGCTCACCGGCGTGGGCCTGCACACCACGGGTTGCGAATCCGCCGAGGCCGCCGTCATCGCCATCGAGGCGCAGCGCTTCGACGCGATCGTCGCCGACGTGTGCCTGCCCGAGATGAACGGCCCCGCCTTCTGCGCCCACGCCCGCGACCTCCCCGCCTATCGCCGCACGCCGATCATCTTCCTGACCGTCGCCGATACCCTCGACAAGCGCGCCGAGACGAGCTTGAGCGGCGGCAGCGACTTCATCGCGAAGCCGTTCAACGTGTATGAGCTGGCGCTGAAGGTGGAGACGTGGGCGCTCAAGCAGCAGCTGCAACTGCTATAGCCGCAAGCACCAGGCGGAACGAGGGCTTGTCTCCCGGGAGGATTCCTTGTAAGAGCCCGCGTTCGCCCGCCTGAATCCCTCCGCATGAAAACCAGTCTTTCCCTCGTCCTCGCCGCCTCGCTCGCGTTCTCGGGCTGCTCCATTTTTCATCGGTCGCCTGCCTGGGAGAGCGTCGTCAGCAGCCGCTCGCATTACTCGGATTCGGCGGATGCGAAAGGCGGTTACCTCAACCACCTCCATCAGGTTCTCACCAGCGCTGGCGTCGCCCACAAGCTCGTCACCTACCAGTTCCGCTACCACAATGTTTACCGCGAAGAGGCTGTGGACAGCGCCACGGCCATTCTCTATCGCGATGACACCACGCCGCAGAATCCCTGGTGGGTGATGGATGAATATCATCACGTCCCGACCTGGCTGCCCAACTGGGAACTCGATGCGCAGCTCGGGTTTTTCGTGCAGCGTCCGGTGGAAGTCCTCTCCGTCAAGGAATACGCCGGGGGCAGCGCTCCGGAGCCGGGCATTGCCAAAAACGCGCGGCCCGCGCAGCACTCCATCGCGCACAGCTCACGGGAGAGAAATTTCCGCGCACTCTTTGCCGACGCCATTCCGCGCTCGAAAGCCGAAAAGCCGGCCAGGTTCCCCGCCGCGCCCGCCGCTTCCGATCCGCTGGCGGCCACTACCTTCTCGGGTCAAGGGAGCGCCGACTCCCGCGCCGCCGTGCTCTTCCGCACCACGCACGGCACTGCTTTCGATCCGGGCAGCAGCGTCGATCGCGCGAAGATGAACGAGCTGCGCCGCACGCTGCTGAACCGCAGCCAGCGCATCAGCCTGCGCACGCAGTAGCCACCCGCCGGGCACCGCGAATTCACCTCGCCGCCCCTTGCGGCGCCGCGCCCCCGCATGCATCCTCCGCGCCGCATGCAGACGATCGTCATTGGCCACCGGAATCCCGACATGGATTCCATCTGTTCCGCCCTCGCTTACGCGGAACTAAAACGCCTCACCGGCCACGGCGACGTGGTTGCCGGGCGCGCGGGCAATACCAACGAACGCATCGACTTCGTCCTCGGAAAATTCGGCGTCGAGCCGCCCGTGCTGATCAACGACCTCTCGCCCCGCGTGGCCGACGTGATGCAGCCGAAAGTCATCTCCGTTCGCGAAGATTCGCCCATCTACGACGCGCTCCAGCTCATCGATAAAAAACGCATGCGCGGGCTGCCCGTGGTCGATGGAAAGAATCGCTGCCTCGGCCTGCTCAGCGCCTTCAAGGTCAACCACTACCTTTTCCCGCCGCGCGAGGAAGCCGGCGCGGCGCGCATGGTCACCGCCTCTCTCGCCGATATCGTCACCACCTTCGGCGGCGCGCTCGTCACCGGCTCGCTCTCCCCCGAGCCGCAGGAGCAGATGCTCGTCGTCGGCGCCATGGCCGCGGACTCCTTTGCCCCGCGCATCGCGCAATACCGCGATCACAAGATCATCGTCTTCGTCGGCGACCGCCCGAAGATCCAGCAGCAGGCCATCGACGCCAAAGTCCACGCCATCGTCGTCACCGGCGGCCTCCCCATCGACGAGGAGATCCGCGCCGTCGCTCGCGCGGCGAATGTCACCATCATCGCCTCCCCGCACGACACCGCCACCAGCGTGCTCCTCGCCCGCGGCGCCGTCCGCGTCGGCCACATGACGGAAACGGACTACCAGAGCTTCGCCCCCGACACCCTCCTTGAGGAAGCCCGCTCCCGCGCCGCGCACAGCGACTCCTTCGTCTTCCCCGTCCTCGACGACCACGGCACCCTCGTCGGCATCCTCTCCAAGTCCGACTTCCTCAAGGAAATCCCCCGCCAGCTCATCCTCGTCGATCACAACGAACTCGCCCAAGCCGTCCGCGGTGCCGACAAGGTGCCCATCATCGAGATCCTCGATCACCACAAGCTCGGCGGCTTCGCCTGCGACACGCCGATCCACTTTTGGAATAACCCCGTTGGCTCCACCAGCACCATCGTCTCCCTCTGCTACCAGCAGCTCGGCGTGCCCGTGGAGCCGAAGATCGCCGGGCTCCTCATGGCCGGGCTCATCTCCGACACGCTCAATCTCACCTCGCCCACCGCCACCCCCGTCGATTGCGAAGCCCTCAATCGCCTCTCCAAGATCACCGGCGTCAACCCCGACGAACTGGCCGCCCAGATCTTCAGCGTCGGCTCCCCGCTGCTCACCATGACCCCGGAGCAGGCCATCACCGCCGATTGCAAGCCCTACGCCGAAGCTGGCCAGCGCTTCACCGTCGCGCAGATTGAAGAGCTCACCTTCGCCCATTTCGCGGAGAAAAAAGACGCCCTCCTCGCCGCCCTCGCCGAGCAGCGTCGCCGCGACGGCCTCCTCTTCGCCGCCCTCCTCGTCACCGACATCAATGATCAGAACTCCCTGCTCCTCGTGCAGGGCGAAGACAAATTCCTCACGACCATCGACTACCCCGAGCGCGCCCCGCACATCTGGGAACTCGCCGGCGTCGTCTCCCGCAAAAAACAACTCCTCCCCTACCTCCTCCACTGCCTCGGCCGGATGGGGGAGTGAAGGGAGGTCAGTCCAGCACCGGCCTCACTGGCTGCAGCGCTGGTTAGGCGACTTCACGTTTGTTGAGAAGGTCATACAACGCCCGGAAGAAGCCGCCGCGCGGCTCCTGCTCGTGAATACGCTTGGCAACGAAGTCGAAGGGAAAACTCTGCCAGTCGTTCGGATGACGGACGCAATAGTCGGTGCCCGAGTCGTCGGAAACCATGACCCACTGGAAGCCGAGATCGGAAACGAGGCACTGGCCCAGCAAAGCGCCAAGTCCAAAGCCAATGTCGTTGGATGCCGGCTTCGGTGAGTTCTCGTCGGAAACCCAGGCGTCGTAGACAGAGTCGAGATCGTCTGGAAGCGAAGGTGTATTGCCAGTATCAAGGTAGTGGTCGCAGATGCGATAGCCAACACGAGTAGCCGTCTCGACGAACTGCGTTTCTTCTTGGTTCAACGCTCGGAACTCTGGTTCAGCGGGCATTTGTAGTGTGGGCGTCTGAGTCGCCTAACACGAAGTAGGCTTCAATATTGTGTTACTGAATCGGGATAGGCTTCGCATTGGAAGTGGGAAAGCAACGGCGGTTCTGCGCACGGTCGGTTCGGTGAGCCGGAGGCTCCGCGGAAATTAGCCGGTGGCGTCAGCCACCGGTTTCCGATTTCCCGACGCTAAGCCCCGGCAGGGGCGGGAGAACTCATGCGTCCCGCCTCCACCGCCCCTGGCGGGGCGGGTGCGCTTCCTCACCGATTCCGGTGGCTGACGCCACCGGCTAATCTCCTGCGGCCCTGCCGGGCCGAAGCGTCACCGGGCGCCTCCATACTTAAGGAGGTCCGGGAATCTCTTCTCTGAGTGCTTACGGATTTTGGGAGGTGCCGGGAAAGGCTTTCCCGGGCCGGTGCGGATTTCTGCAGGTGGCAAAAAAGCGGTTTTTGGCCGCGGGCAGGTTTTTGCATGGGCCGAAAAAACGATTTTTCAGGCACTGCAAGTTTCGGCACAGGGCAAAAAAGCGGTTCCTCGTGGACGGTAGGTTTTTGCACGTGGCAAAAAAAAGGTTTCTCGGTCGGCGCAGATTTTGGCATCGGGCAAAAAGACGGCTATCTGCCCACTGCGCGTTTTGACAGTGGCTTTCCCACGCTTTTCTGAGCCACTGCCAAAAGTCGCACAAAGGCGTTGACGTTCATCGGTTCTGTGGCATTTCTCCCCAGCAACCTTAACCCCTCTTCCGGAGCTTCCCCCATGGCCCGCTATGGCTTCGCATTTTTCGACAGTGGAGTGCGATTTGATGCCCCGGACGCGCATCCTACGAGTATGATTGATCTCGCCCGTTTTCTCTCCAATCCCTTCGACGATCGGCGGATCAGCGTCGCGGAATTGCTCAGCTTTAGCAGCGATCATCTGGCGCGGATGATCTCCAATAATCCTGGCGGCCAGCTCACCGCCCGCATCACCGCGACGACCAGTGCGCTGACGCTGGTCCAGGATTGTGTGACCGATGATCAGACCAAGAAGGCGATCCGCAAGGCGCGCAAGCAGGTGAAGGATGCCTTCCGCGACGCGCTCCCGGCGCAGGTGGCCAAGGTGCAAGGCGCGGTGGTGGCCCGCTACGGCCCGGATGCGCCGGAGGTGGCGGAATGTTTCCCGCAGGGACGCTCGATCTTTAGCAGTGCGCCGGATGACCGCCTCGAGCAGCACATCGATACTCTGCTCAATGGGGTGACGGCGCACGCGGCGGACCTCGGCGCGCCGCTGGTGGCGTCGGTGACTTCGCTGCTCACCGAGTGGCAGGCGATCTACGCGCAGAGCGAATCCTCGGGCGGCAACGTGACCACCTCGCAGGAGGGCAAGAAGCAGGCCCGCGAGAATCTGCAACTGATGCTCTTTCTCAACCTGCTGAAGCTGGCGGAGATGTTCGCGCGCCAGCCGGACAAACTCGCGCTCTACATGCAGCAGAGTCTGCTGGAGGATACGGCCGCGCCGGACGAGGAAACGCCGCCGCCGCCGCCCACGCCGTAAATTACACCGCGCTCCACACGGGCGGCTCCCCGAGTTCGGGCCGGCCGGTGAGCAGCTCGTGCGGGAGGTATTGCGATTTGTAGGCGGTGGAGGGGCAGCCGGCGATGCGGTAGCCGAGATAGACGTGCGGACGACTCCGCGCGCGCGCCCATTCGATCTCGAAGAGCACGCTGGCGACGCCGAGCGAGAGGTGCGCGACGTCGGGGTGGTAGAAAAAGTAGATGGAGCTGAGCGCATGCGGCGTCTCATCGACAAAGCCCACGGCGACGAGCCGCTGGCCGTCGTAGTAATCGAACTCGCGCGCACCCTCGTGCGCGAGGCAGAAGACGCGCCGATATTCATCGAGATCCATCGGCGACACCGGCCAGCCGCGCGCCTGCTCGCGGTGCGTGTGCCAGGCGCGGTAGAGAGCGAGGCGTTCCTCATCGGCCACCGGCGTGCGCACGGTGACCCGGAGATGCTGGCATCTGCGCCACGCGCGGCGCTGGTTCTTCGCCGCCTGAAATGTGGCCACGGGCACCCGCAGCGAGACGCACTCCTGGCAGGCGCCGCAGACCGGGCGAAAATACTGCGCGCCAAACCGCCGCCAGCCCCGCTCCAGCAAAGCCTCATGCTCCTCCGGCGTGACCCGCGTCATCACCCGGTACTCGGTGGTGGCAATCAGCCCCTCGAGGTAGTTGCAGGTCTCTTCGTGCGCGGAGAGGTGAAGGTGGAGCCGGGCCATGACGTGGGGATTTTACCGCATTTCGAGTACCGTCGCGCGCCCCAGATTTCCGGTGTAATCGACCGCGCGCAACGACAGCGCGTCCGCCTCGGGGAGGTTCCCGGCGAAGCGGGTGCCCGGCACGAGTTGCGAAGCCCAATGATCGCCCTGCCGCGCCTGCACCAGCCACCAGCGCGGCGCCGTGCCATCGGGCAAATGCCAGGTGAACCGGCCGTCGCCGCCAGTCTCGATGATGGGCTCGACGATGGTGGTGCTGCCGAGCCAGGGCGACTCCGGCACCATCGCAAACTGCTGGTAGGTCTCGGCGCGCAGGCGGTCCACGATCTTGCCCTTGTTGATCATCAGCGTCTTGTTGTTCCAGTGCAGGTGCCCGAGGGAACCCGGCAGCCCGCGCGTGAGCGTGATTTGATTGAGGATCTCCTGCGTCGGACGCACCGGCCCGATACGTTCCGTGGCGAGGCCCGCCCACAGGTGGCGGCCCTTGGTATTTTGCTCCGACCACCAATTGAGCAGCACCGGAAAGCTCTGCTTCTGCGGCGCGATGCTCCAGTAGAGCTGCGGCGAAAAGTAGTCGCACCAACCTTCCTCCAGCCAGTGCTTGGAATCCGCGTAGAGTTCGCCGTAGGCGTCGAGACCCGCGATGATGGTCGTCGGCACTTTGGGGCGCCAGATTCCAAAGGGGCTAATGCCCACTTTCACCCAGCGCTTGGCCGCCTTCACCCGTTCGTAAAGCTGCTGGACGAACTGGTTGTTGTTGTCGCGGCGCCAGTCGGCCCGCTCCATCTGGCCGCCTTTGTCGCGGTATTGTTTGAAGGTCGCATCGTCGGGAAACGGCACCTTCGCCGGCGTGGGATAGGGGTAGAAATAGTCGTCGATGTGGACGCCATCGATGTCGTAGCGGCGCACCACATCGAGGATGACCTCGAGCGAATATTCACGCGCCTTGGGCTCGCCGGGATCGAGCCAGAGCTGCCCGCCGTAGCGGCGCACCCACTCGGGGTGTTGTTTCGTCACGTGACCGCCGGAGGTCGGCGCGTTCGCGCTAGTTAGCGCGCGGTAGGGATTAAACCACGCGTGCAGCTCGATGCCGCGGATGTGCGCCTCGGTGATGGCGAATTCCAGCGGATCGAAAGGGGGCTCCGGCGCGAGGCCCATCGTGCCGGTGAGATAGGGCGACCACGGCTCGAGCGCAGAATCATAGAGCGCGTCGCACGCGGGCCGCACCTGCAGGATCAGCGCGTTGAGCTTCAGCTCCACCGCGCGCTCGAGGATGGCGCGGAACTCCGCCTTCAGGTCGTTCACCAGCAGGTTCGGCTTCGACGGCCAATCGATGTTTCCCACCGAGGCGATCCACGCGCCGCGAAACTCGCGCACCGGCTCGGGCGGCGTATCCAGCGACTGCCCCAGCCCCGCGAGCGGAACGAGAAAGGACGCGATCAGTGCGAACCAGCGGGTCACAAACATGATTCCGATTGCCATAGCGCGTCCCCCGCCGAGTTTCCACCCCGCATGTCCTCCTTTGCCCGAAACTCGCGCGTCTTCGCGTGGTTCCGCGCACGCTACGGGCGACCCACGCCGGCCCAGCGCGCCGCGTGGCCGCGGCTCGCGCGCGGGGAGAATGTGCTCATCGCGTCGCCGACCGGCACGGGCAAGACCTTCGCCGCGTTTCTCTCCGTTCTCGATGCGCTGGAGAACGAGCACGCGAAGGGGAAACTGCGCGAAACCATCCACTGCGTTTACGTCTCGCCGCTGCGCGCGCTCGGCTACGACTTGGAAAAGAATCTCAACGATCCGCTCCGCGAACTCTTCGGTGAAAAGCCGCCGATCCGCGTCGAGCTGCGCAGCGGTGACACCAGCGCGAACCAGCGCGCGCGGCAATTCACCAAGCCGCCGCACATTCTCCTCACCACGCCGGAAAGCCTCTGCGTGCTGCTCAGCCAGGAGAAGTGGCTCCCGCTGCTCAGTCACGTGCGGTGGCTGATCGTGGATGAAATTCACGCGCTCGCGGACAGCAAACGCGGCGCGCATCTGGCGCTGAGCGTCGAGCGGCTGGAGGATTGCGGAAAGCGGATCGCGGATCGCGGAAAGACGGCGGGCGCGAATCTCTCCGCTATCCGCAATCCGCTTTCCGCTATCCAACGCATCGGCCTCTCGGCGACGGTCGCGCCGCTCGACGCGGTCGCACAGTTTCTCGTCGGCACACAGGGACGCTGCGAGATCGTCGATGTCTCCACGGCGAAGAAGATCGAACTGCATGTCCACACCCCGCTGCGCAAGAACCCGTATCCCGAAGCCGGTTTCACTGGTCAGCGGTTGGTCCGCGAGCTCGGCAGCCTGATCAAAGCGCACCGCACCACGCTGGTCTTTTCCAACACGCGCTCCGGCGCGGAAGGGATGACCTATTGGCTGCGCGAAAAGTTTCCCGACCTCGCCGACGTCATCGAATGCCACCACGCCTCGCTCGAACGCGACGTGCGCCGCGAGGTTGAGGATCGGCTGAAGCGTGGCGAACTGCGCGCGGTGATTTGCTCGACCAGCCTCGAACTCGGCATCGACATCGGCTCCGTGGAACTCGTGGTCATGCTCTCGACGCCGAAAGGCGTGAGCAAGGCGCTGCAACGCGCGGGTCGCGCGGGTCACAACATTCACTCCGTGAGCCGCGGCATCCTCATGGCGACCAACGTCAGCGACCTCGTCGAATCGTGCGCCACCGTGCTCCTCGCCCGCGCGCGGCATCTCGACGAAGTGCGCATCCCGCGCGCGCCTCTCGACGTGCTGGCGCAGCACCTCGTGAGCATGGGCTGCACGTCGCACTGGACGCGCGAAGCCGCGCTCGAGTTGGTCCGCCGCGCCTACTCGTTTCGCGATCTCAGCGCGGAGGAATTCGACGACGTGCTCGACTATCTCGCCGGCGGCGGCCGCTCGCTGCGACAGCAATACACGGAGGTCTTCGGAAAAATCGTGCTGGACGAAACCGGATTCCAGACGCGCGCCGGCCGCGTGCAGCGCGAGTTTTTACAGAACATCGGCGTCATCCCGAATGTCGGTCAGGTGCGGGTGAAGCTGAAGACGCAGAACCTCGGCAGCGTGGAAGAATCGTTCATGCGCATGATGAAAATCGGCGACGTGTTCGTCATGGCCGGCCGGCCGGTGCGGCTCGAGAAGGTGAATCAAATGGAAGCGTGGGTGACGCGTGCGGACAAATCGCTGCCCACCATCCCGCGCTGGAACGCGAGCAAGTTTCCGCTCTCGAATCGAGTGGCGCAGGAGATCGTCGCCTTCCGTGCGGAATTGCGAACGTTGCTCGAAACCCCTGGCGCGACCACGACGCTCGACGAACTCGCCCCGTGGATCGCCGAACGGCTCGATTGCGGCAAAGCCAACGGTCGCATCCTTGCCAGCGTTCACCTTGCGCAGCACGAACTCTCCGAGATCCCGACAGCCGACTGCCTGCTCGTGGAGGAGTTTCACGAAACGGACGAGGCGCCCGTTTCGAAGAAATTCCCGACCCGCAATCCGCGCGCGATTCACTACTTCTTTCACTCCCTCATCGGACGAGCCGCGAACGACGCGCTCGCCCGCGTGATCACCCTGCGCCTCAGCCGCCTGCGCGGCGGAAATGCCGTGGCGACGCCGCACGACTACGGCTTCGTGCTCACCGTCGCGCCGTCGCAACGTTTCACCGAAGTCGAACTGAGAACGCTGCTCTCGATCGAGGGATTCGAGACGGAACTCGAGCGCTCGCTCGCCCAGTCCGAGATGTTGAAATACCACTTCCGCAACGCCGCACAGACCGGGCTGATGGTCTATCGCAATTTCTTCGACCAGCACAAATCCGTGCGGAAGCTGGCCTGGAGCAGCGAGGTGATCTTCAACGTCCTCCAGCAGCACGAGCCCGATCACATCCTCATGCGCGAAGCGCGGCGGGACACGCTCCGCATCTTCCTCGATAGCGACAGCGCGCTGGCCTTCCTCCACGCGCAGAAGTCGCGGCCGGTGCGGCTGCGACCGGTGGCGAAAGTGCCGCCGCTTTCGTTTGCGATGTACGCTACGAAAATGAGGGAAGCATTGCTCGTCGAAGACCCGTGGGAGGTGCAGGAGCGGCTCTTCAATCACTGGTGGGCCGAAATCGAGAAGTCGTCGGGCAGCGAGAAGTAATTTTTTCGCCCGTTATTTTCGCGTTGTATAAGGCCGCGACTCGGCGGATGAGGAGCGTCCCCATGCAGCGTTCCCGCCTCGAACTTTCCCCCGGTCTCTGGCTGGACGCGCGCCGCGCCGTGTGGATCGAGGAACATCGCGCGCTGCTCGTGGCCGACACGCATCTCGGCTATGCGTGGGCTCATCGACAGCAAGGGAATCTCCTGCCAATCGCCATGGCCGAGGACACGCTCGATCGCCTGCAAGTCCTCGCCTCCGAATACGCACCCCGCGAGATCATCATCCTCGGCGACGTGATTCACGGCGCGGCCACTGCGGAAGCGGTGCTCGCGGACCTCCGCCGCCTTCATGCGCTCGACGGCGGATTTCCGATTCGACTGATCGCCGGAAATCACGACGTGCAGCTCGCGGCGATGCTGGAACGGGCTGGGCTGGAGGTGGCGGTGGTGCGCGAATTCCAACTCGGTCACGATCTACTGCTCCATGGCGACCTCGGCGATGAAGCGACCGCAACAGCCGCGTGCCGCGTCGTCTCCGCGAATGGCGGACGCGTGATCCTCGGCCACGAGCATCCCGCGATCACGCTCTCCGACGGAGTGGCGACGAGCGTGCGCTGCCCGTGCTTCCTCGTCGGCGACGACGTTCTCGCACTGCCAGCGTTTTCGCCGTGGTCCGCGGGCACGAACATTCGCCACGGCGTATTCCTCTCGCCCTACATTCGCCGGGCGAATCTCACGCAGAATGTCGCCATCGTCGCCAATCGGCTGCTGCCGATGGCGATGCGGCACTGAGCGTCAGATCTCGACGTCGATCTCGACCTTCAGGCGTGGACGCACGATCTCGACGATCTGCGCGACGCTCTCGGCGATAGATTGGCGGTCGGTGTGGACGGTGATCTCGGCGGAATCGGGTGCTTCGTACGGCGCGCTGATGCCGGTGAATTCTTTGATCTCGCCGGCCCGCGCTTTTTTGTAGAGGCCCTTGGTGTCGCGCTGTTCGCACACTTCGACCGGCGCATCGACGAAGATTTCGATAAAGTCGTGTCCGCCCTCGAGGGCGATCTCTCGCGCGCGGCGGCGATCCTGGCGGTAGGGAGAAATGAACGCGGTAACGACCACGAGGCCGGCGTCGGCCATGAGGCGCGCGACTTCGGCGACGCGGCGGATGTTTTCTTCGCGGTCCTCGGGGCTGAAGCCGAGGTTGCAGTTCAGACCGTGCCGGACGTTGTCGCCGTCGAGGATGTAGGTCTGCATGTTCACGTTGAATAGCTCGCGCTCGAGCTCGTGCGAGATGGTGCTCTTGCCCGAACCGCTCAGGCCGGTGAGCCAGACGATCGCGCCCTTGTGGCCGTTGCGCAGCGCGCGTTTGGCCGGCGTCACGGTGCCGTCGCTCCAGAAAATGTTCTGCGATTTCACCTTGGTGCGATCGGTGTAAACGCCGCCGTGGATGATGCCGCCGCCCGCGACCTGGCGCTGATCGACGATGACGAAGCGGCCCATGATCGAGTTGCGATCCGCGTTGTCCATGACCAGCGCGCCGCGCGTCTGGATGATCACTTCGGCCACGTCGTTCCGCGCGATGTAGTCGCGGCCTTCGGCGACGTTTTCGAGCGTGGAGGCGTCGATGATTTGCTCGATGGAAACGATCTCCGCGTCGAGCTCCTGCGTGGTCAGCTTCAGCTTGTAGCGTTCGCCGATCTTGAGGTTGTTGCGCCCCATCCAGAAGAGCCGCGCCTTGAAACGATTGCTCTCGATCGGCGCATCGACTTCGTGCGAGGCAACGTGACCGCGCTCGACGAAAATCTGCTCGGTGAGCGTGATGCCGATGGATTCGCCCGCGACCGCGGAGGTCTTCGCCGGCGCCTGCCAGGTCTCGATGCTCGCGACGACGCTGGTCTTGTTGTTCGGGCTGAAGATCAGCGTGTCGCCGACCTTCAATGATCCCGCCTCGATGCGGCCGGCGATGATGCGGCGGTTGTCGAAGCGATAAACGTCCTGCACGGGAAAACGCAGCGGCAATTCGTTGAGAGCCTTCGGCGGCTCGAAGGTGTCGAGCATGTCGGTGATCGACGGGCCCCTGTACCACGGCATCTCCGCGGCATCCTTGGCGGCAACGTTAAAACCGTTGCGCGCCGCGATCGGCACGAAGGTGCGCGCTTCGAGTCCAATCTGCGAAAGGAACGCCTTGTACTCCGTGACCACGTCGTTGAAGACCTGCTCGCTGTAATCCACGAGGTCCATCTTGTTCACCGCGACGACGACCTGCTTGATGCCGAGCAGCGAGAGCAAATAGCCGTGCCGCCGCGACTGCTCGCGCACGCCTTCATTCGCCGCGATGAGCAGCACCGCCGCATCCGCGCTGGCCGCGCCGGTGATCATGTTCTTCAGGAACTCCTTGTGCCCCGGCGCGTCGATGATGACGTAAGGCCGCTTGGCCGTTTTGAACTGAATTTGCGTCGTATCGATCGTGATGTTCTGCTCCTGCTCCTCCAGCAGCGCATCGAGCAGAAAGGCGTACTCGAACTCCATGCCCTCCTCCTTACACGCGGCCTGGATCTGGTCGACCTTGCCGTCGGGCAGCGACTTGGTGTCGTAGAAGATGCGGCCGATGAGCGTGGACTTGCCGTGATCGACGTGACCGACGAAGACGACGCGCAGGCGATGGCCGGCTTCGAATTGCGGCTTGGAGCGAGTGATTGCTGGCGTTGGGGAAGTGGGATATGTCTCAGTCATGACGATCAAAGCTGTTGTGCATCGCGAAGAAGATGGCGGCTATTGGGCCGAAGTGCCGGCACTTCCGGGATGCCTCACGCAGGGGGATACACTGGACGAGCTGACAGCGAATTTGCGTGAAGCGATCGAGGGCTGGCTGCTGGTGGACAAGGCGGAAACGGAACCGGATGCCGAAGCAATGATTCTGGAAGTGGCAGTGTTAAGGCGATCAGCGGCAAGGATTTCGCCCGCCTCCTCCAGCGCAAAGGCTGGTATCTGGCGCGCATTCACGGAAGTCATCACATTTTCTCCAAGGCGGGTCACCGCGAGCATCTGACCGTCCCGATCCACGGAAATCGGACGTTGGGAACGGGCATGCTGAGGCAGTTTCTGAAAAAAGCGGGAATTCAAGAGCACGAACTCTAGCTTCATCACATGAAGCCCTTGGCGCGCAGCTTCTGCATCGCGTTGCGCTCGTGGTGATCCTGGGCGCGGCCGGCGCGCTCGCTGGTTTTGGTGTGCGCGAGTTCGTCGATGATCTTGTCGATGTCATCGGCGTCGCTCTCGACCGGGCCGGAGATCGGCCAGCAGCCCAGGCTGCGGAAGCGGTAGCGGTTTCCGTCCTTGCCGTTGCGTGCGAAGTACATCTTGGGAATCGGGATGCCTTCGCGCTGGATGTAGAGCCAGATGTCGCGCTCCGTCCAGTCGAGCAGCGCCTGCACGCGGACGTGTTCGCCGGGCGCGCAACTCGTGGTGAATTGATTCCAAAACTCCGGCGGTTGGTCTTTGTAGTCCCACTCAAAGTCCTTCGTGCGCGGGCTGAAATATCGCTCCTTCGCGCGCGTCGGATCTTCATCGCGCCGGATGCCGGTGATGAGCGCGTCCCACTGGTGCTCGGCCATCACTTGCTGCAGCGCGACCGTCTTGAGCTCGTGCGTCACCGTCACGGGGTCCGTCGTGTCGTAGCCGATCGGCCCGCGCGCCGCGTAGTCGCCGCGACCGGCGCGCGCGTCCTCGTTGATCTTGACGATGAGATTCAGCCCGTAATGCTGCACCGCCCAGTCGCGGTATTCGATCATCTCGGGGAACTCGTAGGTCGTGTCGATGTGCAACAGCGGATACGGGATGTGGCCGAGGAACGCCTTCTTCGAGAGCCAGATCAGGACGTTCGAGTCCTTGCCCATCGACCACGGCATGCAGAGGTTTTTGAAGTGATGAAACGCCTCGCGGATCAGGAAGATGCTCTGCGCTTCGAGCGCGTCGAGGTGCTCGCTATCGTTTCGCGAGATCTTCGCGGGGAAAAAAGCGGCGGGCTCATCGGCGCCGGGCGCGGGGTAGAGCTTGGCGTAGGCGGGGTGGGTGGAGTGGTCCATGTGGGAAAACAGCGGCGCGCGCGGGAAGTCCGGCGCTCAGATTGATTCGCCGAGAAAAGTGTGAATGCCGCACTCGCTCTTGTCGAAGCCCGTCCAGCGGCCGGCACGCTCATTTTCGCCCGACGTCGTCGCCTTCGTGCAAGGCCAGCAGCCGATCGAGCGGTAGCCCTGATCGTGGAGCGGATTGTAGGGAATGTGGTGGTCCGCGATGTATTGCCAGATCGCCTCGCGCGACCAGTTGGCCATCGGGTTGAGCTTTAGAATGTAGTGATCCCGCAGCACATCAAAGTGATACAGCTCGAGGATGCGCGTTTTCTCGCGCGTCTCGCTCTGCTGCCGGCGCAGGCCGGTGATCCACACCGCGAGCTGCTCCAGCTTGCGCTGGAGCGGCACCACCTTGCGCAGCGTGCAGCAGGTATCCGGGCGCGTCTTCCAGAGTTCGGGGCCGAGTTCCGCCGCCTGCTGCTCGGGCGTTTGATCGGGAAAAAGACTCTCGATCTTCAGCTCGAAGAACGCCTCCAATCGGCGTTTCGTCTCCAGCGTTTCCGGAAAAAGGAGCTGCGTATCAAGGGTGAAAACCGGCAGCGGCAACCCCGCCCTGACCGCATGGTGGATCATCACCAGCCCCGCCCCCTGAAAGCTCGTGCCGATGCCCGCGCGTGTGCCAAACCGCTCCCACGCCCAGGTCAGGATCTCGACCAGCGACGCCGTCTCGAAGCCATCCGCGAGGGCACGGACTTCGTCGGGGCTGATTTCTTCGGCTTGGATAGTCATATCCTATAGGATTGGTGGGGAATCTGTTTCTCACATCGCTATTTGCGGCGCAAGAAGATTCTTTTCTCTGTAAAAACGACTTTTCAGCCCTCGGGAGGGCGTTCTCTCCGGGCCGGACAAGACTCTGTCCATCACGGACAAAGTCTTGTCCGTGACGGAGAAGGCTTTGTCTGTGGCGGAGAAGGTTTTGGCCGTGACGGAAATGGTTTTGTCCGCGACGGAGAAGGTCTTGTCCGTGACGGAGAAAACCTTCTCCGCGACAGAGAGAGCCTTCTCGATGGTGGAAAAGGTTGCCTCCGGGCGGGAAAGAGTGATCTCAGCGGCAGCGCAAACCGCCCGGGAGGCAGCGAGCGTTGCCACCGAGCCGTCCGTTCCTTCCTCCACGCCCGGCGGAACTGCGGGTGGAGCTGTGGAGCGGATTCCCGCGCGAAGCGAAGGAGCAGCCGATCAGCGCAGCGATTGCGCCGCGTCCACCACGGCTTGCGCGGTGATGCCGAGCACTTCCATGACCTTGCCTCCGGGGGCGCTGAGGCCAAAGCGATCGATGCCGATCACTTTGCCGTCGAGGCCCACGTACTTCCACCAAAGGTCGCTCACGCCGGCCTCGATGGCCACGCGCTTGCGGCAGCTCGGCGGGAGCACTTCGTCGAAGTAGGCCTGCGGCTGCGCGTCGAAGCGCGAGAAGCACGGGATGCTCACCACGCGCACGCCTTCGCCGAGTTGCTTCGCCGCCGCGATCGCGTGCTGGAGCTCGCTGCCGCAGCTCAGGAGGATGACCTGCAAATCGCCGGCTTCCTTCACCGCGATGTAGCCGCCCTTGAGCACGCCCTCGCGGCGCGTGGCCACGGGGATGTCGTTGAGGTTCGGCAAGACCTGACGGCTGAGCGCGAGGAGCGTCGGGCCATCGATGCGCGAGGCCGCGGCAGCAAAGGCGCCCGCGGTTTCCTCGGGATCGGCGGGACGGATGACGTCGAGATTTGGGATCACGCGCAGGCCGCTCACCGTTTCCACCGGCTGATGCGTGGGGCCGTCTTCGCCGACGCCCACGGAGTCGTGGGTGAAAATGTAGATCGTGCCGAGGCCGCTCAGCGCCGCAAGGCGGATCGAGGCGCGACAGTAGTCGGCGAA
>JBAVML010000500.1:0-3788 GCA_049690035.1 Chthoniobacteraceae bacterium
GCGTGAAGCTCACGCTCGAAGATGAAGACGGTCAGGAGAAATTCATCGTCGAGACACCGGGCGCGCAAAAGATCACGCTCAAGGACGGGCCGGGCCAGGTCACGATCGAAGACAGCAACGGGAACTCAATCAAACTGGAGGCTGCGGGTGTCACGATCACTGCGGCGGCGAAAGTGACGGTCAATGCTGCGCAGGTCGCGGTGTCCGCGGGCATGGTGCAGGTCGATGCGGGGATGTCGAAATTCTCGGGCGTCGTGCAGTGCGATACGCTTATCGCGACGACGGTCGTCGCTACCACTTACACACCCGGCGCGGGGAATATATGGTGAAGCATCCCGTCATCCTGCGCGGCTATCACGCCGCGGCGAACGACAAGATTGCGCAGCCCTTGCTGGTGAAGCGGACTGATCAGGAGTTTGTCCCCGGCGTTCTCGACGGGTTGCGCCGCAAGCTCACACCCGAACAACTCGGCAAGCCCGCCGCGGCGGAGGATTTTCTCGGCGGAAATTTGCGCCTTTACCAGCCGGTGCATCGCACGTTCAACCTCGTGCTTCTCGAAGCTGTCTGTGAGCGCCCGGGCTTTCCGCGCCTTGATCCGCGGGACATCGTGAGCGCGGGCTTCGTCGTCCGCCGCGTGAACGGTGCGGAAGAGCAAGGATGGCTGCTGCGTGACGATCATGTGATCGGTTGGAATGCGCCCGTCGATGCGAAACTCGATCCTGATCCGCGGCAGCGGCGTCCGCGGCTCAATGCAGGAAATCCGCACATCAACGGCAAGCTGGCCCGCCTTCACGAAGCGCTCGAGCCCCCCGCGGAGCGCGTGGCGCCGCTGTTCCTCGCGCCACCGGACGTCTGCACGGAAGCCGGGCGGACGTTGATCTATGGGCTCGTTCCGGTGAGCAGTTCGGAGCGATCCGAGGAGCCGGCGCCGGTCGAAGTCGATCCCGAAATCGTTACCGCTTCGACACCCCCGTTCCTGCGCGATCTCAACTACGACGTGCGCTCGAAGCTCGGTTCCGAAATTGCGATCACCGGACTCGAAAATCGGTTTGCCGCCAATCCGCCGGATCCGCTTGTGGACTTCATCCAGGACCTCCGGTTGATCCACTTTGGCTGGCGCGCTTTTGATTCCCCTGAAGGGGCGCTCATCGCCACGCTGCTCCACGAAATCAAACTCCAGTTCGGTGACGCGCAGCGGCCGCTCGACGACTACCTCCGCGAACTCGTGAACCGGCTGGTGCTGCGCACGGACGGACGCACCGACCCGATCCCCGTGCCCGATGTTTGGCCGGCTCCCGATGCAACGCTCGCGGGTAAAATCCGCGCTGCCGCGCAGAACAGTTTGCAGGCTCGCTTGCGCGAAGGAGTTCCCAACGAGCAGCGCTTCGCCGAGCGGAATGCGCTCTATCGGATTCACGCCTTCATCCGTGTGCGTTGCGCAGACGGCTGCCCGCCCGTGCTGCAATGGTCATCGCCAAGCGCGGTCTTCAGCATCGCGCCGTGGTGGGCCAACGGCGCGAAGCCACTGCACACCATCGAGTTGCCGGACTTCGACAAGGACACGATCAAGAACATCAAACCCAACGTGGCGTTCAAGCTCCCGCCGCGGCTGGCGGAGATGCTCAAGCAGAGTCCGAAAACATTTCTCGACGGCAAGGCGACGCTTCCCGGCATCGGGCTTGGATGGGTCTGCTCGCTCAGCATTCCGATCATCACGCTCTGCGCATTCATCGTCCTCTTCATCTTCCTCGTCCTGCTCCATATCGCCTTCCAGTGGCTTTTCTACATCAAGATTTGCCTTCCCTTTCCGAAACCGGAATCGGCACCGCCGCCGCCATGATCCTCGACGCCACACCCCCACGCCAGCCGATCGGCTGGCCGCTGCTGCCGCTGCCCGACGCGGAAGGTCAGCTCCGATATCCGGACCTCGCCGAGAGCATCCGGCAAAACCTGCAGGTCATCCTGAGCACGCGCCCAGGCGAGCAGCTTATGCGCCCGGGCTATGGCGCGGGGCTCGTGGATTTCATCGGCGAGGCGGACACGATTACGACGCGACGGCGGATTCACGATCGCATTTCGGAGTCGATCGGCCGTTGGGAGGCGCGCGTCGATCTCAACCGCATCGATGTCGATTCACAACCGGGTCGCACTGGCCAAATCCGCGTCGACATCGCCTACCGCATCCGCCGGACCGGCGAAGCGCGCTCGCTCGGCGTCAACCTCGAGCTGGAGGGCTGAACATCATGCCCATTCGCCCACCCGCGCTGGATGACCGCCGCTACGACGACCTCGTCGAGGAGCTGCTCGCGCGCATTCCGGCGCATACGCCGGAGTGGACGCATCCGCGCGCTGGCGATCCGGGACGCACGCTCATCGAGCTCTTCGCCTGGCTCGGCGACGCGCTGCTCTATCGGGTGAATCTCATCCCGGAAAGGCAGCGGCTCGCGTTCCTGCGGCTGCTCGGCCAGCCCTTGCGCCCGGCGCGTCCGGCGCGCGGGTTGGTCACCGTTTCGTGGAAGGAAAACAAACCCATCGGCGCGTCCGCGATCCGTCCGCCGGCGAGCTTCAGTGGGGCGGTGCTGTTCGAGGCGCATGATGAATTCACGGTGCTGCCGGTGACTGCCGCGGCCTATTACAAGCGGCTCGCCGGGCGGGATGAAGTCGCGGACGATGTGCTCATGGCGCTGGCCGAACTTCATCGCACGAGCATCGGCGGCTCAGGCGGACTCGGCGTGAAGGGCTATGTCACCACGCCGCTCTTCGTCGCCGGCCAGCCTGCGCTCGACGGCTTCGATGTCGTCGCGGACACGGCGGATCGCAGCCTGTGGCTCGCGCTCTTCGCGCCAAAAGCGGTGCCGCCAGCGCTGCAAGCAACCCTCAACGATGACGTGCGCAAGGTGCTCGGACAAAGCGGCACCGGCGGCCGACAGATCATCAACGTCGGCTTCATCCCCGCGCACGCCACTGCCGATCCGCTCGCACCCGCCACGGCCCGCGCCCGCGTGTCTCACGTCTGGGAAATCGCGGCGAACACGACCGGCAAAACGTTCGACGAAACGACCCATTGGCAGCCGGAGTACCTCGCGCTCGATGAAGTCGCTGATACCACTTCCGGCCTGACGCGAGCCGGCGTCGTCCGCCTCGCTTTGCCACGCGCGTCGGTCATTCACGCGCCGGAAAACGACGTGCGCGTCGATGACGCCGCTGGCGTGGGCGACCATCCGCCACGGCTCGCCGACACCGCGTCCGCCGCGCGACTCGGGGGCTGGATTCGCCTCCGCCCCACGCCGCCGACGCGCGCGTCGGCGCCCGAGACGCAATTCGTTTCCGGCCAGGGCGCCGAGACTTTGCGCAGCGCGCGGAGCGGCGCGGTCTCGACCCAGCGCGAAGTGGAGCATTTGCGAATTGTCTGGGCTGGCGTGAATGCGGTGGAGATCGAGCAGTTCGTGACGCAGAGCAATATCGTCATCGGCGAAAGCACCGGCGCCGCGGACCAGGAATTTCAACTCCCGGCGGGCGGCATCGAGCTGGAAACGTTCCGCCTCGAAGTCGAGGAAGAGAGCGGCTGGGCGGCCTGGCAGCGCGTCGATGACCTGGCGACGCTGGACCGCGACGCATCCGCCTCGCGCGATGCCTCCGCGTTCGAACTCGACCCCGCGGACGGCACCGTTCGTTTCGGCGACGGAATCCGCGGGCGCATCCCTGCGCAAGGCCGGCGCGTGCGGGCCGCGCTCCTCCGCACCGGCGGCGGCGTGCGGGGAAATCTCCCGGCAGGGACGCTCAAGGCC
>JBAVML010000501.1:0-6316 GCA_049690035.1 Chthoniobacteraceae bacterium
GTTTGAAAGTTCACCCTTTCAATTCAGATCAGCATGGGGTCCGGCCTGTGAAAGGTAATGTCGTGCGGCTGCCTCGGTGGGGAGAGGGATTATTTCTTCGATGGCAGGGGCGTCGACGAGGAAGTGAAGAAGAGAGATGCAAAGTTACCGCAGCGTTGGTTGCAGCGTCGCCCACACATTCTCCGCCGCGCGCTTCTGCCCCTCGGCGGTGGGGTGGATGAGGTCGGGTTGGTTGAGCTCGGGTTTGCCGCCGACGCCTTCGAGGAGGAAGGGGACGAGCGTGGCGCCGGTGGCGGTGGCGACGCGGGGGAAGACGGCGCGGAACTGCGCGACGAAATCGGCGCCCATGCTGGCGGGCATTTCCACTCCGACGATGATGACTTTGATGGCGGGAAATCTGTCGCGGGCGCGCTGGACGATAGCGGTGAGGTTTTCCTCGGTCTGCTTTGACGGGATCCGCGGAGGCCGTCGTTGCCGACGAGGCGCTGGGCGCGGTTAGGTGAAGACTCGAATTGACACCCGAGACGGGACCCGGAAAAGCTCGCGGAATGAGGATTCATCGGATGTGTTGTTTGGCCCTGCTCGGATTGCTGGCGGGGTTTGGTGTTGTAGGTCTGGCGCGCGCGCAGGAGGCGACGCCTGCTGCGGAGAAGACCAGCCCGGCGCTGTTGCTCGCGAATGTCTGGACGCCGGCGATCGATCCGGCCGGTTGGTGGGTGAGTGAGAAGTATGACGGGCTGCGCGGGTTTTGGGACGGGGAGAAGCTGTGGAGCCGGAAGGGAAACGCGATTCAGGCGCCGGAGTATTTTCTCGCGGAGCTGCCGAAGGGCGTGGCCCTGGATGGGGAGTTGTGGATCGGGCGCGGGAAATTTGAGGAGACGATCAGTACGGTGCTTTCGCAGACGCCGGATGAGCGGTGGAAGGGCGTGCGTTTCATGGTCTTCGATGCGCCGCAGGCGCCGGGGACGTTTGAGCAGCGGATGGAGTTTCTGAAGGCGACGGTGCCGGCGACGTATGTGTTCGTGAAGCTCGTCGTCCAGGAGCGCTGCAAGGGGACGAAGCAACTTCTCGCAGAGTTGGATCGCGTGGTCGCGCTCGGGGCCGAAGGACTGATGCTGCGCAAGCCGGAGTCGGAATACGATCCGAAGCGTTCGCCGACGCTGCTGAAGGTGAAGCCGCAGGATGATGCCGAGGCGACGGTGATCGCACATCTTCCCGGCAAAGGGAAGAACGCGGGCCGACTCGGATCGATCCGTGTGCGGACGGAGGACGGGCGCGAGTTTTCGATCGGCACGGGCTTCACCGATGCGCAGCGCGAAAATCCGCCGGCGATCGGGACGCTGATTACCTATCGCTACCGTGGCTTGACGGCCAAAGGCCTGCCGCGGTTTCCTTCGTTCCTGCGTGTGCGCAAGGACTGAGGTCCGCGGCTACAGGATCAGGTGCGTGTTGTAGTGGATGCCCGGCGGGACGGGCAGCGGGGAGTGCGTGGGATTTTCGACGGTGACGTCGCCTTGGAAAATGGCTTCGGAGGTGAAGAGGACTTCGCCTTTGACGCGGAGATTGCGGCAGCCCTTGAGTGAAGGCGTGCCGGTGGCGAGGGCGGCGTCGAGTTTATCGACCATCTTGTAGTGGTGATCGAGTTCGACGTGCGGTGGGATTTCGCCGAGCTCGGGCGCGAGCGCGACGGTGCCGTCGTGGCGGATGTCGTAGGCGTCGCTGCGGAGGGTGAGCAGGTCGGCGGTGGTCTTCACCGGGGCGAAGCGGCTGCGCGGGACATCGACGGCGCGGGCGTCGTGGAAGCACTCGATGGCGGCGCCCATCGCGGTCTCGAGCTGATAGACTTCGGGCGAATTTTTGTCGCGCGGATCGACGGTCTTTTTGTTGCGGATGAGCGGGAGCGGGAGGGAACCTTCGGACGCGGCGAGCGCGTCGCGTAGTCGATCGAGGCGCAGCCAGAGGTTGTTCGTGTTGAAGTAGCGATGCTTGGTGATGTCCTGAAACGCGCCCATATCGTCTTCGGGACATTGCGCGGATTCGCGGAGGAGAAGCTGGTCGCCTCGCAGCGCGAGGTGTCCACCCTTGCGATCGGACGGCGTGCGCGCGGTCACTTCCATGAGGAAAGGCGCGCCGGTCTCGGCGAACCAGGTGAGCAGGGAGAGGTCGAGCGTGGCGCCGAGGTTGTCGGAATTCGAAACGAAAACGTAGCGGATGCCGTCGGCGAGCAGGCGTTCGAGCGTGCCGCCGGTGGCGAGGACGGCGTAGAGATCGCCGTGGCCGGGCGGGCACCATTCGAGTTCGCGATCCTTTTCCCACACGGCGGGCACGAGTGTTTTCGCGTCCACTTTGGGCGTCTTGTTTTGCAGCAACTCGATGTCGTCCGGGTTGCCCAGCTCAGGATACTTGGACAGCGCGGCGCGCGTGTCGGCGCTGGTGGCGAAGCTGTTCATGGTGAGCAGGCGCATGTGGCCGCTCGTTTTTCGGAAATGCAGGACCTGGCGCGCGATGAGGTCGAGGAAGGTGAGCCCGTCATGGACGGGAAGGAGCGACTTGGCGCGCTCGAGGCCCATGCCGGTGCCGAGGCCGCCGTTGAGCTTGAGCACCGCGGTGGCGTCGAGCAGCTTCGGATCGGGCGCGTAGTGGCTGTCGATCTCGGCGAGGGAAGGCAGGCTCTGCACCGGCTGGATGGTGCTCTCGGGGATCAGCCCGGAATCGTTGTGTTCGAGCTGTGCGTAGTTGCGCTCGAACGCGCGAATGGCCGGCTCGCTGACGCCGGCGGCTTCCATCTTTTTTCTAAACTCGCGGATTGGCATCGGCGCATGATGCGGATTTGCCGACGTTTGTCATTCCTCAGAACAGCCGCATCACCGTCACCGCGATGCGGCCCTCGAAGCAGGTGTCCACGTCCGACCCGGCTTTGCGCGCGCGTGCCTGGTAGTCGCCGTCGTAGAAGTGGCGATCGTTTTCCTCGTGCCGATAGCTGAGCGGGAGCGGGTGCGGATCGAGCGGGCAGAAGACAATCTCCGGTTCGGGTGCATCGGGGGTGAGGTGGGGAAAGTTGACGTTGTAGAAAAGGCCGGGCGCGGTCGGACGCGGGAGCAGGTCTTCGAGCACGCGCATCGTCCAGCGCGTCGCGCGTGCCCAATCGATCTCAAGGCCGCGGCGGAGGTAGTGCGAGAAGGCGATGCCGGGCCAGCCGTGGAGTACGGCTTCGCGCACGGCGGCGACGGTGCCGGAGTAATAGACGTCCGCGCCGAGATTGCCGCCGAGATTGATGCCGCTGAGCACCCATTTCGCATCCGGCGCGACGCGGAGCAGACCGAGCCGCGCGCAGTCCGCCGGTGTGCCGTGGACCGCATAACGATCGGCGCCGCGCGGCTCGAGATGCACGCTTTTCTCCCAAGTGACCATGTGGCTGACGCCGGACTGCGGCCCGGCGGGTGCGACGACGATGGGTTCGCCAAAGTCGCGTGCGGCGGTGAGCAGGGCCTCGAGGCCGGGGGCGTCGATGCCGTCGTCGTTGCTGAGGAGGATTTTCACGTGCGGCTATTTCGGCGCCGGGACGCGGCTGGAGTAAGTGTCGCGCTGGAGCAGGTCGGCGATGCCGTCGCGGTTTTGCAGGAGCGCTTTCATGTCCCAGTGGATGTGGCCGGGCGTGGAAGTGCCGCGACGGGTGAGTGCGATCAGATCGGCGATTTCGCGCGCGGGCCGGGCGGGGCCGATGCGTTCGGTGGCGATGCCGGGCCAGATGGGGCGCCCGCTTTTGCTCCGCGCGCGCCACCAGTCGAGGAGCACGGGAAAGCTTTGTTTGGCCGGCTCGATGGACCAGTAAAGCTGCGGGGAGAGGTAGTCGCACCAGCCGCGCTCGATCCAAAGTTTCGCATCGCAATAGAGCTGCCCATACGCGTCGAGCTGCGCCTCGATAGTGGACGGCACGCCGGGCCGCCAGATGCCGAACGGGCTGAGGCCGACTTTCACCGCGGGCTTCTCGGCCTTCACCTGACGGTAAAGTTTTTCGACGAAGCGGTTGATGTTGTCGCGGCGCCAATCGGCGCGGCTGAGGCCGCTGGATTGGCCGTTTCGTTTCCACGAAGAATCATCGGCGAAGTCGGTGACGCCTTTCGTCGGGTAGGGGTAAAAATAGTCGTCGAGATGGACGCCATCGATGTCGTAACGACGCACGACATCGAGGATGACGCCGAGCACGTACTCGCGCGCGGCGGGTTCGCCGGGATCGATCCAGAGCAGCGAGCCGTGACGGCGAATCCACTCGGGATGCGTGCGCGCGACATGGTTCGGTGCGGTCGCGTTGCCGGCGTTGGTGGCGGCGCGGAAGGGGTTGAACCACGCGTGCAGTTCGATGCCGCGCGCGTGCGCTTCGCGGATTGCGAAGGCGAGCGGATCGTAGCCGGGGCCCTGGCCTTGCGTGCCGCTCAGAAACGCGGACCACGGTTCGATCTTCGATGCGTAGAGCGCATCGGCGGTGGGACGAACCTGGAGCAGCAGCGCGTTGAGCTTGATCGCCTTCGCGCGGTCGAGGATGGCGCGAAACTCGGCCTGCTGGCGCTCGGCGCTGAGGCCGGGCTTCGACGGCCAGTCGAGATTGAAAACCGTGGCGACCCACGCACCGCGAAACTCGGCGGCGGGCTCGGCGTGAGCGGATCGCGTGCAGAGCAGGAGTGCGAAGAGCGCGAGAGCGCGGAGCGGCGTGAGCATGCGCGAGAATATCACGAAGCGGCTGGTCGGTGGTAAGGAGTAGAGCCGCGGATCGGCAAGGATGAGCACGGATGGTTGCTTCCCTCCTCATCACGCGGAAACGCCACGGAATGCGCCAGGCGGGCTGGTTTCTCCCGCGCGTGCCGGTTACGCTGGGTGTGATGCGATTCGATCAATGGCTCTGGGCCGTCCGCGTTTACAAATCCCGCTCGCTCGCGGTCTCGGCGATCAAGGCCGGGCACGCGCGCGTGAATGGCGGGATGACGAAACCTTCCCACGAAATGAAAACGGGCGAACTCGTCACCGCCCGCATCGAGCTGGTCACGCGCACGCTGCGGGTGATCAGTTCGCCGCCCTCGCGCGTCGGGGCGAAGCTGGTGGCGCAGTTTGCCGAGGATCTCACGCCGCCCGAGGAGTTGGAAAAAAGACGCGCGCCGTATCTGCTGCCGCCCGCTTTTCGCCCGCGAGGCGCAGGCCGGCCGACGAAGCGCGAGCGCCGCGAGATCGACGATCTGGAGAGTGAATTGTGATCTGCAAATCGTGCGGACGCGCGACCACCCTTCACGCTTCACCAATCACTTTCTCCCCCGGCGCGGGTTGTTCATCGAGAGAATACTCGTGCCGCGCATGATGTTGCCGCTGCCTCCGAGGATCACGCGGCGCACGGGCTCGCCGGTCTTCGGATCTTTCGTCAGCGCGGGTTCGGTCATGCCTTGCACGTATTCAAACTGCCGCGGCTTCTGTCCGGGTTTCTTCGGGATGGTTTCGTAAACGTAGGTGGCCATGGTTTTTGGTGGGAAACTCGGTCAGTGGAACACGCTCACCCAGGTGCCGATCGGCAGCTCCTTGAAAAACTTTCGCGCCGCGCTGCCCGGCAGCCGGATGCAACCATGCGAGGCGGGCCGCCCGGTGACGTAGCCTTCGTGCATGCCGAAGTCGCGACCGCTCAAGCGCATAAAAAACGGCATGCTCGCATTGTGGTAGATCGTCGAGTGGTGCTCGAGCTGTTTGTCGGTGATGATGAACTCGCCGACGGGCGTGGGTTTGCCGCTTTTGCCGCTGGAGATTTCCGTGCTAAAAATGGGCGCGCCATCTTTGAGCAAGGTCGCGCGCTGCTGGCTGAGGCTGACTTCCACGCGCAGCATTTCGCGGCTAGGTGGCGTGCCGCCGACGAGCAGCTGCTCCGCCTCCGGGCAGTCGGCCCAAGACGCAAAGTAGAGCGCGATCAGCTGCATGCGGCCCTTCGTGTATTGCGTGCGGTTTGCGCCGTGGTCGAGGAGGAGCTTCACGAGGTCCGGTCGCCCGCAGCCCGCGGCGACCATGAGCGGCGTGATGCCGTTTGATTTGTCGAGGTAGTAACGGACCGCGCTTTGCTTGATCTCGTCACGAAAGTCGGAGTCGTTGTTGGCGTCGAGCGTCACGTTGGGGTCTGCGCCGCAGTCGAGCAGGGTCTGGAGCAGCTTCGCATCACCGCGGGCCGCGGCGTAGGCGAGAAAGGGCTGCCCGCCCTCCACCGGCGTGGGCGGTGCGGCGTGCTTGGAGATCAGGAACTTCGCAAACTTCATCTCGCCGGAATCCAGCGCGGTACCCAAGGCATCGC
>JBAVML010000502.1:0-3573 GCA_049690035.1 Chthoniobacteraceae bacterium
CTCTCGAGCATGCTGTCGATCACGCCGATCACTCGGGATGACGCCTGGTAAGCACGTTGAAATTTCATCAAATCGGCCACTTCCTCATCCATCGAGACGCCACTGACCGAGTCCCGCTGCTGAGTGATCATGCCCTGAATCAGCTTTTGATCCGCGAGCTTCGAATCCACCCCGACGATCGTCTCGCCAAACCCGCTCACGAGCTTGTTGTAGAATCCGCTGATGGTGCCGTCCACCAGGTCGCCGCCGGTCGTGGAAAACTTCTTTTGCGCCACCTCAGATACGGCCAGCGAGAGTTCGTTGGCGCCTACGTTTCCGGTGTCTGTCGTTTTCAGTGTGGAAGCACTCAGCGTCGAATCGAGTTGGATGATTCCGGAAGCGGGCGGAACGGTGAAAAAATCTCCGGTTGTCGAGGTCGGATTGTAGGCGGCATTCACGGCCGTGGCGAACTGCGTGGCCGTCGTCTTCACGTCATCGCGAAGCTGCTGGATGGCGCCGTCGCGCGCGCTCAGGTTACCCTGCAAGGAGCCCCCCGTCAGCGCGAGCGTCGCTCCGCTTGCCCCCCCGGTGAAGCCGGCGCCATTAAACGCAAGGGTGCCAACGGCAACGCCTCGGTCCACGAGGAGTACATCACTGCCGCTCGTGTCCTTGGCCGTGATCTGGATCTGCCCGTTCCCACCCGGGATCGTCGTGGTGGTGAAATTGAGATATTTGCTGAGCTCCTCGAGCCGCGTCTGGCGCTGGTCGCGCAGGTCCATCGCCGCACCGGGCGCATTGATTTCGGACGTTTGAATCTGCTTGTTCAAGTCGGCGATCTGCTGGAGGAGATTGTCCGCGGTCGTGGTGTCGCTGCCGATCTGACTGGTTAGGTCGTTCTGCAAGCTCGAGAGCCGTTGATCGACCAGATTGAACTTGCTCACGAGGGTCTGCGCCTTTTGCAGCAGCACCTGTTTGCTGGCATTCTCGGTGGGGTTCGATGCCACGTTATCGAAGCCGTTGAAGAAGTCGTTAAGCGCGGTGGCCAGGCCATTGGTGGATCCCGTGGCGTCGCCGATGAAGGCGGAATCTCCGGAGCGATCGATCTGTTCACCCAGCGCTGACTCGGCCCGCTGGTAGGCACCCTGCTGCGAGGTGAGGTACTCCGTCTGTGAGGACTCGCGGACGACCTGAAGATCGAGGAATCCATCTCGAATCTGCTTCACCCCGAGTGCCTCCACCCCCGTCCCGCGTGGACCGTCGGCCGTCTGAATCACCGCCCGATCACCCAGAATCACACGCTGGCGGGCATAGCCGGGGGTATTAACGTTTGAGATATTTCGTCCGGCCACCTGCACGCCAGCCTGTTGGGCGGCGAGAGCGCGGGAAGCAGTAACGAGGTCGCCGAGAAGTCCAGCCATAGGTCAGGTATGCACCACCCAGCGTGAGTTCGTCTCGCGGACGCCGAAGAGCGAACGGCCGTCGGCCCCATAGACCTTGTGCATGGTCTCCGGGTTCAGCCGATGCAGCACCTCCTGCATGACCTCGATGGACCGAGCGAGCAGCATTTGATTCTGCTGCGCGCGGCGCCGGGCGCGGGCGACGAGATTATTGATCTCGGCAATCAGGGCCTCGATCAGTGGTTGGATGGGCTTGCGGAAGAATCGAATCAGCTCCCGCAGCGTACTGGTCGGTGTTTGGTTGAGCTTTTCCGCGAGACCCACCGCGAACGCCTCCCGCGCCTCGCGGCGCATGTGGATCATCCGCATCTGGTCGTTGATTTGGGTGTTGATTTCGAGCACCCGATCCGGCGATCGCGCGACGATGGCCGCCTGCTGATCTTCGAGCAGCGCGAGCAATCCTCCGTATTCCTCCAGTTCGGAGCGGAGCAATTCGATGAGCAATTCCTTCGGTTCGACCTCGTCGTCCACCATCAATGACATCGCGCTCACGGCAGCTCCTTTCCGAGCTGCGCCTGGATCACCGACGAAAGTCCCAGGCCGCCGCCCTTGCTCAGGCTGTCGGCGAGTGTGTCCGTGAGAAGGTAGCCGTAAACTTGTCCGGATTGCCCGCCTTCGAGCAGCCCCTTCATCGATTCACCGAGAAACTGGCGCAAAAGAATGCTCTCAAACTGCCGCGACGCCTCCGCGAGCTTCCCGGGAGCCTGCGGCAAGGCAGCAGGTTCCGGCCGGGTCGCAGCAGTGAGCGCGGACGAGATGGCAGGGATTTGCATAGCTCAGTTCAGCACTAGGTCAGCTTGAAGCGCGCCAGCCCGCTTCATACTTTGGAAAATGGCCATCATATCCCGCGTCGAAAGGCCGAGGGCATTCAGCGCCGCCGCGACCTGCTGGATGGTCGGGCTTTCGTCCACGACCTTGAAGCCGCCCTTCTGCTCGGTGGTGTCCGTTTTCGTTCCCGGCACGACCACTGTTTCCCCTTTACTGAACGCCTCCGGCTGGCTCACGCCCAGGCTGGATGCGATGGAAATGGTCAGCGAGCCGTGGCTCACGGCGACGGTAGAGATGCGCACATTCGAGGTGGCGATGATGGTTCCGGTCCGCTCGTTGATCACCACACGAGCCACGTTGTCCGCTTCGACTTCGATCGCGCCAAGGGAGGCGATGAAGTTTACCTCGTAGCCTTCGTAGGCGTCCGGGACGCAGATGTTCACCGTCGAGGCGTTCTTGGCCAATGCACTTTTGGGAAAAACATTGTTGATCGCCTCAGCAATGCGAGCCGCGGACGCGAAATCCGGGTTGAGCAGGAGCAGTTGCACGGCCCGATCGGTGACAATCTCGGAGGCAATCTCCCGTTCCACGAGCGCGCCACCGGAGATCGTTCCGACCGTCGGGTGATTTTTCTGAATCGTCGCGCCACCAGCGCCTCCTTCGCCGCCGAGGTAACCGCCCACCGCAAGCGCCCCCTGCCCCACGGCGTAAACTGTGTCATCGGCGCCCAACAGCGGCGTTTGAATCAGGATGCCACCTTGGATCGTCTTGGCATCGCCGATTGCCGAGACCGTCACGTCGATGCGCGAGCCGGGCTTGGCGAAGGCCGGAATGTCCGCGGTGACCATTACCGCCGCCACATTGTCCGACTTGATCGTATTTGGCGGCACGTTCACCCCAAAGCGCTGCAAGGCATTGGCCACACTTTGCACCGTGTAGGAAAGTTTGCTGTCGCCCTTGCTCGCGAGCCCGACCACAAGGCCGTAGCCGACGAGCTGGTTGTCGCGGCCACCTTCGACGATTGTCAGGTCTTTGATCCGCGCCGCGCCGGCAGTCGCCCCCAGCGCGAGGCTGAAGGCAGCGGGCAAAAGTCTGGAGAGAAATTTAGCCATGATCAGAACGGGCTCAGCTTGTCGTTCAGCCGGAGCAGCCAGCCCTTTTTCTGCGCGTCCGTGAGCACGCCTTCGGCCACGATGTCGATCCGCGCATCGGCGACGTTGCTGGAAATCACGGTGTTGTCTTGCTGAATGTCGTAAGGCCGAATCACGCCCCTGAGCGAGGCGAACTGCCGTTCCTTCGAGAAGGAGATCTGCCGAATCCCCTCGAAGACGAGGTTGCCGTTGGGCAGCACGTCGATGATCTGCACCGC
>JBAVML010000503.1:0-9024 GCA_049690035.1 Chthoniobacteraceae bacterium
CCCCTCTCTGGCAGCCTGAGCCAAATCCTCCTCCCATGCCACGAGACGAAGCGTATCAGCTAGCCGAGAAAAAGATCGAAGAAGCGCGGCGGTCGGGGGCGAAGGAACTCGATCTCGGCGGCGGCGAATACGGTGAGAAGAAGCCGAAGCTCACCGAGCTGCCGGAGTCGCTGGGCCGGCTCACGCAGTTGCAGACGCTGGACCTCTCCGGCAACCAACTGACGGCGCTGCCGGAGTGGCTGGGCCAGCTCACGCAGTTGCAGACGCTGGACCTCTCCCGCAACCAACTGACGGCGCTGCCGGAGTCGCTGTGCCAGCTCACGCAGTTGGAGTCATTGGACATTGTTGGTAATAAACTCGTCCATCTTCCAGCGACGATGTCTGGATTGTCCCGCTTGAAAAGTTTAAGCGCGGGAGGAAATTCGTTCCGTCAAATTCCAGAATCACTTCGGGCGCTGCCTTGCTTGGAGAGACTGGTGCTATTCAATTGTGACTTGAGGGCGGTTCCCGAATGGATTGGTGAGTTAACGTCGCTTAAGATACTTGGTGTCGCGAATAACTATATTCATTCGCTCCCTGAATCGGTTTCTCATCTGAAGCGTCTCGAGACGCTCTACCTCGGCTGGGGCGCGGGACGCGGAAATGATTTCACTCAAGTTCCCGATGTCGTTCGTTGCCTTGTAAACCTCACGTGTCTCGACATCACGAAGTGCAAGCTATTGTCCCTGCCGAAGTGGATTGGCGAGTTAAGGCAGTTGCAACGACTGGATCTAAAAGAAACTACCTTGACCGACCTGCCCGCAGGACTTGCCTTGCTCGGTAACCTCACGAAACTCGACCTTGAAGACAACCCGTTAAATCCCGAACTCGCTGCCGCCTACAAGGAAGGTATCGATGCCGTCAAACGCTACCTGCGCGCTAAAGCCGAAGGCGATCAGGTGGTGCTGAACGAGGCCAAGCTGATCCTGATCGGCGAGGGCGAGGTGGGGAAGAGCTGCCTGCTCGGCGCGTTGCGGGGAGATGAGTGGGTGGATGGCCGCGACACGACCCACGGGATCGAGATCAAGCCGGTGAAGGTGAACGATCCCGGCAGCGGCACGGAGATCACGCTGAATGGCTGGGATTTCGGCGGGCAGCGGGTCTATCGGCCCACGCACCAGTTGTTCTTCAGCGCGCCGGCGGTCTATCTCGTGGTGTGGAAGCCGCGCGAAGGTCCGCAGCAGGGCTTCGTGAAGGAGTGGATCAAGCTGGTAAAACACCGCGAGCCGGAGGCCAAAATCCTCGTCGTGGCCACGCACGGCGGCCCCGGCGCGCGCCAGCCGGATATCGACCGGCAGGAATTCTGGGATCTTTTTGGCAGGGCTCGGGTGATTGATTTCTTCTTCGTGGACAGCAGGCCGCGGGAGCATGGCGGGTGCCCCGGCATCACGGAACTCCGAGAGGCCATCGCCCGCGTGGCGGCGAGTCTGCCGGAGGTGGGCCGTTCGGTGCCGAAACGCTGGCAGGAGGCGCGCGAAGCCCTGAAGCAAAACGGCGCGCCTTACCTCCCGCTCGATGAAGTGCTGGCGCTCTGCGAGGGGCTGAAGATGGACGCGGAGGAGGCGCGGCTCTTCGTGACGGTGTCGCACCGCCTCGGGCATCTCATTCACTACGAGCACGACCCGGCGCTGCGCGACATCGTGGTGCTCAAGCCCGACTGGCTGGCCACGGCGATGAGCTTCGTGCTCGACGACAAGCAGACGCGCGACGCGCACGGGCTGGTGAGCTTTGCCCGGCTCGGCGAGCTGTGGAACGATCCGGCGCGGGCGGCGGAGTTTCGCTATCCGCCGGCGCTGCACCCCGTCTTCGTGGGGCTGATGGAGCGCTACGATCTCTCCTACGAGGTGGCCGGGCTGCCGGTGAAAGGCCAGCCGGACGGCACCAGCCTTATCGCGCAACTCGTGCCCGACATTCGCCCAGACGACTGTGAGATGCACGCAGGCTGGCCCGCCACCGCCGCCGATGGCGACGAGCAGCGGGTGCAAATCTGCCGCGTGGTGGAGGACCGCAGCGGGCAATCAGCGTCGGCGGAGGGGCTATTCTTCCAACTCATCGTGCGCCTGCACAAATACTCGCTCGGGCGGGTGAACTTCCGCGAGAGCCTGCACTGGCAGCGCGGGCTGGTGCTGGACGACGATTACAACGGCCGCGCGCTGCTTGAGCACACCGGCAACGACGTGCGAATCACCGTGCGCGCGGCGTATCCCGAGGCCTTTCTCTCCGTGCTCACGCGCGAGGTGAAGTGGCTGGTGGAGAGCTTCTGGGCCGGCCTGCGTTGCGATGTGATGGTGCCGTGTGTGAAGCCGTGCGGGAGAAAAGCGCCGGGGACGGGGCTCTTCGAGGTGGAGAAGCTGATCGAGAGCAAGAAGCGGAAGCGTCCCGACTATCCGTGCCCGGTCTGTGACGAATGGCAGAACATCGACTGCCTGCTGCGCAATGCACCGGCGGCGCAACCCGCGCCGCTCACAGGATTGCTTGGCTCGCGGGAGGTGTTGGCCGAACTCAACGGCGTGCGCGTGCTCCTGCAAAAGCAGCATGGCGAAGCGATGGGGCGCTTCAACCAACTCGACGCAACCACGCTCGCGACGCTGAGCAAGGTGGACGAGAGCTACGTGCGCCTGCTGCAGGTGCTCACCGACGAAGCTAAGGACGGTCCGCGGCTCTTCACACTCGTGCCCGAAGATCCGAAGTTCTTCGATCTGCCGAACTGGATGAGCCAGAAGTTCCGCCTGACGCTTTATTGCGAAAACTCCCGCCTCCCATTGCCGCTCTTCGACAAGGGCGACAAGAAGCACGGCACCTATGTCTTCGACATCCAGCGCGAGTGGCTGGTGACGGTCGCGCCTTACCTCAAGCTGCTCGCCGGCACGCTGAGTCTCGTGGTCCCCGTGGCCTCCGCGCTGGCCAAGCTGGAGATCGACGACAAAGCCTACGAGAAGATCGCGAAGCAACTGGAACTCGGCCAGAAAACCGCCGAGTCACTGATCAAAGGCGGCGAGAAATTCATCACCAAGCTCGACGAGGATGACGGGCCGGATCTTTCAGCTTCCAACGTTCCGACCCGCGCTCACGGCGCGGTCCTGCGACAGCTTCATGCCTTGCTCAAAGAGAAAGACCCCGGTTTCGGCGGTCTCGTGCGGGTGCAGAACAAACGCCAGGAGTTCCTCTGGGTGCATCCAATCTTCGAGGATCAATACTGAGCGGCGTCCAAACAAAAACAACTAACCTTCACACCCTATCTAAAGCCCATACCGCTTTGTCGAAGAAAGATCACGACGTCGCTCGCCGCACTTCTCCGGCGTCGAGCACGTGGGCAAAGCTGCGTTCGATGTGCTGGCCGCGTTTGCGCGGGAGCTTGCGGCCAACTATTTTCCTAGCCCAGCTTCCCGGCAGGAGGAGGGAGCGCGTCCGCGGCTTCCTTCAACGCCTCAATCAAGTGTTCGGTCACGAATGGCTTGACGAGGTGACGACGAAACCCGGCCTCCGAGCTGTCCGCCAGATCGATGGGGCGGTCGAATCCGCTGATGGCGATCGCGTAGGGACACAGCCTCTTCCCAGCTCGCTCGAGCAAATGCCAGCCCGTCCCGTCGGGCAGCCCGATGTCGGCGACCAGCACCTCGCAGGGAGCTTCCGCCAGCGCCGCCAGCGCGCTCTCCACCCCCCAGGCGCGGCGCACCTTGTGATGATGCCGGATGAGGTACTCGGCGATGGCGCTCTGCGCCGCTTCATCATCTTCCACGAGCAGGATATTGAGCGAGCGGGTCGGAGCGGATTCGGATGACATGGGCTGGGAGGCTAAGCAAAGGGCGACGCACACGCAAATCACAGAGTGAGGCTTTCCTCCGACGTTTCAGATCGGCTTCGCCCGCAGCGCTTCCCGCAAATCCGCCGCCGCCACCTCGCCCTCCCAGCGGCTGATCACCACCGTGGCCACGCCATTCCCGATCAGGTTCGTGATCGCCCGGCATTCGCTCATGAAACGATCGATCCCCACGAGCAAGGCGAGACTCTCGATCGGCACCGCCGGGATCACCGCGAGCGTCGCCGCCAGCACGATGAACCCCGCTCCCGTCACCCCGCTCGCACCTTTGGACGAAAGCATCGCCACGAGCAACAGCGAGATCTGCTGATGCAGGCTGAGGGGAATATTCGTCGCCTGCGCCAGAAACACCGCCGCCATCGACATATAGATATTCGTGCCGTCGAGATTGAAGCTATATCCCGTCGGGATCACCAGCCCCACCGTGGCCGGCGCGCAGCCGAGCAGCTTCATCTTCTGAATCATCCCCGGCAGCGCCGTCTCACTCGAGCTGGTGCCGAGCACGAGCAGGATTTCATCTTTAATAAAGATAACGAAACGAACGATCGAGAAACCCGCCAATCGCGCCACCAGCCCCAGCACGATGAAGACAAACAATGCGGCAGTGAGATAAAACCCGCCCATCAGCGCCGCGAGCCGGTTCAGCGAACCCAGTCCGTAGCTTCCCACCGTAAATGCCATCGCACCCAGTGCCCCGAGCGGTGCCACCTTCACGATGCGGCTCATGATCCCAAAGAAGAGCTCCGCGATCACATCGATCGTGTGCAGGATCGGCCGCGCCCGCTCGCCCAGCGCGCCGAGCGCAAAGGCCGTGAGAATCGACACCAGCAGTACCTGCAGCAGATCGCCCTTGGCGAACGCGTCGAAGAAACTCGTCGGAATGATGTTGAGCAAAAAATCCGCCGTGCTCAACGCGTGCGCCTGCTGTCCCGCCGCCTGACTGGTCGCGATCGCCTTCGGATCCAGCGTGTGTGGATCGATATTAAAACCCACGCCGGGTTTCAACACATTCACCACCACCAGCCCGATGATCAGCGCGAAGGTCGAGATCACTTCAAAATAGAGCAGCGTCTTGCCCCCCACACGCCCCAGCTTCTTCATATCCGACATCGACGCGATGCCATGCACCACGGTGCAAAAGATGATCGGCGCGATGATCATCTTCACCAGCTTGATGAAGCCATCGCCCAACGGCTTGAGCTGCTTCCCCGTCTCCGGCCAGCAGTGTCCGATGACGATCCCGAGCGCCACCGCGATCAACACCTGCACATAGAGAATGCGATACCAGCGCGTGCGGGGCAGGGGGGAGGTCATGAGCGCGGCAGTGTGAAAGGCCGCCCCGGTAAAGGAAAGTTCCTGCTGCCCGAAAGCCGCGAACTTATCGCGGAAAGGGAAGACAGAGCGTTAGTCGTGCGCGAGGGAGCCGCCGGAGAATTTCGCGGTTTTCTGTCCCTCGGCTCCCGAGTTACAGCTCCGCGATTTTCACGTTGCGATACTCGCACTTCATCTCCACGCCGGGATGGATCTGCAGGCCGAGCGGGGCGGCGCCGGAGAATTTCGCGTCGGTGTATTCGGACGCCTTTTGACCGTTGATCCAGCAGGTGAAGGTGTCGCCTTTGGCCTGGATGCGGAAGTGGTTCCACTCGCCTTCGGGCTTCATCAGCGTCTTCGCTTCTTTGGCCTGCCCCTGCTCGGGATACGCGGGCTTGCCGCCCGTGTAGAAGGAGCCGGTCATGTCCACTTTCAAGCTGCCGGAGACGCCGAGCTGGAGCTGGATTTTCGGCTTCCGCATTTCGATCCCGGTATCGACGCCGCGTTCCGTGGTGCCTTTCCAGCGCACGTCGAATTCGATGACGAAGTCTTTGTACTCCTTCTCGGTCCAGAGGTAGTTGCCTTTCTTCGCCGCGTCGTTTTCGCCGATGAGGACGCCGTCCTCCACGCGCCAAAATTCCTTTGAGCCTTCGGCGTTAAAGTTAGTCAGGTCTTTGCCGTTGAAGAGGAGTTCGGGCTTGGGATCTTCGGCTGGCGAACTGAGGGTCGCGGCGAGGGAGACTATGAGCGTGAGAGCGAGGGGGCGAAGTTTCATGGGAAGACGCTGCCCATCTTCGCCGCCCGGGAGAAGCTCATTTTCCGCCAGACGGCCGGTCGCACTCCATTGCGTCCTCCCATCGTCCCCACCGCCACGGCAAGAGCCGCCGGCCCAAAGGCAGACGCCGACGCCGGAACGGCGAACGCTTTTTCCAAATTGGCGAACACCAACGCGCGAATGGCGAACACCTTTTCCCGAAAGGCAGACGCCAACGCCCGAATGGCGAACACCTTTCCCCAAAAGGCGAACGCCCACTCCCGAAACGCAGCCGCTGGGCGTGGAAATGAATCGACCCCACCCGCCATCCCCGGTATCCGTCTTCCGTCGCGAGCGATCCGAACGGTGCGAGCCCCGCCACCCGGCCAGGATTTTGAACCGGTCCGCCGCCTGCGCCGCGAGCCCTTTGAGTGTCCCTCACCATGCCCCCTAAAGCCAAGTCGCCCGTCGTTTGGAAAACGGCACACGCGGCTTACCACGAGGCCGCGTAATGTCTGATCCCGAACATATCCGCGCCGACTACAAGGCGCTGAATGAACTGATCGTCAACTGTCCCGATTTCGACAAACTGGAGTCGCTGTTGGGCGGCTTCAATCTGTTTCAGGTGCTCAAGTTCGAGCACGGCGAGATCCGGCACACCAATGTTCTCGCCTGGATCCTTGACCCGGAAGAATCGCATGGGTTGGACGCCACCTTCCTAAAGAAATGGTTGATGCGTGTGATCCACGAAGCGGCCGATGAGACCGAGACCGTCATTTCCGCGATCGATATCGACGCATGGCAGTTACTATGTGTCGAGGTGCGTCGGGAGTGGCGGAATATCGATCTTCTCGTGATCCTCACGATGGCCAATGGCGAGCAATGGATCATCTGCATCGAAAACAAGATCAATTCCACCCAGCATTCGGACCAGCTACGAAGATACCGACAGGTCGTGGAGAAGTCGTTCCCAGACGCCGCACATCGCCTCTACATCTTTCTCACCAAATCCGAAGAAGAGCCGGAGGAGTCGAGCTACCTGCCAGCCTCGTTCTCGCAGATTCATCGGACGCTAAAGGAGTGTCTGCAAAGTCGATCCCACGCGATTGGCGCCGAACCGAAGGTCTTGATCGAAAACTATCTTCGCCTTCTTGAAGAGAAATTTATGAACGAATCAGATATCGCGCGCACCGCTCAGAGAATCTATAGCCAGCATCGTCACGCGCTCGACATCATCTTTGAGCACCGTCCCGACAATGTGTCATTGGCTTCGAATCGAATTAAAGAGTTGCTCGGCGAGAATGCGGAGCGGCTTGGAATCCAACTGGAAAGCTCCAGCAAATCTTATCTTCGCTTCATACCGAAGGCGTGGGACGTGCCCACCAATACTCACGGGAGCGCGTGGGCTGGCAGCAAGCGGACGGTCCTCTTCGAGTTAAGTCTTCGTGGTTCGAAGGCATCGCTTTATGCGATCATGGCAAAAGGACCCGAAGAGTGGATGGACAAGGTTTGGGAAATGTCCGCGGCCGCGCCTTTCAAGAGAACGAATCGCGGCGCTCGCCCCCGAAAGTGGTGCAGCCTCCATACGAACAGCTACAAGGTTTCCTTGGAGGACGATGAATCGATCGACCCAGGCGATGTTGCCCAGAAGCTTTTTGAGTGGCTGTGCGACTTCTATCAAGCCAAGGAAACCCAGCAGGTCATCTCGATCATCTCGCACGAGTTGCAAAGCCTCGAAAGCAGTCACACGGAACCGACCGACGCCGACAGAGCAAATCCGTAAATCGTTTCCATGCCCAACGTCTCCAACCTCGTCAAAACCATCCAGGACATCATGCGCAAGGATGCCGGCACCTACGGCGATGCGCAGCGGCTCGAGCAGCTCGGCTGGATGTTCTTCCTCAAGATCTTCGACGACCGCGAGAAGGAGATGGAACTCCTCCGCGACAACTACAAATCCCCACTCCCAAGACATCTTCGCTGGTCCACCTGGGCTACCAACGACGAAGGCCTCACCGGCACGCCCTGCTCGATTTCGTCAACAACACGCTGCTGCCGAAGCTCAAGGCGCTAACCGGAGGAGGGGACCGCATCGCCGAACAAAGCCGGATCGTGGCCAAAGTGGAGCAACTGATGGCCTTGGTGGACGCGTTGGAAACGCAGCTCGCCGCCTTCCGCGCCACCGCCGCAAACCTCCTCTCCGCCCTCGTCGCCGAACTCACCGCATCTTGATCGTCGTGCTACCGCACTAACTCACGGAACCCCGGCACGCGAGCGGCCTCACTCCCCGTGATAGCCGCGCCAGAGCCAGACGAGGGTGTCGGCCAGCGTCTGATTGACGACCTTGCCGTCGCAGTGGCCGGTCGCCTTGCTGAAGACGAAGCGGTGATGGTAGCCGCGCGCGGTCAAGGCGGCGGACGTGCGCTGGCCGGCCATGACCCAGTTGTGGTTGGTCTCCTCGGCGTCCTTGGAACGCAGATCGTTTTCCGAGACGTGGGTGAAGATGCGCAGGGGCTTGGGCTCGCTCTTCTCGATGAGCTTCATGCCGGAATGGTATTCCCACGCGCCGAGCGGATACTTCGCTTCCTCGACGGCATCGTCGTCCTGCTGATCCACGAAGGTGCCGGAGTAGGCGATGATGCGGCGGAAGAGGTCGGGGCGAAACCAGCCCATGGTCAGCGCGGCGGCACCGCCGGAACTGCAACCGATGACGGCGTGGCCCCACGGATTTTTGGTGAAGGCGAGGCGTGGGTAGGCGGCTTTGAGTTCGGCGTTGGCCAGCACGGCGGGGAGCACTTCGTCATGGATGAAACGAGCGAGCCGATCGGACATGGTGTCGTATTCCAGGCCGCGCTCGCTGTTCTTGCCGTCGTTCCCGCCATTTTCCACGGCGATGGCGATGAACGCGGGGAGCTTGCGCGTCGGGTCCTTGGAAATGGTGAGGTTGTCGAGTGCGTTGCGCACCAGCTTCAACTGGCCGGGGCCATCGTGGATGATGAGGAAGGGCGCCGCGGTGCCGTCTCGGTAGGCGGCGGGCACATAGACGAAAATCTTGCGCTCGGTGCGCACGGTCTTCTTGTCCGGTTCGAGCGTTTTGTCG
>JBAVML010000504.1:0-20402 GCA_049690035.1 Chthoniobacteraceae bacterium
GGGTACTGGCGCATCGGCTCCGCGGAGATCCGCACGCCCGGCAGACCCAGATCATGTTCGGAAAACTTCGCCACCGTGCCGAAGTCCACGTTTTCCAAGTAGGTAAATGGCACCTCCGTATTGATGCGAAAATGCCGCGCGAGATCCGCATCCTCCTGCTCGACCGGAAGGCCCAGCTCGTGGAGCCGCGGGAAGACGCAGGTGTGGGCGATCTGCACGATGTCCGGCTCCTGCATCATCTTCGCCATGCCGCGCACCCGGCCCGCGTAGCGGAGCATCGGCGCCGCCACGCCGAAGCGCGCGCGATAGCCGCGGACCATTTCGGGGAGATAAAACTCGATGTCGTAACGCGACCGATTTCCGACCAGGAGGAGCCCGTTGCGGTCGCGAATTTCACCGCGCACCGGGGGAATGCGCACGCGGACTTCCCGATTGGACGCGATCTTCGCCGCGTAATCCGCCCCGTGCACGACCTGCACCTCCCACAGCCGCCATGTCACCACCGCCAGGCTCGCGACCATCACGGCCATGAGGAAGAGGACTCGATAATGGAGGTTGGGCTGATATCTCGAGGGATAGATGAGTCGGTCGGGCATATTCAGCGTGACGCTCGCGGCACCGGGGCGGCCGGGACATCTTCCTCGGGCTGGACCGAAAAGCTCCACCGGTTCTCCAGCTTTGCCAGGCCATTCGGCAACGCCATGGCTGTCACCTTGATCCCGAGCCGAGTTTCGCGCTGCTCATTCGAACCGTAAACGGCGCGACAGAACGGACGGAAGCTCGCGGCAAGCCGTCAGGCCTGCCGCTAACAGCACCAACACCAGCGGAGCGGATTTCATCGTTGATTCCATTTTCAATGTGCCGAGAGCAGCAATTCACCAGCGCAGTGGAAATCTGCTGCCGAAAAGCGATCCCCGCTCCCCGGATCTTGCAAATCACCGATCCCGCCTTGCGCGCAATTTTCCCGAAAAGCTCCTGCCCAAAAACGAAAAGAACTCCAACGATTTCTGCCCGGTGAGTGCGGGATGTCGTTGAAGCTCGAAGGAGCATCCGCCAGCGGGTGAAAATGTCAACGGGCCAATCGCGTTGGGCTGGCTTTGAGGATGAGCGTTCGGGAATTCCCCGACGGGGCATTCACGCAATCGTTACGCAGCCCCACTTGGCGTTTCACAATGCGCGGTTAATGGGAGTGCGTGACCCTTGCGATGCCTCAGATCAGCCGAAGCGAGAAGCCCGACCGGAGGGCGAAGCGAATCTCGGTGAACGAAATTCTTCGGGAGTCCTACCGGAGATTTGCCAGAGACAAACACACGCAGAGGGCGGTGAAGCTCGTGCTCCGGCAGGCGGCATCTTGAGAGGCCAAAATACCCTTCGACGAAGATCGCGGATCCCCGCAGACTCCCGGCATGAAAATAACATCACGCTTCGTGGTCTTGTCGGTGATGCTCATCCTCGCGATTCCTTCACGAGCGTTCGCCCTCGACGATCGCAGTAACTTCGAAGCCGTTGCCGTGGATGTAGTGATCGCCCGGCCATTGTGGCTGGTGGTGACCGTGATTGGCACCGGACTGTTCGTGGCGACCCTGCCGGTATCGGCCATGTCGAAGAGTGTGAACCAGACTGCGCGAACGCTCGTCGCAAAACCGGCTCAGGCAACCTTCACCCGACCACTCGGTGATTTCTCGACGCTCGATTAGTTCCGCACCGGTTTGACCGGGAAAAAGAAGCGCAACCATTGCTGGTTGCGCTTGTGCGAAGCTGCGGGATGAAACGGTAAGTTAGTATTTGGGACTTGGTGACTCCCAGGCTCGCACAATGGAATTTAGCAGTGGCTGTGCCAGCTATCTGAGTGGTTGAATATATTCTCGCTTCAGTCGTCCATGACTGTGGCGGCAGCAGTGCGATCCTGCGGAACTCGACAATAAACCGAGCGAGGTTCGATTCCTCAACCGCCACCACTTTTCATTTTTGCAATCTCACTCGAGATTGACGGGGTTAGCGAAAGCACTTCCAGAGTTCCTCGGCGAACAGCCGGTGTCCGCGATCGTCGGGATGGTTGATGGTGTTGTGCAGGAGCGTCAGATACGGCAGGCCTTCCTTGGCGAGGTGCTCCCAGCGCGCGGCGGCGTCGGCCAGCGCGACATGGTGGGTGCCGGCAAATTCGCGGAGCGCGAGAACGTAGGGCCGTCGTTCGGTCTCCCGCATGTTTGTGAAGCCCATCATTTTCCACATGGTGAAATGCGGTGTGATGAGGATCACCTCGGCGCCGAGCGGCTCGAGTCGCTTGAGGATCTCGCTGTAGGTCTCCTCCACCAGCGCGGGCGTGAGACTGGCGTCGTTGACGAACTCGATCGTGACCAGGTCCGGCTTTGCGTTGAGCACGTTTTCAAAGCGCGCGGGATTCGCGGCGCCGTGCAGTCCCTTGTACGGAAATTTTTCCGGGTAAAGCCACTGCCGACTATTGGAACCGCCGGCGCTGATGTTTTGCACGTCGAGCTTTGCCTCCGGGAAACGCGACCGCAGCCCGGCGGCGAAGACATCAACGTAGCGCAGTTCCGGTGTGGAAGCGTTGCCGCCCGCGGTGACCGAGTCGCCCCAGCAGACGATGGTCACTGGCAGGCCGGCGGCGAGCTTCGCGAGCGTCTTCGGAATGCGACCGGGCGTCGTAGCCGTGACCGCCTGCGCGGCGGTTTCCGTGATCGGGTAAATATGGTCGGGTAAGACCTCGGTGGCGCCGTAGCCGACGAAGACATGCGCGACCGCGAGCGAGCCCGCGTCGGCCTCTGGCGGGACGGGCGCGCTGATGTGCGGCTCGCCTTGCTTCAGGGACGCCTTGCCTTCCGCCGAGACCTGCACGGTGTCCATGCGCAGGAGTGAATAACGATAGCTCGCGAAGACGGTGTCCTCGGCGGTGACGCGGCTCGTCGGCCCCAGGCCGACATGGCCCCAGTCGGCGTCCACGAGATAGTCCTCACCTTCCTTGAGCAGTTCGCCGCTCTTGCTGCGGCGGATTTCCAGCGAGCCGGGGACGAAGGAACCGGACGCATTCACGTCACGAGCATTGCACGCCTGCAGCCGCGTGCCCTTCGACCAGCCGACCGGTTTGTCCACGGAGAGCTTCACCGGCTCGTCGCTCACGCTGAGGATCGGCGCCGGCGCGACCGGCAAGCTCGCGCCTTTTGCGACCACGATAGCACTGCCCGCCGCCGTGATCTCGATTCCACGCAGCCACGGTGCGCAAACGAGTGAGAAAAGAAGAGCGAGGGGAAGAGTGGTGAGTCTCATGGGAGGTTTCGGAGACTCCCGCGCCCCTCGGCGGTGCGGCAAGTGCATTCGCGAACCCGGACGTTTCCAAATGCATGGATCGCGGTTAGACTCCGCGCCCGACCACGAATGAACATCCGCTCAGCGACCTTTCAAATCAGCGCGCCGGACTTGGCCTCGTGTCCGGAGTCGGAACTGCCGGAGTTTGCCTTCATCGGACGATCGAATGTCGGCAAGTCGTCGCTGCTCAACATGCTCGTGGGTGGCAAAGCTCTCGCGAAAGTCTCACCGACACCGGGACACACGCAGCTCATCAATTTCTTCTCGATGGACAGCGCGTGGAGCCTCGTGGACCTGCCGGGATACGGATTTGCGAAAACGGGCAAAATGGAGCGCGACCGCTTCCAGCAAATGATCGCGGAATACCTGACCGGGCGGGCGAACCTCGCGTGCGTTTTTGTGCTCATCGACTCGCGGCACACGCCGCAGCAGATCGACCTCGACTTTCTCCAGTGGTTGATGGATGCCGGCGCGCCGCTCGCGCTCGTCTTCACCAAGACGGACATGTCGAAGCCGAATCAAGTGAAGAAAAACATCGATCTGTTCGAGGCGCAGATCTCGGCATGGGGCCGCGAAATTCCCGTGGTCTTCACCAGCTCCGTCAAGACCAAGTCGGGCCGGCCGCAACTGCTGGAGTTCATCGAACAGACGTTGGGATGCAACTAACCGCGCCGCTCGCAGAGCCATGAGCCGATGACGCTGGAAGACATTGGCTGGAACGCGGCGTTCGAGGCGGAGTTCACGCCTTTTCGCGCGCAGGGCTGGAAACCGGCCCGTTTGATTCGGGACAACAAGATTACTTATGGCGCGCTGCTGGAAGGCGGCGACGAACTGGAGGTGACCATGAGCGGCAAGGTCTATCACGACGCCGAGACCGATGCGGAGCTTCCCGCGGTGGGCGACTGGGTGGCGCTCGAACTCGGTGGTGACGATGGCGAGACCATGATCCGCGCGCGACTCGCGAGGCAGACCTGTCTCTCGCGCAAGATGTCCGGCCGGAGCACGGAGGAGCAGGTGATCGCGGCCAATGTCTCCGTAGTCGTGGTGGTGACCGACGCCGGCGCCGATCTCAGTCTCCGGCGCATGGAGCGCTACTTTGCCATCATCGGCAAGAGTGGTGCGAAAGCCGTGGTCTTGGTGAACAAGTCCGATCTTTTCCCCGACCAGCAGAACCGTGAAGCGGCGGAAGCGATCCGCGCGCTCAATCCAGAGGCAGATGTCCACATTACCAGCGCGGAGAAAGGGACGAGCTTGAAAGTATTGCGGCAGTATCTCCAACGCGGCGTCTCCATGACCCTCGTGGGTTCCAGCGGCGTCGGAAAATCGTCGGTGACGAACTACCTCGTCGGCGAGGAATTCCAATGGACCGATGAGGTCAACGAAACGACCGGCAAAGGCCGGCACAGCACCACCGCACGCGAGCTGATCGTCCTGCCCGGCGGCGGCATCCTGATCGACAACCCGGGCATCCGCGAGGTCCACATGTGGACGGACGAGACCACGCTGCGCGAACGATTTGCCGACATCGAGGAACTGGCCGCGCAGTGCAAATTTCACGACTGCAAACACGGCACCGACGCCGGCTGCGCGATCCGCGCGGCGATGGCCGCCGGGAAGATGGACGCCGCGCGTTTCGAGGGCTACCGGAAGCTGGAAGAGGAGATCGAGAAGCTCCGCGCCAGCCGCAAGAAACGGCAGATGACCGGCGACCGGCACATCCGGCGCGCCCAGCAGAGCAAGTCGCGGAAGTACGCCGACCGCAGTGATCCCGATCGCGAATACGAGCGGTTTCGCCGGTGAGTTGGAAGACAGGCAAGGTCGAATCTCCCCCCAATGTCATGATCGCCTTCCTTCGCCGCCTCTTCGTCTGTCTCACGCTGGTGCAAATTTGCGCGCATGCTGATTCCGCTGGACTCATCGACGCTGGCGTTTTCGACAGCGACGCAGCGGCCCGCGAGGCCTGGGTCGCCAAGGAGGGTTCACCGCCGGCGGCCGCGCGCACCGTGGCCGGCCGACCGGCGCTCGCGCTTTCATGCCCTTTCACCCACAGCAAGCTCGGCCGCGTGGTCTGGGATCGCGAAGTGGCGCTCGATCTCAGCCGCGCCGAGGCCGTCGAACTGGAAATCTACTGCCCGCAGGCGGGGCCGATTTCGAGTTTCACGCTCTACTTCAAAAGCGGTGGTGGCTGGTATTCCGGTGCTTTTTCGCCGCGCGTGAATTGCGAGTGGGAGACGATCACCGTGCGCAAGGACGACGTGCGCGAAGAAGGCAAGCCGGCCGGCTGGGCTCACGTCTCCGGGCTGCGGCTGGCCGCGTGGCGAGGGGATCGTGAGGACACTGAGTTTTTCATCCGCAACCTCCGCCGTACTGGAGTGCTTGGCGAAGATACGCACATCATCGTCGCGGCGCCGGGCGGAGCGAAGTCGGATGCTCAATTTGCGCAAAACGTCTCAACCATCCTCGGTGACCTCGGCCTGCGACACGCGATGCTTCCCGAGGCGGAACTCACCGCGGACGTTCTCGCGAAATCACAACTCGTCATTCTGCCCTACAATCCCGACCTGCCGGCTGCTTCGGTGACGGCGCTCGCGGAGTATCTCGGAAAAGGCGGACGCCTGCTGGCCTTTTACGCGCTGCCTGCGGCGCTCGAAAAAGTGACGGGCATCGCGCAGGGCAGGCACGTGAAACCCGAGCGCGATGGTCAGTTTTCGTCGATCCATCCGGCTGGCGATGCGCTCTCCGGTGCGCCCGCCGCAACGAAGCAGGCGTCCTGGAATATCGTCGCCACCCAGCCCGTCGCCGGGCGCAGCCGCATGCTTGCCGAGTGGCATGATGCCGAGGGGAAGCCGACCGGTTACCCGGCGATTCTCGCGTCGGACAACACCGTCTTCATGACCCACGTCCTGCTCGATGACGATCGCGCCAACAAACAGCGCCTCCTCCTCGCGATGGTCGGACTCGGGCGCGGCGAGTTTTGGAAAACCGTGATCGCCACGCATCGGCAAGCGATGGAGCACATCGGCCCGCAGCGCTCCTTCGAGGCGCTGGTCGCGAGCTTGCAGGCGTACGCTCCCGCGCAGCAGACATTGCAGGAAGCGACTCGACTGCGCAGCGCGGCAGATGAAGCGCTCGGGCAAGGGAAGTTTGCGGAGGCACTCGCTTCCGTGGATGGCGCCACGCGCAAAGCTCGCGAAGCCTTCGCCCTCGCGCAGACCTCGAAGCCCGGCGAGTTCCGCGCGGTGTGGTGCCACAGCGCGTATGGCGTGAAAGGCCTCACGTGGGATGAATCCATCGCGTGTCTCAAGGCCAGCGGCTTCACCGCGATCATGCCCAACATGCTCTGGGGCGGCGTCTCCTATTATCCGAGCGAAGTGCTGCCCGTCGCCGCCGAAATCGCGAGCAAGGGCGACCAGCTCGCCGCCTGCGTCGCCGCCTGCCAGAAATACGGCGTGCAGATCCACGTCTGGAAAGTGGACTGGAACCTCGGCCACGACGTGCCCGCCGCGTTTGTGGATAAGCTGCGCGCGGAGAAGCGGCTGCAGCAATCCTTCGACGGCATCGAGCAACCGTGGCTCTGCCCGTCGAATCCGGAAAACCTGAAGCTCGAACGCGAGTCGCTTCTCGAAGTCGCACGCCGCTACCCGATCGATGGCATTCACTTCGACTACATCCGCTACCCCGACGCCGAGCACTGCTTCTGCCGGCCCTGCCGCGAGCGTTTTGAAAAGGCGACCGGCAAGACCGTCGCGCAATGGCCGCGGGACGTGCAGGTCAGGGGCAGCCGCCGCGCCGAATGGGTGACGTGGTGCCAGGGCAACATCACCGCGCTGGTCGAGTCCGTGAGCAACGAAGTCCGCAAGGTGCGGCCCGGCATCAAGATCTCCGCCGCCGTCTTCCGTAACTGGGACGTCGATCGCGCCATCGTCATGCAGGATTGGAAGCTGTGGTGCGAACGCGGTTACCTCGATTTCGTCTGCCCGATGGATTACACGAATAACGACGGCACCTATGAAACGTGGGTGCGTCAGCAAAAAATCTGGGCCGGGCCCGCGCAGCTCTGCCCTGGCATCGGCGCCTCCTCCAGCCACTCTGCACTCGCCGCGGATCAGGTGATCGACCAGATCGAGATTACCCGCCGTCACGAATCCGCCGGCTTCATCATTTTCAACTACGGCGAACGCGAGGCGAACGAACTGCTGCCGATACTCCGCATGGGTGCGACCAAACCCTAACGCCGGATTCTCGACCCGGTTGTCACTCCATGAGTTCGTTTTTGTTCCAGCCCCCCATGGACCGGCGAACCTTCCTGACCGCATCTGCGATGGGTCTGGCGGGATTGCGCTACGGTTCAAACGTCCACGCTGCCGAGGCAGTGCCCGCGCCCAGTGCGCCGCGCAAGCCGGCCAAATCCACGATCCTCTTTTTCCTCTGCGGAGGCGCCTCGCACATCGACATGTGGGACATGAAGCCGGGCGCGCCGAGCGAGTTCCGCGGTGAGTTCCAGCCGATCCGCACGACCGCGCCGGACATTCATCTCTGCGAGCATCTGCCGCTGCTGGCGAAGCAGGCGCACAATTTTTCCCTCGTCCATGGGATCACCGATTTTGGCCGCGCAACGGGCGATCATCACGCGGGCTATTACTACAATCTCACCGGGCACACGCCGGACATTACCTTCAAGCAGCAGGGCAACGATCGCCGCCCGTATCCGGACGATTGGCCCTTCGTCGGCAGCGTCGTGGGCGCACGCCGTCCGCCGCATCCGAAGCTGCCGTCCGTGATCACACTCCCGCACAAGCCGAGCAAGCTGCCCTTCACGCGGCCCGGGCAATTCGCCGGCCGGCTCGGGCTGGAGCACGACCCGTTTTACCTCACGGGAAAATTTGAGGAGCCGCTGAACTTCAGCGCGCCGACGCTGAGCATGGAAGGCGGGATGAGCGCGGGGCGGATGAACGCGCGGCATGAATTGCTGCGCGCCCTCGAGGACGCGCGGCGCCAGCTCGATGATGACGCGCAGGCGCAGAACTACGTCCGCCAGCAGGAGAAAGCCTTCGCGTTGTTGTCGTCGAGCGGCACCACGGGCGCATTCGATATCGCCTCCGAGCCGGCGTCGGTCCGCGAGCGCTACGGCAATACGATCAACGGCACGAGCCTGCTCATGGCGCGCCGACTCGTGGCCGCGGGTGTGCCCTTCGTCACGGTGTTTTGGAAAGAAGACGAGAGCATCGCCGCGCAATGCAAGAGCGCGGGTGGCTGGGACACTCACGCGGACAATTTCAACTGCCTCAAAAACTATCTCCTCCCGCAGTTCGATCGCTCGTTCTCCGCGCTCATGGAAGATCTCGCGAGCAGCGGCCTGCTCGATGAAACGCTCGTCCTCGTGACCAGCGAGATGGGCCGCATGCCCAAAGTCGGCGATCGCCGCTCGGGTGGAAAAATCGGCGCGGGCCGCGATCACTGGACGGCTTGCATGAGCGTCCTGATGGCCGGCGCCGGTATTCGCGGTGGGCAGGAGATCGGTGCCACTGACGCGCGGGCGGAGTATCCGAAGGATCACCCGATCGATCCCGCCGACGTAATCAAGACCGTCTATCACGCCATGGGCATTCACGATCTCGAAGCGACCGACATGCTCGGTCGGCCCTACAGTCTTCTCGAGGAAGGCAAGCCGCTGATGGGTTTGTTCGGGTAGCTTCGCGGCGCGTTACTTCAGGCCCGCGAGCACTTCGAGCAGCGCCTTGCGGATCTTGGGTTCCGCGCCGACTTCGAGGTAGCTGGTGCGCGACCGCCACGTTTCGTAGCCGCCGAGCGGGTGCTGGTTTCCCATCGGCAGGTAGCCGAACCAGCCGTTCGCGAGCGAGATGACGAAGAGCGGTTTGATCGGCGAGTCGCGTTTCATCGCGAGGCCGGATTCGGCGAAGACTTCGTTCGGCCAACCCGCGACGGCAAAATCACCGATACGGAACGCGGCGAGCGGCATCGTAATCGTGTCGGGATATTGGGAGAGGAGGATCTGCTCGCGCGCGTAGATTTCCGCCGGAGTCTTGAGCGCGAGCGGCGCGCGGTCGGCCACGATCGCTTTTGCTTTCTCCACGTCATCGGCGGAAGGCTTCCGCGTGGCGAGAGTCAGCTCGCGGGAAGAGACGCGCAGGGCAATGTCGCTGCGCCATTGCAGAGTTCCCCACACGCGCTGCACTTCCGTTGCCGCGTCATCGGCCACCTGGCGAATCTTCGCATACGGCTCCTTGGGCCGATTGTCCGGACCGCGCCAGTTGATGTTGTTGATGTCGCCGCTGGTGCCGTTGCTCAGGATGCCGACGAACGGCGGATCCTGCCGATCGGCACCGGGCAGTTGCTGGATGCGATCCGCGAACGCGCCGAAGTAATCCGCCGACAGATCTCCCGAACCGACCCCGCCGACGTAGTGAAGCGAGTAGTTGGCTAGCAGCGCGAGCGGCTTTCCGTCCGCGCGCTGCACGGCGAGGAAGGCAATCTCCGGATCGGTCGGACCCGCGGGTTCGACAAGATCGGGATTCGCGACGCCCGGATTCATCTTCACCAGATCGTTGCCGCCAAAGGGATTCGCCGCCTTCGCGCCTTCCTTCAAGCGCCAGCGCCGGCAGAAGACGTGTTGCGGCAACTTGCCGCTGCCCCAGGCCACGCGCGCGGGGGCGAAGTTTCGCATCGCCCGTCGCACCGCATCGGCGATGAAGCGTGGTAGCCGATCGCGATACGCTTCGCTGGCCGGCGTGAGATACGCCTCCTGCACCGAGCCGCAGGAATGCGAGTGCGTGGATGACATCATCACGTTGGCCGGCGGCAGGCCGACTTCCTCGGTCACAAGCGCCTTCGCCGCGTCGAAGACCTCGCGCGGGATCACGCAGTTATCCACTACGACGAAGGCGAGCGTCGTCGTGCCATCGGTCAGCGCGAGCGCGCGGGCGTGGAGTTCGTCATGGACATTCTCCGCGACCACCGGGCGAAAGTTGCCGTTGATCAGAGTGCCCAGCGGCGGCGTGATGTTCACCGCCGCAGCGCCGGCTTTGAATTCGGCCGCCGAGACGATGCCGGGGAGTAAAATGAAAAGAACGGCAGCGAATCGGAGGAGTTTCAAGCGGGGAGATTTGAGGTTTTTGGGGGAATGCGTGGCCGCGTCGTGGCCTCAAGCATCACCCGATAGGCGGATGAAAGTTAGGCCATCGGGCGGCGTTTCGTCGCGCGGCCGTGGCCCGCGCTTGCTCGTCCGCAGGCCGCGTCTCTACTCTCTGCGATCATGTCTGAGATCCGGCACAACAAGCTCACCGGCGAATGGGTCATCATCGCGCCGGAGCGGGCGAAGCGGGGCGGCAATCTCGCGCCACCTGCGGCCCGGCCGGAAGTCCCCGAGTTCGTGGCGACCTGCCCGTTCTGTCCGGGCAACGAAGGCGAGGGAACCGACGAACGCTATCGAGTCAAAGGCGACGATGGGAAATGGGCGCTGCGCTCGGTGGTGAACAAATTTTCCGTCCTCTCCCCGACCGGAGACGTGGCCTTGGCGGGTTGCCGCGGTGGCGAGGAGGAGAGTGTGAATGGCGTGGGGCTTCACGAGGTGCTGGTCGAAAGCCCGCGGCATCACCTGACCACTGCTTTGTTTTCCCCGGAGCACGTCCGGCGGATCCTCGAAGCCTACATCGACCGCTTCCGTTCGTTTTACGCTGACTCGCGCATTCGGCATGTCGTCGTCTTCAAAAATCACGGCGCGGAGGCCGGCGCGTCGCAGCAGCATCCGCATTCTCAGATCGTCGGCACGCCGATCGTTCCCGGTCAGGTGTTGGAGCGCATCGAGCGCGCGCGGCGCATCTTCGCCGAGACGGCAAAGTGCCTGGCCTGCACGCTCATCGCGCAGGAGCGAGAGGCCGGCTGCCGCATCGTCGCGGAGAATCTGCATTTCGTCGCGCTCATCCCTTACGCCGCCTTGTCGCCGTATCACCTTTGGATCTTCCCAAAGATTCACGCCGCGTGTTTTTCCGTCCTGCCGGTCGAGACGGTTCCCACCCTCGCGGAGATCGTGCATACCGTGCTCCGAAAAGTCCACGGCATGCTCGCCGATCCGCCCTTCAATCTCGTCATTCGGTCTCTCGGTCCGCAGGAACAGAATGCTCCATATTTCCACTGGTATATCTCCATCGTCCCGCGGGTGAACAAAGTCGCGGGCTTCGAACTCGGTACGGGAATGTATATCAATCCGTCCTCGCCGGAATCGCGGGCGCAGGCCTTGCGGGATTTTGTGGTTCGCTGACGCTTCGCCTGAGAAAACGCGCGCGGGCTGAAGTTCGGGCAATCGTTTTCTCGGCCCCAATAAAATCCACGCATGGGTTTTCGGCAGACCGGGTCACGGATGATCCGTCGCTGCACTCAATGAACGTCTTGGAGAGTACGTTGTGGCGGCGTCCGGACCGAAAAGTTTGTCAGCAAACAGTAAATCTCCGCGCCTCCTGCCCTCGCGCGGTTTACGTTCCGCGGCACGTCCTCATGGTCCCGAGTCCATCTTCCGCACCGAACGCCCGGGAGGGTCTGCGTGTGCTCGTCATCGACGACGACGAAGATCTCTGCCAGCTCACGGCCGACTACCTCGCGCCGCTGGGCTTCCGCGTGGAGGTCGCGCACACCGGCGAGAGCGGCGTGGAGCGCGCGATCGCGGAGACGTGGCAGGCGGTGATCCTCGACGTGATGCTGCCGGACGTGGACGGCTTCGAGGTTCTGCGCCGCATCCGCGCGAAATCGAAAGTACCGGTGCTGATGCTCACCGGCCGCGGCGAGGAAGTGGACCGCGTCGTCGGCCTGGAACTGGGCGCGGATGATTATCTGCCCAAAACCTTCTCCTCGCGGGAGCTGCTCGCCCGGCTCCGGGCGGCGGTCCGGCGCGCCGGCTGGGTCGCGGAGAGCGCGGCGCCATTGCCAATGCGCCAGGTGATCGCGGGAGCGCTGCGCATTTGCCCCGAGACGCACAGCGCCTCGATCGAGGACAAGGCACTCGCGCTGACCCGCACGGAGTTCGAATTGCTGCTCGCTCTCGCGCGGGCCAAGGGGCGGGTAAAATCGCGTGATCAGCTTTTCGAGGAATTGCGCGGCAGCGAATGGGAGGTGTTTGATCGGGCGATCGACATGCACATTTCCTCGCTTCGCAGAAAGCTCGGCGACGATCCCAAGGAGCCGCGCTTCATCAAGACCGTGCGCGGCGTGGGCTACATGCTCGTGGTCCCGGAAAGCTGACGCCATGCGCCTTCGCTTCCCGCTCTATGCCAAAGTACTGTTTTGGTTCCTCGTCAATCTCACTCTCGTCGCCGTACTCGCCCTCGCGTTTGTCGGTGGCCAGTTCCGGGTCGGCATGGAATGGCTCCTCGCCGGCCCGGCTGAGGAGCGGCTGGAGGCGCTGAGCGAGCGCGTCACCGCAGACCTGCGCGATCGTCCGGTGGCCCGCTGGGGCGAGGTGCTGGAACGGTATCGCGACGCCCAGGGCGTGACGTTCGCGATCTTCCGCAATGACGGACGCCAGATTGCCGGCCCGCTGATCGAGCCGCCCTCCGCATTGAGCGAGAAACTGCGTGACCGCCGTGGCCCACCCAATCCGCGGCCACCGCGTCCGGCGGCAGCGAGCGGGGAACGTGGCGCGCCCGCCGCGGCCGCCCCCCCACGGGCGCGGCTGGCCTTTTTTCTGCGGGCCGGTGAACCGGCCAAATATTGGGCCGGCATTCACGTCGGCCTGACGCACGACGATCCGATCGATCCGCGGCCCGTCACGCTGCTGGTGGTCGCCGATTCGATCACCGGTGGCGGTCTGTTTTTCGATCCGCGGCCCTGGCTCACCCTCGGTTGCGCCGCGCTGCTGCTCTCCGCGCTCGTCTGGCTGCCGATCGTCGGCAGCATCACGCGGGCGATTCGCCGGGTGAATACGGCTGCGCGGAGCATCGCCGAGGGGCGCTTCGATGTGCGCGTCCCCGAAGTGCGCCGCGATGAGCTCGGTGAACTTGGCGGCTCGCTGAACGCCATGGCCGCGCAGCTCGGCGAGCTCGTCGAGCGCCAGCGCCGGCTGACGGCCGATGTCGCCCATGAACTCTGCTCGCCCATCGCGCGCATGCAGCGCGCGCTCGGTGTCGTCGAGCAGCGCTCAATGCCCGAGCAGGCCGGCTATTTGGAAAAGATCGACCGCGAGCTCCAGCACATGGCTCGGCTGGTGGAGGAAATTCTCTCCTTCACCAAGGCGGCCACGCCTCCCGCACTCGACGCGCCGGAGGACTTTTCCTGCGGCGAACTCGTCGCGGAAGTCGTCGCGCGCGAGGCCGCCGACGCGCGGGTCGAAGTCCACGTCCCCGCGACCCTGCGTATTCACGCGATCCGCGAGGCGGTCGAGCGCGCCCTGTCCAATGTCCTCCGCAATGCCGTCCGCTACGCCGGGCCGGGCGGGCCCATCGAAATCCATGCGCAGGCCACCGACGACGCCACGGAGATCGCGATCCGCGACCACGGCCCGGGAGTTCCCGCCGCCGCGCTCGGGAAAATCTTCGAGCCTTTCTACCGTCCCGAAGCCGCTCGCCAGCGCACCACCGGTGGCGCCGGACTGGGGCTGGCGATCGTGAAGCGCTGCGTCGAAGCGTGCGGTGGGAAGGTCGCCGCCGCTCTCGCCGAACCGACCGGGCTGACGGTCACCATCCGGCTGCCGCGCGGGAACTGACGCCGCCGGGAAAAGCACCGCTATGGCAACACGGCCGACACTGCCTTCACCCGGTAGAAAAGCTGCGGCACTCCAGCGACCGGAGTGAAGGTGAACGATGTCGCGTAGCTCGGCCACTGGCTGGCGGGCTCGATGGGCAGCCACGTCGCCAGGTCGATGCCCGATTCGACGGTGAATTTCCAAGAGTAGCCGTAGCCGGGCCACGTCATCGTCGTGGAGCCATCGGGGTTCGTCGTCATTGCGGCTTGGGCGTCCGCCACGACGAACGGCCGGAGCAGCGTGTTCTTGCTGACTCCGACGGCGCTGTCCCACAGCCCAGCTGCATCAACGGCCCGCACGCTGACCTGGTAACTGGTCGAGACGCGCAGCCGATGCCATCGATCCCGCCGCGACCGGCAATGCGCTCGGTTCATTTTCGACGCTGCTCAACTCCGCGCTGCTCAACGACCTCAAAGGCCCGCTCAGATTGGGATCGCTTCCCACCTGAGCAAACGATGTGATTTGAGGCAGTTCTCTCACCGCCTCTCCGCTCCCATGAAAATCAGACAGGTCATCGAAACCGCCCGGCAATTTTCCAAACCTTATCGGGTCACGAAAGGGAAAAATTTTCGACTCAAACACGTGGACCCCGCCGACACGGGCGAGTTGAAATCAGCAGACAAGCCCCGCGCGCGGCAGGCGCTGGAAACGGGCGTGAAGGCGCTTGCGGAGCTTCAGGACAAGCTCTACGCGCAGGATCGCTGGTCGGTGCTGCTCATCTTTCAGGCGATGGATGCAGCGGGGAAAGATGGGACGATCAAACACGTGATGTCGGGGGTGAATCCGCAAGGCTGTCAGGTGTCTTCGTTCAAGGCGCCGACAAGCGAGGAGCTCGACCACGACTATCTCTGGCGCTGCATGCGGCAGCTCCCGGAGCGCGGACGGATCGGTATTTTCAATCGCAGCTACTACGAGGAGACGCTCGTGGTGCGCGTGCATCCGGCGTTTCTCGCCGGGCAAAAGCTTCCGGAAGAATGCGTGACGAAACACATTTGGGAGGAGCGCTTTCAGGACATCCGCGCCTTCGAGCGCTACCTCACCCGCAACGGGACGGTGGTGCGAAAGTTTTTCCTCCACGTCTCGAAAGAAGAGCAGCAGAAGCGCTTCCTCGAGCGGATCGATATGCCGGAGAAGAATTGGAAGTTCTCCGCGAACGACGCGAAAGAACGCGCTTTCTGGGACGACTACATGCGGGCGTATGAGGAGACGATTCGCGAAACCGCGACCGAGGAATCGCCGTGGTATGTGGTGCCGGCGGACAACAAGTGGTTCACCCGCGCGGTCGTGGCCGCCGCGGTAGTCGATGCGCTGGCTTCGCTGGATTTGTCTTACCCGAAAGTCGATGCAGCCAAGCGCAAGGAACTGGTCGAAGCAAAAGCCACGCTGCTCGCCAGCGAATGACTGCGCGATCGAAGCTGGCGCGCCGCTGAATCACGAGCCAACCTTTCCACCAGCGTGTGTCTTTCCGCGATCGTCACCAACTTTCTCGAAGGCGTGACCGCCAGACGAAGGAGGAAACGATGAGCCGTGCGCGGGTCTTCGCGATGCTGTTGGCGCTGTGTGCTTTCTCCGGCTGCGACCGGCCGCCGCGCGCGGCGGTGCAGGGATATGCCGAGGGCGAGTTTATCTATGTCGCCTCGCCGCTGGCGGGAACGCTGGAGGCGCTTTCCGTGCAACGCGGCGCGCAGGTGAAGGCGGGCGAGCCGCTCTTCGCGCTGGAGTGCGGCGCGGAATCGGCGGCGCGGGATCAAGCGGTGAAGCGGCTGGAAGAGGGCCGGGCGAATTTGGAAGACGCGCGGAAGGGGAAACGTCCGGCGGAGATCGACGCCATCGAAGCGCAGCTCAATCAGAGCCGCGCGGCGCTGGTGCTTTCGGAAAAGGAGCTGGCCCGGCAAATGGAGTTGTTTCGCTCCGGCGCATCCTCGGCGCAGGATCGCGACAAGGCGCAATCCGCCCGCGATCAGGACCGCCAGCGCGTCTCGCAACTCGAGGCAGACTTGAAGACGGCGCAGCTCGGTCTGCGCAGCGATCAGATTGCCGCCGCGGAGGCAAATGTGCGGGCGCTCGAAGCGGCGCTCGCCAAGGCGGATTGGGATCTCGGGCAAAAGCGCCAGAACGCCCCTCAAGCGGGCCTGGTTTTCGACACGCTCTATCGGGCCGGTGAGTGGGTGGCCGCGGGCCGGCCGGTGGTCGCGCTCCTGCCGCCGGAGAATATCAAAGTCCGCGCCTTCGTCCCGGAGCAACGCGTCGGCGCGATTCATCCGGGCGATCCCGCGCAAGTGAGCGTGGATGGTGTGCGCGAGCCCTTCCTTGGGAAGGTGAGCTACATTTCGCCGCAGGCGGAATACACGCCGCCGGTCATCTACAGCCAGGAGAGCCGGGGCAAGCTCGTCTTCATGATCGAGGTCAGATTCGATGCCGAGGCGGCCGCGAAGCTGCATCCCGGTCAGCCGGTGGATGTGCTATTCGGGAGGTAGAGCATGGCCGGCGATTTCGCGATCGACGTGCGGGGAATGACGAAGCGTTTCGGCGAGCGCACCGTGGTCAACGAGATCGCATTGCAGGTGCGCACGGGGGAAATCTACGGCTTCCTCGGCCCGAATGGCAGTGGGAAGACCACGTTCATTCGCATGCTGTGCGGGCTGCTCCGCGCGGACGCGGGAAGCGGCACGTGCCTCGGCTTCGATGTGATTCACGACAGCGAGGAGATCAAGCGGCAGGTCGGCTACATGACGCAGCGCTTCAGCTTTTACGAGGACTTGAGCATCGCCGAGAACCTCGACTTCGTGGCGCGGATGTATGCGGTGAAGAATCGACGTGAAGCGGTGCGCGCGAGCATCGAGCACCTCGGACTGACCGCGCGGCAGAAGCAGCTCGCTGGCGAACTCTCCGGCGGCTGGAAGCAGCGGCTCGCGCTCGCGGCCTGCCTCATTCACCAGCCGAAACTGCTCCTGCTCGACGAGCCCACGGCGGGCGTGGACCCGAAGGCGCGGCGCGATTTCTGGGAGCAGATCCACCAGCTCGCGGCGCAGGGACTGACCTTCCTCATCACCACGCATTACATGGATGAAGCCGAGCGCTGCCACCGACTCGCCTACATCTCCTACGGCAATCTCCTGACTCACGGCACCGTCGCCGATGTGGTGGCGCATGCGCGGCTCTCGACCTGGTCGGTGAGCGGCCCGGACTTGCTGAAACTCGCTGGGGAATTGCGCGCGCGTCCCGGCGTCCAGCAGGCCGTGGCTTTTGGCACCACGCTGCACGTCAGCGGCGACGATCCCGCTGCGCTGGAGAAAGCCATCGCGCCCTTCCGCGCCGCGGCTCACGAGTGGCGGCCGATTCCGTCGGGACTCGAAGACGTTTTCATTCACCTCATGGGCGAATCGAAGGACAACTTTTCGCCATGAGGCGGGGCCACCGCATCTCGTTCGCACGGCTGTGGGGCATCGTCGTGAAGGAGTTCGTCCAGATGCGCCGCGACCGTCTGACGTTCGCGATGATCCTCGGCATCCCGCTGCTCCAGCTCACGCTCTTTGGCTTTGCGATCAATTCCGACCCGCGACATCTGCCCGCCGCCGTGCTCGTCGCCGATCAGGGTCCGCAGAGCCGCACCTTGCTCGCGGCTTTGAAGAACAGCACGTACTTCGAGTTCGTGCGGCAGGTGCATACGGAAGCCGAGGGACGCGACGCCCTCGCGCACGGCGAGGTGCAGTTCGTGATCAACATCCCGGAAAACTTCTCGCGCGATCTTCTGCGTGGCGAGCGACCCGCGGTGCTCATCGAGGCCGATGCCACCGATCCCGCCGCGACCGGCAATGCGCTCGGTTCGCTTTCGACGCTGCTCAACTCCGCGCTGCTCAATGACCTCAAAGGCCCGCTCGCCTTCCTCGCCGCCAGTCCCGGCCCGATCGACCTCCGCGTCCACGCGCTCTACAACCCCGAGGCGATCACCCAGTACAACATCGTCCCCGGCCTCATGGGCGTGATCCTCACCATGACGATGATTATGATCACCGGCCTCGCCATCACCCGCGAACGCGAGCGCGGCACGATGGAAAATCTGCTTTCCATGCCCACGCGCCCGACCGAGGTGCTCGTGGGAAAAATCACGCCGTACATCTTCGTCGGCTACATCCAGGTCGCGGTCATCCTCCTTGCGGCGCACTTCCTTTTTCACGTGCCGATGCATGGCAGCATTCCGCTGCTGCTCGTGGTCGCGCTGGTCTTCATCGCGGCCAATCTCGCGATGGGCATCACCTTTTCCACGATCGCGAAAAATCAGCTCCAAGCGATGCAGATGACATTCTTCGTGTTCCTTCCTTCCATCCTGCTTTCCGGCTTCATGTTCCCGTTTCGCGGCATGCCATATTGGGCGCAATGCATCGGCGAAGTCCTGCCGCTGACGCATTTCCTGCGCATCGTTCGCGGCATTCTGCTGAAGGGCAACAGCCTGGCCGACATCCTGCCCGAACTTTGGCCTATCGCCCTCTTCGCCGCCGTCATGCTCACCCTCGGTATCAAGCGCTACCGGCAGACCTTGGATTGATCGCCGTTCCGCTCACGGGAGTTCAACGGCGGCGCATCCTTCGCCAGCGACGATACCGCGATCTGTAAACCGCTCGCCCGGTTCCGCGGCCACTGCCGGGTCGGCGGCGGAGCTACTTCAGCAACTCCTTCACCTTGCCCTCGATCGCTTCCGCCCAGATCTCGTAGCCCTTCTCGTTCGGGTGCAGCAGGTCGGGGAAGATGTCTTTCGAGAGCGTGCCGTCGGCGGCGAGGAATTTCGCGCCGATGTCCATGAAGAACACCGTTTTGTCGTCGGCGAAGGTCTTGATGATCTGGTTTGCCGCCTCGTTTTGCTGGCGCATCGGGTTCTGCGCATTTTCCCCGCGCGGGAAGATCGCGAGCACGAGGATCTTCGCCCCGGGGCACTTGGCCTTCAGTTTGGCGAGGATCGCCTTCACGCCTTCGGCGGTCTGTTCGGCCGTGCTCGTGTAAATCTCACCGTTGTTCTCCTTTTGCGGCCGGCCCACGTGGCCCGTGTTGTTCGTGCCGATCATGAGCACGATCTCCTTCGGCTTCAGCCCGTCGAAGTTTCCATTCTCCAGCCGCCACAGGACATGCTCCGTGCGATCGCCGCCGATACCGAAGTTCGCGGCCTTCAACGGCGCCCAATACTTTTCCCACACGGCTTTTCCTTTCCCCTCCCAACCGTGCGTGATCGAGTCCCCGAGGAAGACGAGCTGCGCCTCGCCCTTCTTGGAAATCTCGTTAAACGACTCGTGGCGTTTCTCGGTGCCCGGATGCAGCACCGGCAGGACCGCGTAGTTTTTCGGCGCTTGGGCGAGGAGCGACGAAGCGGCGAGGAGGGAGAGGAGGAGGGAGAGCTTTTTCATGTTCGGGAGGGATGAATTAGATGATGCCCGGCGATCACGGCGAGGAAATATCATGCGCGGCCTCTCCTCCAGGTATCGTCGAGTGCAGGAGAAGCTGTTGTCGTGGCGATTCCGCGCGCGGTACAGACACGGTTGAACGAAGCTGCTATGCCGAAGCCATGTCCCGTGCGAGTAGCCATCACGATTCGCCGAAGACCGTGCGGTTTGAGCAGACGCGGTGGAGCATGATCTTCGCGGCGGCAGGCGGCGAGGAAACCGAGGCGCGGCAGGCGCTCGAGCATCTTTGCCGGACCTATTGGTATCCGCTCTACACCTTCGTGCGGCGGCAGGGACACAGCGCCCACGATGCGCAGGATCTGACGCAGGGATTCTTCGCGCGGCTTTTGGAAAAGAAGGATTTGGCGGCGGTGGATCGCGCGAACGGACGGTTCCGCTCCTTCCTTCTCGCCGCGATGAAACACTTCCTGGCCAACGAATGGGACCGCGCGCGGACGCAGAAACGCGGCGGCGGAATCGCACTCGTCTCGATCGACGACACGACCGCCGAGCAGCGCTACCAACACGAGCCCGCGGACCAGATCACCGCCGAGCAACTCTTCGACCGGCGTTGGGCGCTCACGCTGCTGGATCAAGTGCTGGCGCGGCTCGGCGAGGAAATGATGTGCGCGGGGAAAGCGGGGCAATTCGATGCGTTGAAGTTTTGCCTCACCGGCGAAAAGGGTGCGGCCTACGAGGAAATCGCGATCCGTCTGGGCACCACGGCGGGCGCGCTGAAGGTCGCCGTCCACCGGCTGCGTGATCGCTACCGCACACTCCTCCGCGAAGAGATCGCGCGCACCGTCGGCAGTGCCGCCGAGGTGGATGAAGAGCTGCGCCAGCTTTTTTCCGCGCTCTCGATGTAACCTGCGGCCGGAAAAACTTCTGAATCAGGC
>JBAVML010000505.1:0-2535 GCA_049690035.1 Chthoniobacteraceae bacterium
TGCCAGTGGCGTTTGGTGACTTCATTGCCGACGATGGTGCCGACAACGCGGTTCACGTTGATGATCGGAATATTCGACTCGTTGACCTTCTCGCCACGCTCGATGGCGGGCTGGCAAAGGCCGAGCAGCTTGGTCATGTCGAGCGACTTCGCGAGGCCGTGGTCCTGCATCTCGGTGCAGTAACGTCCGATCTCGGGTCCGGCTTTCGGCTGGTAAAGGATCTTCGAGAAATCGAGGCCCTTCGCTTTCCAATGCTCGACGGCCTGGCTGGGTTCGAGCACATCGGTGCGGCCGACCATGTCGGTGAGTTTGCGGAAGCCGAGTTGCGCCATGAACTCCCGCACTTCCTGCGCGATGAACTTCATGAAGTTCACGGTGTGCTCGGGGTCGCCGGTGAAGTTTGCGCGCAGCCGCGGGTCCTGCGTGGCCACGCCGACCGGGCAGGTATTCAAATGGCAGACGCGCATCATGATGCAGCCGAGCGTGACGAGCGGCGCGGTGGCGAAGCCGAATTCCTCGGCGCCGAGCAGCGCGGCGATGATCACGTCGCGGCCGGTCTTCATCTGGCCATCGGCCTCGACGACGATACGCGAGCGGAGATTGTTGAGCACCAGCGTCTGGTGCGTTTCGGCGAGGCCGAGTTCCCAAGGCAGACCCGCATGTTTAATCGAAGTCTGCGGCGACGCGCCGGTGCCGCCGTCGAAGCCGGAGATGAGCACCACATCAGAGTGCGCCTTCGCCACACCCGCGGCGATCGTACCGACGCCGACCTCGGAGACGAGCTTCACGCTGATGCGCGCCTCGCGGTTCGAGTTCTTTAAGTCGTGGATCAACTCCGCGAGATCCTCGATGGAATAGATGTCGTGATGCGGCGGCGGCGAGATGAGGCCGACGCCGGGCGTCGAATTCCGCACCTTGGCGATCCACGGATAAACCTTGGAGCCGGGAAGCTGTCCGCCTTCGCCGGGCTTCGCGCCCTGCGCCATCTTGATCTGCAATTCTTTCGCCTGCGAAAGATAGAGGCTGGTCACGCCGAAGCGGCCGCTCGCGACTTGCTTGATCGCGCTGTTCTTCGAGTCGCCCTGGTCATTCGTCCACGTATAACGATCGGGGTCCTCGCCGCCTTCGCCGGTGTTCGACTTGCCACCGACGCGATTCATCGCGATGGCGAGCGCTTCGTGCGCTTCGCTGGAAATCGAGCCGTAGCTCATCGCGCCGGTTTTGAAGCGCTTCATGATTTCCTCGACCGTCTCGACCTCTTCGATCGGCACCGCCATGGACTTCTTGAAATGCAACAGGCCGCGCAGCGTGTAGTGCTTCTTGCCCTGCTCGTTCACCAGCGCGGAGTACGTCTTGAAGGTTTCGAAATTTCCGGTGCGCACCGCCTTTTGCAGCGTATGGATTGTCTGCGGGCTGAAGAGATGTGCCTCGCCTTCCTTGCGCCATTGGTATTCGCCGCCGACGTCGAGCGCATGGCCATTCACCTGGCGCTCGGGAAAGGCGTGTGCGTGCCGCGCGAGCGCTTCCTGGGCAATGACATCGAGGCCCGCGCCTTCGATGCGCGAGGCGGTGCCGGTGAGATATTTGCTGACCAACGCTTCGTTGAGCCCGACCGCTTCGAAAATCTGCGCGCCGCGATAGCTCTGCATCGTGGAGATGCCGATCTTCGACGCCACTTTGATCACGCCCTTGGTCGCGGCCTTGATGAAGTTCTTGCACGCCGCCTTGTGATCGACGTTCACGAGCAGACCCTGGCGGATCATGTCGTCGAGCGTCTCGAAGGCGAGATAAGGATTGATGGCGCCGCAGCCGTAGCCGATGAGCACGGAGAAGTGATGCACGACGCGCGGCTCACCGGATTCGAGCACGATGCCGACCCGCGTGCGGGTGCCTTCGCGGATCAAGTGGTGATGCAGACCGGCGACGGCGAGCAACGCCGGAATCGGTGCGCTGTCCTTGTTCACACCGCGATCGGAGAGAATGATGATGTTCACCCCAGCGGCGATCGAGCGGCTCGCTTGCGCGAAGATTTCCTCCAACGCCTTTTCACAACCCGCGGGACCAGTCTTCGGGTCGAAAAGAATCGGGATCGACACCGACTTGAATTGCCCCTCGGCGACGTGCCGCAGCTTGGCGAGTTCTTCGTTGCTGAGGATCGGCGTCTTCAGCTCGATGAGGTGACAGCTCTCCGGCTGCGGGTCGAGCAGGTTGCGCTCGGAGCCGATGGTCGTTTCCGCGGAGGTGATGATCTCTTCGCGAATGCAATCAATCGGCGGGTTTGTGACCTGCGCGAAAAGTTGCTGGAAGTAGTCGTAGAGCAGCTTCGTGCGGTCCGAGAGCACGGCGAGCGGCGTGTCGGTGCCCATCGAGCCGACGGCTTCGACGCCGTCTTTCGCCATCGGCACCATGAGCATGCGCAAATCTTCGAACGTGTAACCGAACGAGATTTGCCGCTGCAAAATCGTTTCGTGATCGGGCAACGGCAGCGCCGGCGCGTCTTTCACCGTGGCGAGTTCCACCATATTTGCCTTCAGC
>JBAVML010000506.1:0-4986 GCA_049690035.1 Chthoniobacteraceae bacterium
AACCTCACCGGGCTTGTCACCGACACGGCAGACCATTGGCGCCAGCAGCATTTTGGCGTTGGCGCCGCGAACTCCGGTGCCGCTGCGGACGATGCCAATCCCGCCGGTGACGGGATCATGAACCTGCTGAAATATGGGCTCGGCCTTGATCCGCTCGTTGCGTATCCGCCCACCGCGGCGGTCACCAGTGCGCTCGACGCTACCGGCTGTCTGACGATGACCGTGACCAAAAATCCGGCCGCAACCGACGTCAATCTCGCGATCGAGGTCACCGGCGATTTGAGTGAAACAGGCGTGTGGAGCACTTCCGGCACTACGGTCGATCTCGACACTCTCACGGTGCTGCAGGCGCACGACAATATCCCGATCGGTGCGGCCCCGGCGCGCTTCATCCGGCTGAAGGCCACGCGGCCGTAAGCGGTCCTCGTCGCTGTGCGATCCCGCGACGTTCGCCCCACCGACGGCGTCACTCCATTATCGAGCAAAGGTCGCGTTTCGCCCGCGACTCGGGGAGACCGCAAGCCCGCGGCGATGTGTATCCTTGTTGCCGCGACCGAGCCCGGGTTTGTCGCGTCCGCGCGCCGTGCCTTGCGCAGCGAGTCGCTGGTCGTCGATGTCGTCGATACGGCGGACGGAGTGTTGGAGTGCGCGCTTTCCGTGCCCTACGCGGCCGTGGTGCTCGACCTCGAAATGCCCGGCGCGAGGGGCGTGGATTTGCTCAAGAAACTGCGACGCAACCAGGTTTCGGCCCCGATCCTCGCCCTCACTGCGGATACCAAGCCCGAGGCGCGCGTCGAGGCGCTGCGCTTTGGGGCCGACGATTGTCTCGCCAAGCCGGCGCTTATGACCGAGGTGGTCGCGCGCGTCCACGCGCTCACGCGAAGAGCTGCGCGCAAGTCCGGCGACTGCCTGGAGGTCGAAGATCTCGTTCTGCACTGCGACAAGCAGCGCGCTTTCCGTGCCGGGCGCGCCTTGCCGCTGACCGAGCGTGAGTTTCTTGCACTAGAGCTTCTCGTGCGCGCACACGGTCGAGTCGTGTCGGCAGCGAAGCTGATTGAGCGGCTGTGGCGCGAGGAGGAAGCGCCGCGGGAGAATTTCGTGGCGGTGCTGATCATGCGTTTGCGGAAGAAGGTGGACGACGGCTTTTCCCAAAAACTCGTCCAAACGGAACGCGGTGCCGGCTACATCATCGTGGCGACCGGCGATTTGCGCGGCTGATGCAGTGCGAGGACAGGCGAGGTGCGGGTTCGACCAGCGGAGACTTTTCCGCAGACATCCGGGTTGACCAACCCGCGGAAGCGCCTACTTTGGCCGACTCGCGCCATCCGTCGCGGTTGCCGCCCCGTAATAAGGCGCTACCCTTCACGCGCAGTCTATCTATCTATGGCCCAGCCCGAACCCCGTTCACCCAAAGGCAATCGCCAGCCCAATGGCGGCAATGGCGACCCCAATTTCAATTGGCGCGGCCTCATTCTCTTCGCGATCGCGATTCTGCTCATCGGCGGCGCGTTTTTCTTCAAGGGCGGCCCGATGGGCAATGTCCGCGAGGTGCCGTTTCCCGAGTTCAAGGCCAAGCTCGAAGGCAATCTCATCGTTAAAGAAAAGGGGATCGACCTGATCAACGAGCAGAGCGTCGGCACGCACTATCTTCGGGCGTGGGCGCGGGGCGGCGCGGAGCCTGGGTCGCCCATCGAGCAGATCCGGACGCAGGTCGATCTCCAGTACATGCCTTACCTCCAGTGGATGCTGGAGGAGCAGTACAAGATCGCGGTCACTCCGCGCACGGACAGCAACTTCGTGGCTTCGGCGTTGCTCGGGTTCATGCCGATCGCGCTGTTCCTGCTGATCCTCTATTTCTTCTTCCGCCAGCAGATCCGCATGGCCGGCAAAGGCGCTCTGAACTTCGGCAAATCGAAGGCGCGCATGCTCGCCCGGGATAAGAACAAGATCACTTTCAAGGATGTGGCCGGCGTCGAGGAGGCGAAGGATGAAGTGACGGAAATCGTCGAGTTCCTGCGCGACCCGAAAAAGTTCCAGAAACTCGGCGGACGCATCCCGAAGGGCGTGCTCATGGTCGGCCCTCCGGGCACCGGCAAGACGCTGCTCGCCCGCGCCATCGCGGGTGAGGCGGATGTGCCGTTCTTTTCAATCAGCGGTTCGGACTTCGTGGAGATGTTCGTCGGCGTCGGCGCGAGCCGGGTGCGCGATATGTTCGAGCAGGGCAAGAAGTCCGCTCCGTGCCTGATCTTCATCGATGAAATTGACGCAGTGGGCCGCCATCGCGGACACGGAATGGGCGGCGGCCACGATGAACGTGAGCAGACGCTCAATGCGCTGTTGGTGGAGATGGACGGCTTCGATACTCAGGAAGGCGTGATCATTATCGCGGCCACCAACCGCCCCGATGTCCTCGACCCGGCCCTGCTGCGTCCGGGCCGTTTCGACCGCCAGATCACGGTGAGCCTCCCCGACGTGAAGGGCCGTGAAGAGATCCTGCGGGTGCACGCGAAGAAAGTGAAGATCGCGGAAGACGTCGAACTCTCCGTCGTCGCGCGCGGCACGCCGGGATACAGCGGCGCCGAACTTGCCAACGTGATCAATGAAGCGGCCCTCCTCGCGGCACGGAAAGGATTGAAGGCCATCACGCTGCCCGAACTGGAAGAGGCGCGCGACAAAGTCCGCTGGGGTCGCGAGCGTCGCAGCCTGGCAATGAGCGACAAGGAAAAGGAGAATACCGCTTACCACGAGGCGGGTCACGCGCTGCTCTGCGAACTGGTCAAGAACATGGACCCGCTGCACAAGGTCACCATCATTCCGCGCGGTCCCTCCCTCGGCTCGACGATGTATCTGCCTACGGAAGACAAATACACCCACCGCAAGAACGAATTGCTCGATCGCCTGGTGGTCATCATGGGCGGCCGTGTAGCGGAGGACATGATCTTCGGCGATGTGACCAACGGCGCTCGCGGCGACATCGGTCAGGCGACGAATATCGCCCGCAAGATGGTCTGCGAATGGGGCATGAGTGAAAAAATGGGCATGGTCGAGTATGGCAAGAACGACGACTACGTTTTCCTCGGCAGCAATCTCGGCCAAGGCCGCGAATACAGCGAAGAAACCGCGAAGGAAATCGACGCGGAAGTGCGCAAACTTTGCGATGACGCCTACACCCGGGCGGTGAACCTGCTTACCGAGAACCGGGACAAGCTCGAAACCATCGCGAAAGCCTTACTCGAGTACGAGACCCTTGATGGCAAACAAATCCGGGAGATCATCGAAACTGGCAGCATGCGCACACCTCCTCCGACGGCTTCGAGCCGCCAGCCACGCCCGCCCGAACCACCTCCGCTCCAACGCGGGACTGCGGAAGGCACGACCATCGGACCCGACTTTCCGCCGGGCCTGACTGGTGTCCCAGCTTAGCCTCGAGAGGCGAAAATTCTCCAGAATCTGGGCGGCTTCAGCCGCCCTTTTTCTTGCGGTGGGTCATTCCTCACTTTCCAGGATCGGTTTCCAGATTCGTTCGGAAGCGTGAAAAGGGTGGTTTTGCGCCTTGCAACGGAGCTCTTGAGCCGCAATTTGTCCGTCGCGCGCAAGAATTTTACCAATCTATGCACAAAAGTCGTGGATGATTGACCGGCAATCTGCCACGATGCGCGACGCCAAAAATATGAATCAGGGACTACCGCCGAAACAGGGACTCTACGATCCGCAATTTGAGCATGACGCGTGCGGCGTCGGCTTCATCGTTCACATGAAGGGGAAGAAGTCGCACGACATCGTCCAGCAAGGCTTGACGATCCTCGTGAATCTCGACCATCGCGGCGCGGTCGGCAGCGAGACGAACACCGGCGACGGCGCGGGCATCCTGATTCAGGTGCCGCACAAGTTTCTCAAGAAGGTTGCCGCGAAAGAGGGGATCGCATTGCCAGAGCCGGGGCAATTTGGCGTCGCCAATATTTATACCTCGCCAGATGCGGCGGTGCGTGCGCAAGCGCGGAGGACGTTCGAGGCGCTGGTCGCCGCTGAGGGGCAGATGGTGCTCGGCTGGCGCGATATTCCCACGAACAACGCGCCGCTCGGCAACACGGCGAAGTCCAGCGAGCCGTTCATGCAGCAGGTGTTCATCGGACGCGGGCCGGGACTCACCGACGACATGGCCTTCGAGCGAAAGCTGTATGTCATCCGCAAGGTCGCGAACAATTCGATCCGGACGACGAAGCTCGATCCGTTTTGGTACGCGGCTAGCATGTCGTGCCGCACGCTCGTTTATAAGGGCATGCTCATGCCGGAGCAGGTGCCGCAGTATTATCCCGACTTGCAGGACCCGGACACGGAGAGCGCGCTGGCACTCGTCCACTCGCGCTTTTCCACGAACACTTTCCCGAGCTGGGAACGCTCGCATCCGTACCGCTACATCGCGCACAACGGCGAGATCAACACGCTGCGCGGCAACATCAACTGGATGCTCGCGCGGCAGTCGCTTTTCGAGTCGCCGCTCTTCGGTGAGGACATGAAGAAGATCACGCCAGTGATCAACATCGACGGCAGCGATTCGACGATCTTCGACAACTCGCTCGAATTGCTCGTCATGGGCGGCCGCTCGCTGCCTCACGCGATGATGATGATGATCCCGGAGCCGTGGTCGGCGCACGAGTCGATGAGCGCGGAAAAGAAGGCGTTCTACAAATATCACTCCTGCCTCATGGAGCCGTGGGATGGCCCGGCGTCGGTGGCGTTCACCGATGGCACGATGATGGGCGCGACGCTCGACCGCAACGGTCTGCGGCCTTCGCGCTATTACGTTACCAAAGACGATCTCGTGATCATGGCGTCCGAAGCCGGCGTGCTGCCGATTCCACCGGAGAATATCGCGCACAAAGGCCGCTTGCAGCCGGGGCACATGTTCCTCGTGGACATGGATGAGGGCCGCATCGTGGCCGACGCGGAGATCAAGGAGCGAATCGCCAAGGAACAGCCCTACGC
>JBAVML010000507.1:0-46794 GCA_049690035.1 Chthoniobacteraceae bacterium
GCAAGGTGCGGGCGGCTTCAGTCTCGCGCTGCGAAGCGGTGCTTTGCAGATCGTGCTTGAGGCGCTCGGCGGCGGCAGCGGCTTCGGCGGTGAGGCGGGTGCGGGTTTCTTCGAGCTCGGCGGCGAGATTTTCCTTCGCGGTGTTGAGTTCGGAGATTTTACCCTGCGCTTCCTGTAGGGAGCGGGCGGCGTCAGCTTCGCGCTGCGAAGCGGTGCTTTGCAGGTCGTGCTTGAGGCGCTCGGTGGCGGCGGCAGCTTCGGCGGTGAGGCGGGTGCGGGTTCCTTCGAGTTCGGCGGCGAGTTTTTCCTTTGCGGCGTTGAGTTCGGAGATCTTGCCCTGCGCTTCCTGCAAGGTGTGGGCGGCTTCAGTCTCGCGCTGCGAGGCCGTGGCGTGCAGTTCCTGCTTGAGGCGTTCAGCCGCGGCTGCGGCGTCGGCCCTCAACTTGGTCCGGGTCTCTTCCAGTTCGCCAGCAAGTTGATCTTTTGTTGCGTTGAGGATGGAAATATTCTGTTGGGCCTCGTTCAGCGCACGAGCCGCGGCCACCTCGCGCTGGGCGGCGGCGGCCTCGAATTCGCGCTGTAGCGTGGTCCGAACATTCTCGACTTGCGCGGCTGCTTCCTGCTTCGCGCGTTCCGCGGTTTCGAGTTGTTGCTGGAGATTGACCTTGGCGTCGCGTTCACGCTGGAGCTCCTGCACGGTATCGCGCTGGGTCGTTTCCAGCGCGGTGACTCGTTTCTGGAATTCATCGATCTGCCGTTGCGTCTGGGCGGTGACGGCGGCGAGGGCGATCGGATCGGCCGCTGGTTTCGCCGGGCTGCGCTTGCTCAGTTCGGCGAGCTGACTCGACAGATGAGCCTTCTGCTGCGCAAGCGCATCGCGCTCGGCGAGCAACTCCGCAAGGCGTGGATCAGGTCCGGACGGAGCCGCGCCACCCTGCAATTTCGACATCTCTGCTTTGAGGCTCTCCCGTTCGCGGTCGCGAGCGTTGAGCTCCCGTTGCAGGGCGTCGCGTTCCTGCTGAAGGCGGGCAAGATTCTCGCTGCTCTTCGCCGCGACGCTTTTTTCAAATTCGGCCTGGTCCGCCCGGTCCTCGATTTCCTTCTGTGCCTTGGCCAGCTCGGCGAAGACGCGTTCGCGATCCTCGGCGATCGCCTTTCGTTCCTGGAAGGCAGTGGCGAGCTGGCGTTCATATTCGCCTTTCACTCGCGCGGCGGCGAGGCGGGCTGCATCACGAGCGCGGAGCAGTTCCTCGCGGCTCAGCGACTCGTCGTCACCCGTTGGAGCGGCCAGCGCAGGATCTTCCGCGGGCGGAACGGGCGGCGTCGGAACCGGCGGTGCGGCGGCCGCGGACTTCGGAGCCGCGGGCTTTGGCGCAGGCTCGATGCCGGAGCGAAATGCCGGATCACGCGTGGGCTTCGGCTTCGCCTCCGCCGCAGCGGTGGTGGCCGTCTGGCCCGGGACGATATTGCGAACGGCACGCCTGCTCTTGAGCTTCTCGGCGAGTGACGCGGCCGCAGGCGCATCCAGTCCGGAGGCGGGCGTGGCCGTGGCGACTTCGGCGAGGAGTTTCATCACCTTCTGCCAGGGGAAACGGATCTCTGTCTGGTCGTTGGCGAGGACCTCATTCGCGAAGATGCCGGGAACTCGCTTGTAAACTTCGTGAAGCGGGATGGTCGTCTGCCCGCGCGCGATGCGGTCTGCGAGTTCGCTGAGATTGAATTTGAGCAGTGTCTTCGGCTCGGGCGTCCCGGGTTTCAGGAGGTTCTGCGGGATGCGGCGCAGGAAATCGCCCAATTCGAGGGTCATCTCACCACCGTCGTCAGCGGGTTTGGCGGATTCGGTAGGTTTTTCCTTGGTCGCGCGTTTGAAGTCCGGGTTGTAGCCGGAGGCCACGGTGGCTGCGGCGAGTTGAATCGCGGGGTCAGCCGCTTTCCGCTTGGGACTCGCGGGAGCGGGCGTGGACGCCTGGGTGGCCGGGGCCGGGGCCTGGTTCTGCTTCGCCGGATCGGATGCAGCGTCGGGCGCGGGAGAGTCTTGCGCCTTGCGTTTGAAACGATCGAGAAATGACATTGATCCGGTGGTTTTACGTGGCTTTTAGCAGATTTCAGTCCGACAGGTGCGAATTGTTAGCCAATACGGTTCATCTTGTCCCGAAAGAATCTGCGAGGCGAGTGCGTTTTTCGTCGGCGGTCTCGACGCACCACTCCGCCAGATCGGCAGCGAGTCGGGTGGGCAGCGAGGCGACGATCCGGACTTCGTCGCCAAGATACTCCGTTTCGAGCACTTTGGCCTGACGATGGACGCGCGCGATCAGCCCGGCTTCGCTCTGCGGAATACGCAGTTCGCGGGTCATCGTGCCGTTGGCGACTTGGGAGGCCATCGCCTCGCCCAATTCTTCCAGACCTTCGCCGGTGCGGACCGAGATGCAGACGGCATCAGGGAAGTGCCGACGCAGGGCCACGAGCGCCGCGGGATCCTCGACGAGGTCAATCTTGTTCAAGACCACGAGCATTCGCCTTTCGTCGGCCCCGAGCTCGGCAAGGACCTTCATCGTGGTATTGTAGTGCTCCATGACCTCCGGTTGGCTGGCGTCGAGGAGGTGCAAGAGGAAATCCGCGAGCGTCGCCTCCTCGAGGGTGGCGCGGAAGGCATCGACCAACCCGTGCGGCAGCCGGCGGACGAAACCGACCGTGTCGGTGAGGAGCAGCGGTTGTTTGTTTGGCAGCGCGACTTTGCGGGTGGTGGTGTCGAGCGTGGCGAAAAGTTTGTCCTCGATGAGCACGTCCGCGCCGGTCAGGCGGTGGAGAAGTGAAGACTTTCCGGCATTGGTGTAGCCGACGATGGCAGCGTTGGGGACCGGCGTGCGTTTGCGATCCTTGCGCTGGGTGGCGCGCGAGGCGCGCACTTCCTTGAGCTGATCCTTGCAGCGGTCGATCGCCGTTCGCACGCGCCGCTTGTCCTGTTCGAGCTGAGTCTCGCCTTCGCCTCGGGCGCCGATGCCGCCGCCCTGACGGACGAGATGGGTCCACGCGCGGGTGAGCCGCGGCAGGGAGTACTGCAACCGGGCGAGCTCCACCTGAAGCCGAGCCTCGCGGGTCTGAGCCCGCTTGCCGAAGATATCGAGGATGACCTCGGTCCGATCGATCACCGTGATCCCGGAGAGCTGCTCCCAGTTGCGCTGCTGGCTGGGGGAAAGTTCGTTGTCGAAAATAATCACGTCGAGCGCCTCGGCTTTGGCTTTGGCCACGATTTCCTCCGCCTTGCCGGAGCCGATGAGGTAGCGAGGGTGCATCTCGCGATGAAAGACGAGCATTCGGTCGAAGACCGGCACGCCGAGCGTATCGACCAATTCTTCCAATTCCGCGAGCAGGCTGATCGCCTCCGATTTGCCGGCGGTTTCCATGTAGGCGCCGACCAGGAGGGCCCTCTGAACCATTTTTTCCTGCTCGTTATTCTCGAACATCGTGTCGCAACATGGGCGCACCATAGTCAATTTTGTCCCTTCGGAAAGCGGCACCACGCGCCGCCGGTGTGATTTTTGAGGGACTGCCGCCGCGATGATATAACTTCCCGGCGGGCTTCGTTTCTGCTTTTTCATCCCTGCAAAACCATGAGCCCCGCTTTGCCGCATCCCGGCCGGATCTTGATCGGCGAAGATACCGCCGACATCGCGTATTTGATGAAAGTCGCGCTGCAATCCGCGGGCTATGCCGTGGAGATCGCCTCGGACGGCGCGGAGTGCCTGCGACGGGCACGGGAAAGCCTCCCGGACCTCATCGTGCTCGATATCATGATGCCGAAAATGCACGGCATCGACGTGCTGAAGGCATTGCGGGCCGATCCCGCTACGGAAAATCTCGGTGTGATCGTCTGCACGGCCAAAGACTACAAATCGGACTTGGAGGAAGTAATGGAACGCGGCGCGGCCGGCTTGCTGGCCAAGCCCTTCGAAGTGCCGCTCTTGGTCGAGACGGTGCATGCATTCTTCAGCAAACGCGTCCGTGCCGGAGCCGCGCTCGGCCAGACCGCCGTGGCTGGTGACACCGCTCCCGCTCTCTTTGATCCGAAACTCAATACGACCGCGTGCCGGTTTAGCTTTTGGGGAACTCGCGGATCGACGCCCACGCCCGGCGCCCGCTTCCTCCGGCACGGCGGCAACACGTCGTGCTTCTCGGTCGTTCACGGCGACGACTATTTCATCTTTGACGCGGGCTCAGGCATCCGCGAACTCGGGCTCGAGATTGTGAAGACCGAAGCGCGGCGACTGCACATTTTCATCACCCACACCCACTGGGATCACATCCAGGGCTTTCCGTTTTTCGCCCCTGCTTATCTGGCTGGCTATCAAGTCATCATCTACGGCGCCGAGGGATTTGGAAAAAATCTCAAGAGCGTTTTCCGTGGGCAGCTCGATCGTGAATATTTTCCCGTCCAGATGGAAGACATGCTGGCGGAGATCGAATTCCGGAACCTCCCCGGCGAGCCACTCGCGCTGGGACCAGCGCGGGTTTCCTGGGAATCGGCCATGCATCCGGGCGCGACCGTGGGCTACAAGATCGAGATCGGCGGGAAGAAAATTGCGTGGGTTCCGGACAACGAGTTTTTGCTCGGCTACACCGGCGATCCGGGAGCGCTCGCGCCCGACCATCAAGTCGTCCGGCCGTTTAGCAAGATGATCGACTTCCTCTCCGACGCGGACGTGGTCGTTCATGAAGCGCAATACACGAACAGCGAGTACCCGGAAAAAATCCGGTGGGGCCACAGCTCGGTGGGCAATGCGGCGGGCTTGATGAAATTTGCGGAGGTGCCGCGCTGGATCGTCACGCATCACGACCCCATGCATGACGACACCTTCCTGGAATCCAAGCTGAACCTCACCCGCCAGATCCTCACGCATCTCGAATGCCCCACGCAGGTCTGCCACGGGTACGATGGCATGACGGAGTATTTCTGACGGGCGATCGGACGCGATCGGCAGCGAGAGCACCAGAAACGCCCCGCTAGAAAATTCCCGGTGCGAAATCCCCGGCATGTGGCATCCTCCGCGCGTGCCAAACCCCGAACCTTCCGAGATTCCGCGCCCACTCTTTTCCCGCCGCCCGGATATTGCGCCCGCACCCGTCGAACCGCCGGCGGAGCGCGCCGAGTCCTTCCACCCCCAGTACGTGCGTCTGCACACATTGCGCGAGCACGGCCACGGGCCGCGCAATCTAGCGTGGGGGGTGGTCACTCTCATCCTCGCGCTGGGGTTGATCGGGGTGTCGATGTTCCTCGTCGGGCCCAAGGTGCTGCTCTCGCTCGCGATTTGTCTTCTCACGTTCACCGCGTTGTTCGTCCTCGCGCGGATGCACATCTTCCGGCAGCGCAACGGCGGCTTCCTTGCGCTCGGGATCGTCTGTCTTTTCGGAGCAGCCATGCCGCTGATCGAGCTGGCCTACGGTGCCCTTGATGCCTTCGTGAAGAGCCGCCCCATCGCGGTCATCGCGCCGGTGGTCCCGCAGGCGGGGAGCCCGCTTTCCGCAGCGAATGAGACCGCGCCGCTGTCGATGACCGAGGCATTCGCTCTCACGCCGCCCGATGCGAAAGCCGGTCCCCGCGTCAGGGTGGTCAAGGACGCCCGCGTTTCCGTCGAGGGTAAAACTTACCTCGCGAAGTCGGGTGATATCTTCGCCTTCGCCGGCAGGAATGGCCGTGAGGTCAACATCGCCGCGCGCGATCTGCTCATCACGCTTCCCGCAGAAGCGGTCGAGATCACCGATGAAAAGCCCGCCTCTTCCACGAAGACGCTCGCGGGCTCCGAGCCTGCGGCGAAACCTGCTCACGCGGCCGAAGAACCAGTGGCAAACGAAACGCCCGCCGAAATGACCGCGCGCGCTCAGCGGGAAGTGATCCGCCGTTACCCTGCGCTCGGCGTCAGAGGCTCGATGGAAAACCAGGCCTTCATCAACCTCTTCGGCGAACTGCGCGACAACGGCGGCGACGATTTCTTCAAGAACCCCGAGTGGCCGATCGAACTCGCCGAACTGCTCGCCAAACGCGAACACTGGCAGCGCGGTGCGCCCCCGGCGACCGTCGGACCCGCGTCCGGGCCGGAAGAGGAAACGCCCGCGGCGCCGGCGCTGCGCTAGAACTTTACGCTCTGCAGGTACTTCGTGGTCACCGGCAGCGCGTCGAGGACGGTCGGTGATTCGTCTTCGATGAAGTAATACTTCACGCCGGATTCCGCGCCCTGCTTGAGCACCGCGGGCCAGTTCACCATCCCGGTGCCGAGCGGCACGTCATCCGTGAGCGGCGCGTGGCCGGTGAAGACGCCGGTCTGGGCGCCTTTGCGGATGTCCTTGAGATGCATCAGCGCCCAGCGGCCAGGATACTTTGCGAGCAGCTTCACCGGGTCGCCGCCAGGATGCACCACCCAGAAGACGTCCATTTCGAAGGCGACCAAATCCGGTTTCGTTTCACGCGCCAGCAGGTCGAAAAACGTCTCCGTCGAACCCTCAGCCACCGGTCGGAATTCGTAGCCGTGCGTGTGGTAAAAGAACTGGATTCCCGCCGCCTTGAAGGCCGCGCCGAATTCATGAAAATCCGCCGCGGCGCGCTTCACATCAGCTTCGCCGAAGCTGCCGACCTCGTGCGGAATCCACGCCACGCCGGCGAATTTCAGGCCGAGCGTTTGCGCCGCTTTTACGCTGCCGGCGAGATCCTTTTTCAACGTGTCGTAGCTAAAGTGTCCGCTTACCGGCGCGATGCCGCGCTCGGCAAGCAGACCTTTCAACTTCTCGGGTTCCAGCGGCAGGCTGCTGTAGAGCTCGGCGCTGGTGAAACCGAACGCCTTCGTCTTATCGAGCGCCGCGATCGGGTCCGTCTTGAACGTCTCGCGCAGGCTGTAAAGCTGGAGCCCGAGCGGACCCTTGAAGTCGGCTGGGAGGTCGAGCGCGAAGGCGCTGGTGGTGAGAGCGAGCAGGGAGGTGAGGAGAACTTTCATGGGAGTGTTGAAACTCTTTGCCGCAGCGCTGTCGCGGCGTCGATGCGAATCGCCTGAATCGTCTGCCGAAAAATTCGCGAACTTTGTCTTGCAAAGCATCGCTTTGCAGCGCAAAGTGAGCGCCATGTCGATCCGCACCGAAGCCGAGGAAAATCTCCGCATCATTCGCTCCCTCATGGAAAAGGCGACCGTGTATCGGGCGATCTCGGCCCCGGGCGCTCTCGTCGGTGGACTCTGCGCCGTGGTCACCGCAGTCGCCGGGAGGTGGCTTGCGAACCCCGTCCAGGTTCCGCCGGGATTTCACTTCCTCGTGCCGTGGCTGACGGTCCTCCTGATCGCGACGGTCGCGAATTTCCTGTTGCTCGCGGGCGGTGCGAAACGGCGGGGTGAGACATTTCTTTCTCCCGGAATGCGCCTCGCCCTGCGGGCGATGCTCCCGGCGATGCTCGGAGGTGGCGTCGTCACGTTGCTCATTCTCGCGGTCGGTCCGGCCTTTATCGCCAGTTTCTGGGTGCTCTTCTATGGGATCAGTCTCCTCGCGGCATCGCATTTTGCGCCGAAATCCATCTGCTGGCTGGGTCGCGCATTCTTCGTTGCGGGCGTAGTGCTGCTCGGCGGTGGAATTGAGGCGTTCACGATCTGGGAACGCGGCTCTGAAGTGCTCGCCGCGCACGACATCATGGGCGCGACTTTCGGGCTCTTCCACCTCGTCTACGCCGTCCTCACCTGGCCATCCGCGGGAGCAGCCCAGGCCGAGACGTGACCCGATGTTCGACTTCGAAAAACTCGACAAGACCATCCATGAAAAAGGTCGCCTCGGCATCATGACGCTTCTCGCCACGCGGCCGAGCTGGTCGTTTCAGGATCTCAAGTCGGAACTCAACATGAGCGACGGAAACCTCGTCAGCCACCTGCGCACTTTGCACGACGCCGGCCTCGTCTCGGTGACCAAGGAAATCATCGATCGCCCACAGACGAGCTACGGCCTGACGGCCAAAGGACGCACCGCCTTTCGCGAGTACCTCGCCGTGCTGGAGCAGATCGTGAACGCTGGAAAATCCCGCCCATGACCCTGCGCATCATCCGCGAACTTCTCCCGCGGCGAATCGAAGCGCCGTTCACGCTCGGACGACGGCTCGTTCAGTTTGTTCTCAAGCTTTGTGCGGCAAAGTAACTCCTCTCTATGAAAATCCAAATCGCAGAACACTACGGCCTTTGCTTCGGCGTCCGTGACGCCATCGCGGAGGCGGAACGCCTTGCACAGCAGGGGCCGCTCACCATTCTCGGTGAACTCGTCCACAACCCCGTCGTCCGCGAACGGCTCGCCGAGCACGGGGTGCGCGAAGGGCGAATCACGGATCTCGAAAGCGCCCGCACCGCGCAGGTGATGATCACGGCGCACGGCGCTTCCGACGCCGCGCGCGCCGGTTGGCGTCGGGCGGGTTTCGGCGTGTCCGACGGCACGTGCCCGCTCGTCCGGCACGCGCACGATCAGCTCCGGGTGCTCGTCAAGCTCGGCTATTTCCCCATCGTGATCGGCAAACGCGGGCATGTCGAAGTGCTCGGCCTCACCGGCGATTTTCCCGAGGCAATGGTGATCGAGGATGCGGCGGACTTCGCCGCGCTCCCGCCGAGCGAGCGCTACGGCGTGATTTCGCAGACGACGCAGCCGTCCGACAAAGTGCTCGCGCTCGTCGAAGCGCTGCGCCGGGCGCGTCCGCAGAGCGAAGTGCGTTTCAGCGACACCGTCTGCCAGCCGACCAAGAACCGCCAGAACGCCCTGCGCAAGCTGATTGCCGACTGCGACACCATGGTGGTCGTCGGCGGGCGCAACAGCAACAACACGCTCCAACTCGTGGCGGCCGCGAGCGTCGCCGGGCTGCGCGTCTTTCACATCGAGCGCCCCGATGAACTCGACGCCGAATGGTTCCGCGACGCGGAAATGGTCGGCCTGACCGCGGGCACCAGCACGCTGAAGGAAACAGTCGCCGCGGTCCACGCGCGGTTGGAAGAGATCGCCGCGCTGAAACCCGAGTTGGTCGCGCGATGAGACCTCTGCGCCGGCTGCTCGTCCTTTGTAGCGGCGACTCTGCCGGCATCGCGCCCTGGCTGGGAGAGAAGCGCCCGGGGTGGTTGCTCGTGTGCGCTTTCACGATCGTGCTCGGCTGCGGGCTCTACGGCGGCGTGGTCGGTCTCTGGCGCGCGCCGGAGCAGGCACTTTTCACCGCGGTGAAGATGCCGCTGCTCATCTTCCTCACCTGCGGTGGAAATGCGCTGCTCAACGGGCTGCTCGCGCAGGTGCTGGGGAGCGGCCTGGGTTTTCGCCAGACGTCCGTGGCGATCCTGATGAGTTTCACGATCGCAGCCATCGTCCTCGCGGCGCTCAGTCCCGTCGCGTATTTCATTCTCCTAAATACGCCGCCGCTCGGCTCGGCGGCGCGGGGCACGGGGCATAGCGTCACTTTGTTGGCGGATGTCGGATTCATCGCCTATGCGGGAGTCGTGGCGAATCGCCGCCTCCTCGGCTTGCTAACGGCAGTGTGTCCCACGGCGGCAGCGGCCCAGCGCGTTTTTTGGAGCTGGCTCGCGGGCAATCTCTTTCTCGGCGCGCAGCTCTCCTGGGTGCTTCGCCCGTTCATCGGCAGTCCCGGCCTCGCGGTGCAATTCCTTCGCGACGACCCCATGCGCGGCAACTTCTACGCCGCGGTCTTCGGGGCGCTGCGCCATCTCATTTTCTGAATCAAAATCTATGAACCCACCGATCGACCCATCGAAACCTGCCCCTTCACGATCCGCCGGCGTCCCGCCGCTGCCGACGCCTCCGCCGCCGCTGCCCCCCGACGCGAGCCCCGGTCTTCTGATCGAGACATTACTCAAACGTCCGGCCCAACTCATCGAGACTCTCCAGCAGCAAGGTTGCGGTCGCTTGAGCGCATGGCTGGCGATCGCCGCGCTGCTCGCGCTGGCGGCTTACGGCCTCGTGGTCGGCAGCTTTTCGGGTGGTGAGCAACTCGTCGCCGCGCCGCTGAAGATCAGCCTCGGCGCGCTGTTGAGCATGCTCATTTGTCTGCCCAGCCTCTTCATCTTCGGATGCCTCACCGGCGCGGAGGTGACGCTTCGGGGAACGATCGGCGTCCTCTGCGCCGTGCTTGCGCTGACGGCGATGCTCCTGATCGGCTTCGCGCCGGTCGCCTGGGTGTTCTCGCAGTCCACCGAATCCGTCGCCTTCATCGGCGCGCTCCACCTCATCTTTTGGTCGATCGCGCTGGGTTTCGGCCTGCGATTGCTGCGCGTTTTCATGGATCTGCTACGTGTCCGCGATCGCGTTCACCTCCGGGTTTGGTCGTGCATTTTTATCCTGGCCAGCTTCCAGATGACGACTGCGCTGCGACCGATTGTCGGCAGATCGCCGCACCATTTCCCGACCGAGAAACGGTTCTTCCTCGAACACTGGTTCGCGAACATCTTCGATCGAGCGGTTGTGATCGCTCCATGAAACCAAAGGCAGGGAAGTCGATGTTTCGCGAGTGCGCTTGCCTGCGTGCGATCGTCCCTAAGTTGGTCCGCGACCCGCGAGACGGAGCAATGTGATTTTTTCTCTAAGAGGAATTATTTTGGTTGCAAGCATGAGGCATTCCCCTTAAAAAGCGTTTCTATTGCCCCCCCCTCCCTGCGCATTCGTAACTACGAGCGCGTCTGGGATCACGCAAAACCGCCCCACCCTTATGAGCCATCTCCGCTGCTGCACACATTCACTGGGTCTCAAGCTTCGCGAGTCCGCCATCGCCGTTTTGCTCTTCGCGTTGAGCGTAGTCCCCGCGTTCTCCGCTATCGACGCCGGAGTGACCCAAGCTATTTGGAAAATGAAATGGGGCGTCAGCAATGCTCAGTTGAATGAACAGGCGCCCTACACGGGCTGGCTGAGTAAAGACGATGACGGCGACGGAATTACCAACGGCGCGGAGATTGCGGCGGGCACCAACCCTTTTGATCCTGGTTCGACCGTAAAGATTACCGCCATGACCGATGGTGGGGCCACCGTGGATCTCACTTTTCCCACCGAGATCGGAAAGCAATACGTCATCCAGGGCGCACCTGATTTGGCGACGGCATTTGCCAGCACCGGGGTGACCTGGCTTGGGGATAAAGTGTCCAATTCCAAAACGCTGACTGTGACGAAAGGCAGCAATAAGTTCTTCCGCGTACTGGTCCAGGATTTCGACACAGATACGGACGGCGCCTCCGACTGGGCGGAGAATGTTGCCGGATACAGCCCGACGAACGCCTCGGACGGCGGAGCATCCGTGCTCAACAGCGCGATCACGTCCTCGGACGTGGTGACTGTGTCGGTGAACAAGCCCAGCGCCACCCAGCCACTGAGTGGTCTCGCCGCAGTCGAAACGGGCTCGATTACCATTTCCCGAGGCGGGCCGCTGAAGTTTCACTCGATTACGGTACCGCTCGATAAATCGGGCAGTTCTGCGGTTGAGAGCGCGGATTTTGACTACGTTGTTTCAGGTGCAGTCACCGTTCCGACATCCGTCACCTTTCCCGTCAACGTGGGCGAAGTGGTGCTTACGATCAATCCGAAGGCCAACTCCAACCGCAAGACCAACGTGACGGCGACGGTGAAGGCCCTCGCCGGACCAAACTACGTCCTCGGAGGCAAGACCAGCGGCAGCGTGGTGATCAATCCCGCAGGCGTGGCCAATGGAACCGGGTTGACCGCAAACTATCAGAACGCGTCGAGCGCCACCTACTCGACTCAGCAAACCATCTTTAGCGGCGCGTCTGAAATGTCTCGCATCGATCCCGTGATCGACTTCGGGTCCACGGCTAATACCATCGTCGCCGGCATCGCCTTGGGCAGCCCGTCATGCGTGGTCACTACGACGCGGGACACCGCGCTGACGACAGGCGACTCAGTCACCATCGCGGGCGTGTCCGGTGGCACTTTCACGCCGACCATCAATGGCACGTTTGTCGTGACGGTGATTGACTCCACCCATTTCAGCGTGCCCGTCGCCTGCACGTCGGTGACCACGCTCGTGGTCACCAGCGCCTCGATCACGCCTGCCAACAACGCCAACGGATGGGGTAGCGCGGCGACTGCGGGTCCGAGGGGATTGTCCCCGGTGGCCACCGGTAACGCATTTTCCGTCCGCTGGACCGGCCAGATTCTCCCGAAATACTCGGAGGTCTACAACATCGACTTCCGTAGCGACGACAGCGCGAAAGTGTGGGTCAACGGACAGCTCTTGATCGATCGCTGGGTCGGGCAGGGCGCGACGGATTACACCAACACCATCGCTCTGAACGCAGGCGTTCTCTACGACATCCAGATCGATTATTGGAATAGCAGCGGAACCGCCGAAGCGAAGCTCTACTGGTGGAGCCCCAGCCAGACCAAGGAGATCATTCCAAAGTCCCGCCTCTTTCCCGCGCCATTGCAGGTGGACAAGCCGACCACGATCACCTCCTCGCTTGCCGCGGTTGGGTATGAAGGCACGCCATTCAGCTTCAGTCTCACCTCCCCGAATATTGGTGGCACGGGAACCACTTATTCCATGGCGCCGACGAGCGGCCCGCTGCCGAATGGGCTAATCCTGAATTCATCCACCGGAGTCATCGGCGGCACCCCGACGAGCAGCCCCCAATCGCGTGGAACCTACAACGTGGCGATCAATGCGACCAACGTTCAGGCGAGTGCAATTATGGGCAGTTCGATCGTGAACATTACGATCTATCCCGTCGGAGCGGTTACTCGTGAAATCCTCACGGCGAACGGACCAAATGTATCCGATATCGTCATTCCGTCCCCCGCGGTCACCCCGACGCACGACACGATCCCGACCATTGATGACGAAGTTGACTACCCGGCAGCCAATACCGCCGAGCGTCTGCGCGGCTACATCGTGCCACCCAAGACTGGGAATTACTATTTCTGGATCGCCGCGAACAATGCGGCCGAACTATGGATTTCCAACGACGCCGAATACGTCAACAAAGTGAAACGCGCTTCGGTCACCGGTGGAGCTTTGGGCGCTGCGGGCAGGAAGGTGTGGAACGCTTCGCCCGCCACCCAGCAGACGGCATGGCTGTCATTGGTCGCCGGCCAGAAATACTACTTTGAAGTTCTGCACAATACGGGCGCGCTTGGTGACCATCATGTCGCGGTCGGTTGGTGTCAGGATGACATTGGCACCGTGCCGGCAGCCATCGGTGCGCCCAACGCGGCGGGCGCGGCGACTTTGATTCCCAACGGTGGCCTCCTCCTTCAGGGCTATCCGCTGAGTGGAGCGGTCCCCAGTTACATCTGCCAGCCCTACGACTACCCGGCGGTCACGCCGCCGAGTGGCAAGTTGTATGCGTGTAACTTGGGGCCACAGACCAGCGCCATCACGTCTGCCAGCGGCTCGGCCAATCTCCAGGTCAATGCCGGGGAGACGCAAGCGATCCTTCGCTTCAACTATCAGAATCTGGGATCTCCCAAGACTGCGTATCACCTCCACTCCGACGCATTTATTGGTGATGATCTGGTTTCGCATCCGCAGGGCGACATCATCTTTGATATCGACGACGCAGATCAGAACGCCAACGAACAAACCGGCGACGGCGGCTACATCTGGAATTTTGCCGCGGTCGGTAACTATAGCAGCGCTCAACTCAAAGAGGCGCTGCACAAGGGCAAGGTCTATCTCAACATCCACTCCGTCGTCTATCCCAACGGCGAAATCCGAGGCACGTTCGGTCTCATTGACGGTTCCCAAACGCCGCCCGACGCCAGCCTGTATCCTGAGCCGGCCACTACCGATCTGGCCAGCAGCCCCGCTGATGCCGCCCGGTTTCTGAATCAAGCGACCTTCGGCGCAAATCCAGCGGACGTCGCCGCCGTTGCGAGCAGGGGATTTGCGGGATGGATCGACGATCAAATCGCGTTGCCGCCGAACTTGAGCAGCCACACTGCGAACGACGTCGTCGCCAATATCACCGCAGACATCAACTCGCCCTACCCTTCGCGCAACTTCACAGACTCGTGGTGGAAGAAAGCCATCACTGGGCCGGATCAGCTGCGCCAGCGTCTCGCCTTTGCCCTCAGCGAGATCATGGTGGTCTCCTGGAACAATGATACGGGGCCGTTGCAAAATAACGGGCGCGTCCTCGCCGATTACTACGATCAATTGGTGGATTACTGCCTGCCGACCGCCGGTCTTCAGGACAGCGGCAACTTCCGCGGGATTCTCAAGCAGGTGACGCTCACGCCGGCGATGGGGCTGTATCTCGACATGCGTGCAAATCAGAAGGGCGATGATACGATTGGTCGTCATCCGAACGAGAACTACGGTCGTGAGATCATGCAGCTCTTTTCCGTGGGAATCTACCGCATGTGGGATGATGGGCGTTTCGTGCTTGGCAGTGATGCCGGCCTCGTTGCTACCTACTCCCAGCCGAACATCCTCGGCATCGCGGCATTGCTCACCGGCTGGAATTACGCCCAGCCGAATCAGGCGAACGGGCGCGCTCCCACCAACTTTGGCCCGGCGGCGGATTTCCTTAATCCCATGGTTCTGGTTCCGTCCCAGCATGAGCTGGCGTCCAAACTCCTGCTGAACAATGCCGTCAGTCCGGCGGCGACAGGTCGCACTCCGCGCGTTACGGTCAGCAGCGTTAGCCCGACTAGCCCTTGCGCGGTTACAACCGCAACCATCCATGGGTTGAAAGTCGGCGACACGGTGGCGATTGCCAATGTGTCCGGCGGCACCTTCAGTTCGCCGATCAACGGAACCCAAATGGTCAGCGCAATCATCGATGCATACTCTTTCAGGGTGGGTAACATCAACTGCACGGTTGCTCCCACTGGCTACACCAATGCCATTGTCACCGGCGCAACCGTCACGCCCGCGGCGATCTCTGGCACTGGAGGCATCGCTGCCATCACCGGCTCCCAAGCCGATAGCAGCGGGACGACGATCCCGCATCCGTATGACCAATACGGACTGACCGAGCTGGATCGCGCGATCGACAACCTCACCAACAATGACAATGTGCCGCCCTATATCTGCCGGCAGTTGATTCAGCGGTTGGTGACCAGCGATCCGAGCCCGGGCTACATCTATCGCGTCGTGCAGAAATGGAAGAACAACGGCTCTGGTGTGCGCGGCGATCTGGCGGCGGTCGTGAAGCAGATCCTGCTCGACGGCGAAGCCCGCCGGAGCAGCGTCACCCAGAACTCCACGAGCTTCGGCAAACAGCGTGAACCGATCATGCGCCTCACTGGCCCGGCTCGGGCTTTCCCGGCGGTGCCTTACACTGGGAGCTACACCCAATTGACCGGCATCAACTCGAACAAGCTACGCATCACCACATCGAGTGTGAATGACTTCAGCGGCGGATTCACGGCCGCGCTGAACTTCCAAGGGAATTACACAACTACCGTGCCGCCGAATCCTTCGAACAATCCGACGAGCGCCAACTACGGCATCAGCGCGACGCTGGGGATTGCGAACACTCACACGGACATCGATAGCATTGGGACGGGCAACCCAACGACGATTCACACGGTTCAGCCGCACGGCTTGTCCGGACCTGCGACGGTCCAGGTGTGGTTCAACGGATTTTCCGGAACTTTCTCGGACACCGCGATCAACTCCGGAATCAAGAACGCGACCATTATTGATGCCAACACCTTCACGGTCCCGATCAATACGACCCGTGCGTTCCAGGTCACCAAAATCGCGACCAGTGCCTCTGGAGTCGCCTGCACGGTGACCGCGGCAGGACACAACCTTCCTGGCCCAGCTGGAACGGTGACGGGCATCATTCTGAATGGCATCAACGGAGGCGTCTTTAGCTCCACCGTCAACACGACATTGAACGCCACCTATGTGGATGCCGACACCTTCACCATCGCGACTACCGGTAACGTGGCAATCAGTTGCAGTTCGCCTCCGACCAGCTTTACCATGTGGCGCGAGGTCAGCAACCCTTGCCGGGTAACCACCCAAGTGCCGCATGGATTGACTACGGGAGATAGCGTGACCATCTCTGGTGTTTCCGGGGGGTCTTTCACGCCCACCATCAACGGAACCCCATTCACCATTTCCGTCGTTGATCCGACTTCGTTTATGATTCCCTCGAGCTGCGCGGCGGCCTCGACACCCAACACGGGGAACATTCAGGGCGGCAAGACTCTGGACGTGCCGGCTACGGGCATGGTCAATGTGACCTATTCGCAGGCTCCGGGGAGCAACGTGATGACCGTGAACACGACTGGCCCGCAGACCGATATCCCTATTCCGGGCTATATTGCTGGCTCCAACGGTGGTGTTTCGACTCTGAAGAGCAGGGTGTATCTGATGATGCTCACCGCCAATTCCACGGCCAGCATCGCCTCCGTCTCTGCCTCCACGGGTAATCCTGCCACCTGCACGGTTACGACCAGCGCCCCGCATGGGCTGACGACCGGCAACTCGGTGGCAATCACCGGGGTGGGGACCTTCGGGGCCGCTACGCCGGGGATCAACGGCACTTACACCGTCACCGTGGTGGATTCCACGCATTTCACCGTACCCTCCAATCTCGTCAAACCATCCATCTCGTCGATTTCCACGGGTAATCCGTGCACCATCACGACGACGGACCCGCATGGGCTGACGACCGGCAACTCGGTCACGATCGCGGGCGTGAGCGGCGGAACGTTTACACCTGCCATCAATGCTGCGTTTACCGTTACCGTGACTGGGCCGAACACATTTACGGTCGCCTCCAATTGCACTGCGGCGCCGAACACGGCGTCATTCACGGCAGCAAACCTCGGCGCGCTCGCGGCCAACGGTGTCTATGACGTGCAGTCCACCAATGGGTCAACGTCCTTCACTGTCCTCACGGTGGACACGCCCGCCACCGGCCGGTCCGGCAACGTCATCATGCCGAAGATCAGCACGAGCTACACGCCGGTGAGCAGCAACAACGTCGTCCAGTACAATTGCAACGTGAACCATAATATGCTGACTGGTGACCACATCTGGGTGGACGTCCCCGTGGTAGGTTCGCCGGTGACCGACGCCGAATATGTCATCTCTGCTCCGATTACCGGAGGAGGAATTCTTCCCGTGGATGAGGATCATTTCCAGACCTCTTATCTGCCGGTTTCATCGGCTTTCGGCGTCTATCCCAAGCCTTCCGGCTCCAATAATGGCATTACCATCTATCCGCTGGTGGCGCCGCCGATGGGGCGTTCGGGGTCCGTGTCGATCAACCAGAGCACGTTCAACCTGGGCTCCACCGAGGGCTCGCTGACGCAGTCGCCATTGAACTCGCCGACGGTGTTCAACTTCTTCTTCCCTGACTACAAGTTCCCGGGCTCGCTGGCGAATAACGGAATGGATTCGCCAGAGTTCCAGCTCACCACGGACACCAACGTGATGAACCTGACCAACAGCATCACCAACACGATCATCGGCACCGGCGGTGGTAACTCGAACCTCAACGGGCTCTCCAGCTTCAACAATGGCAACAGCTCGGTGGTTCTGGACATTGGGTCTTTCATGACGCCAGCAAAGACCAGCGACGCGGCTATTCCGGCGTTGATCGATGAGCTGGCGAACCTGCTCGTTGGCGCACCCCTGCAGCCCGCGACCAAGACGGTGATCCAGAATGTCGTCCTCGGTGGCCGAATCAGTGCAATCGGGCTCAGCGTGTCCGGTGGACCGTGCACGGTAACGACGAACACCGGCCTCAACCTGGCAGTTGGCGCCACCTTCACCGCTACGATCAGCGGCGTTACGGGCGGTACGTTTGCTCCGACGATCAACGGCACATTCACCGCCACGGTCACCGGGACCAACACATTCACCGTCCCGGTAAACTGCACCAGCATCGCTAGCTTGAACGTGGCAAACGCGGGATTCCCGATCTCATTCCCGATGACCAGCCCGACGCCGAGCAACCAGCAGATGCGTGACCGAGTGCGAGCGATCATTCACCTCATCCTCACTTCTGCCGAATACGCAGTTCAGAAATAGGTTCCATATGAAAAACGACAGCTATTTGGCGGCGATGAACCGCCGGAAATTTATCCGGCAGGCCGCGTGTGCGACGCTTGGCACCGCTGCGATGAACAATTGCTTGCGCGATCTGTTTCTGATCAATTCCGCCGTGGCAGCGGATACGAGCGGCTACAAGGCGCTCGTTTGCATCTTCCTCGCGGGGGGGAATGATTCGAACAACCTGATCATCCCGACGATCGCGGCCGAGTATTCGAATTACGCGACCATTCGCACGCCAGTTCTGGCGATCCCGAACGCCGAGGCGGGAAACACCGCCAAGGCACTGGCTCTGACCAAGCTGAACTCCGACGGTCACGAGTATGGGTTGAATCCGGCGATGTTCGAACTCGCGCAGATGTTTAATCAGTCCCCGGGGTTCAATGACTTGGGCAAGGTCGCCACTGTGTTTAACGCCGGCCCGCTGGTCTTTCCAATGACCAAGGCGCAGTATGTGTCGAACTCGATCACCAAGCCGCCGCAGTTGTTCTCGCACAGCGACCAGGTAACCCAGTGGCAGACTTCGATTCCGGATCAACCGCCAACAACGGGATGGGGCGGGCGTCTTGCGGATTTGGTCCACGCATCAAACCCACAAGGTGCGATCGGTGACGTCCTTTCGACCTGCATCACGATCTCCGGAGCGAATACGTTCCAAGTGGGCGCCTCCGTCCAGCAATATACGGTGGGAACCGGCGGGGTCGTCTCAGTCTCCAATCCGAGCAACCCCTCGACGGCGGCGTCGGCGCGCGATGCCGCGTTGAAAGCCATCCTCGGGGTGGATAAGGCGCATCTCAATCCATACACCAGCAGCTATGCGAAGGCGCTCGACAACACGATCGCCACAGGCGCGGGGCTGAGCGCTGGCCTCACCAATTCTCAGATGGCGGCATACTGGACGACCGCAGCCAATTGGAGCGGGCCGAGTTCGGCGGGAACGCAAACGTTGGCCCTCCATCAGGTGAGAACCCCGAACAGCGGCACACCGGGCACCATCTTTACCTCCAGCCTCATGCAGCAGCTCAAGATGGTTGCGCAGATCATTGAAGCTGGCTCGCGTGCGGCCGGAGTGAGCAGCGGGATTGGTATGAAACGGCAGATCTTTTTTGTCCAAGTCGGCGGCTACGACACGCATACGAACCAGACTAATAATCAGCCCCTCAACGGCGCGCCTCCGGCAACAAACGACGCCACGGTCGTCCTTGGTTCGCAGGCGAACTTGCTTGCGGAAATCAGCCAAAGCATCTGGTCGTTTCAGAAGGCTCTCAAACAGATCGGTGCGATGCGAGGCGACACAAGCTTCATCAATAATGTGACCTGTTTCACGGCCAGCGATTTCGGTCGGACTTTCCCGAGCAATGGCCTCGGCAGCGATCATGGCTGGGGCAGCCACCACCTCATCGTGGGCGGCGCCGTTAGTGGGCAGAAGACCTATGGAACGTTCCCGACGCTGGCGGTCGGGGGACCTGACGATACGAGCACGGGACGTTGGATTCCCACGACCTCCGTCGATCAATATGCTGCCACGCTGGCCAGATGGTTTGGGGTGGCAAACGGGGAGATGCCGACGATTTTTCCAAATCTCACGCGTTTTCCCGGCACCTACGCTGGCGGTTACCTGGGCTTCATGGGTTAGGTGACCTGCAAGTCGCTCAGGTCGGGACCGCATTTCATTTTGTTTCTCCGTTCCGTGGCAGTGATGATGCCACGTTCAAAGTGGTGGCTGCGTGCCCACTGATTGGGGAAACGTGAAGATTACCCATCCACCGAAGCGGAGAACTCACCTTCTGCAATCCCCCTATGAAACACGATACCTACCTTGCGGCAATGAGCCGCCGCAGATTCATTCGTCAGGCGGCCTGTGCTTCGCTCGGCACGGCCGCGATGAGCAACTGCATTCGGGATTTGCACTTGATCAATTCGGCCGTGGCGGCGGACACGAGCGGTTACAAGGCGCTCGTTTGTGTCTTCCTCGCCGGGGGAAATGACTCAAACAACCTGATCATCCCGACAATTCCCGCGGAGTACGCGAACTACGCGAACATTCGCACACCGGTGCTGGCGATTCCGAATGCCGAGGCGGGAAACAACGCCAAGGCGCTCGCCTTGAACAAGCTGAATTCTGACGGGCACGAGTACGGGTTGAACCCGGCGATGTATGAACTCGCGCAGATGTTTAATCAGTCCCCTGGGTTCAATGATTTGGGCAAGGTCGCTACCGTATTCAACGCCGGCCCGCTAGTCTTCCCAATGACCAAGGCGCAGTATCTTTCGAACTCGATCACCAAACCACCGCAGCTTTTCTCGCACGCAGATCAGGTGACCGAATGGCAGACATCGCTTCCGGATCAGCCCATATCCACCGGGTGGGGCGGACGGATCGCTGATCTCGTCCACGATGCCAACCCGAAGAACGGAGCTCTGGATATTCTTTCCACCTGCATCACCGTCTCCGGGGCCAATACCTTCCAAATTGGCACGAGCGTTCAGCAATATTCAGTGAGCAGCTCCGGTGGTGTGGTGGCGCTTTCCAATCCGGGCAATCCCTCGACTGCCACAGTCGCCCGGGATGCGGCGCTGAAAGCCATTCTTGGGGTCGATAAGCTCCACGCAAATCCTTACACGAATAGTTATGCCAAGGCCTTGGACAACACTCTGGCCGCGGGCGCAGGACTGAGTGCAGCGCTAAGCAGTTCGCAGATGACCACGTATTGGAACTCGGTAGCCAACTGGAGCAAGACCGCCGCCGCAAATCAGGTGGTTACGCCGAACGGAGGTTCGACATTCACTTCTGGCCTGATGCAGCAACTGAAGATGGTCGCCCAGATCATCGAAGCCGGCTCCCGTAGCCAAGGGGTCAACAATGGCTTGGGGATGAAGAGGCAAATCTTTTTTGTTCAAGTCGGAGGCTACGATACCCACACCGGGCAGACCAACAACTCAGGGGCCGCAACGCCAACCGAGGCCAATGTCGTTATCGGTTCCCAAGCGAACCTCCTGGCGGAGGTGAGCCAGTGCATATGGTCGTTTATGAAGGCGATGAAGGCGATCGGGATTCAACAGCAAACGACCCAGGCAGGATCGGGGCTCCACACGGGCGTGAACAGTGTTACGTGCTTTACCGCTAGTGATTTCGGACGAACTTTCCCTTGCAATGGATTGGGCAGCGATCACGGCTGGGGAAGCCATCACCTCGTGGTTGGCGGTGCCGTTAGTGGCCAGAAAACCTACGGGACGTTCCCCACGCTGGCGGTTGGAGGGCCGGACGACACGAGTACGGGGCGTTGGATTCCGACCACTTCCGTCGATCAATATGCCGCCACGTTGGCGAAGTGGTTCGGCGTGGCCAGCGGAGAAATGGCGACGGTGTTTCCGAATCTGACGCGCTTCCCGGGTACCTATAACGGTGGCTACCTCGGCTTCATGGGCTAGGGTGGCAGGGTGATTCTCCTTCATGAATAAACGAATGCTTGGGGTGATTGCGGTCGTGGTGGCAATCGCGCTGGGGATTTGGATGGTGAACCATCGCGATCAGCCTGGCTCGGGCGGTGACCTCGTGGCCGTCTCAGGGAGCGACAGGACCCCAAGTTCCGAAAACATCGACCCTTCCGTGACACGACCCGAGGCACCTCGAAAGCCGTCCCCGACACTACCGCTCGCAGGGCCGGCGGCAAATCAGGTAACAGGCGCCGGCGCACCACCTCCCGCCGTGGAGACAACACCAACGACGCCTCCTCGGGCGTCTGCGGTGGCGACGAATGCCCCCTTGGTTTCCACACCGTCGGGGACCATTGCCCCGATGGCCCCGCCTCCATCCGCAGCCACCGCCCAGACGGTCTCACCACCACCTCCAGGCTCTGGTGCATCGGAAGTCGTCACGGAATCGGTCGCGATCGACGTGGACAAGGTGAAATTGAGCCTCCGCGACTATCGCACGATCATGGGCGAAAACCCGACGGGCACGAATGCCGAGATCGCGCAGGCTCTTAACGGAGGCAATCGAAAGCAGGCGAGGCTGTTGCAGGAAGGTCTTACGCAGAATGCCAATGGAGAACTTGTCGATCGCTGGGGGACGCCCTACTTCTTCCACCAACTTTCGAAGGACCAAATGCAAATCCGATCCGCCGGTCCCGATCGGACGATGTGGACCGATGACGACGTGATAGGGAATTGATCCGAGCCGAGTGGTGTTCGACGTTTTCTTGAGCGGCCGAGCGCGGAGTCGCGACATTCGAATTTGAGGTTCCCACTTTTGGGAGAGTGTCCGGTTCGGGAAAGCCCGGTCACCTTGGCTGCGGTGATGGGAGGCAGATGTGCGACAATGCGCATTTTGAGATCGCGCGCCCGCAATCTTGAGACGGCACTGCGGCTTGGGAGGAAGGTGGCCTGGAATGATCGCGCGGGGTGAACGGGATCCAGTCGGCTCTCGGGTCATTCCAATTCTTGAAGGGAAGCATCCGCCGAGGTGGTCTAGAAGATGCTAATTAATATGGAAATTATGACCGAAGAATTGCGACACCGATTGCACCCCACCGGCTCGCCCGATTGGGAGCGGCGGCGAACCTAAAGGACTGACGGACAATGACGAACATGGATGTTCAACCTACAGAAGAGTGGTCGGAGCACGCGCTCCGGATGGAGTTCCCCGCTTACGATCGCTACAGCAGCGTCTTTGAGCATGCGATCGAGGGGATTTTTCGAATGGCACCCGACGGACGCTACCTCGGAGTGAACCCGGCACTCGCGCGCATTTTTGGTTTTGATTCGCCAGAGGAACTTCAGGAGGAATTAAGCGTGCCGGGTGCGAGTTTCTACGTGAAGCCGGGGCGTCGCCGGGAGTTCCTCCGCTTGCTTTCAGAAGAGGGAGTGGTGAACGGTCTGGAGTCCGAGGTTTACCGCCGCGACGGCTCCACGATTTGGATTTCGGAGAACGCCATGTCGATTAGGGACGAGTTGGGACGCGTCATTTCATACGAGGGTTTTGTCGTGGATATCTCGGAACGTCGAGCCGCTAACGTCGAACTCACCAAGACCCGCAATGACCTCCAGGCCAGCATCAAGGAATTGCGCAATGCTCAGGCGCAGGCCACGGAATCCGAGCGGCTACGGGCGCTCGGTTCGATGGTGAATGGGATCGCGCATGATTTCAACAACTCGCTCTGGATGATCCTCGGCTACAGCGAACTCCTGCAGCAGCTCTGCCGGACCAAGCCGATCGCGCCTGAGTTCACCGAGTTTGTGGATACCATCGTCAATGCGTCGCTCGAAGCCGTGGAAACGATCACGCGCCTCAGTGATTTTGAGCGTCCTGCGGAACTGTCTGGCGCGCGGGCATTGATCGAGCTGAATGACATTGTGACCAAGGCGATCGGGTTCACCCGCCCGAGTTGGGAGGCTGAAGCCTGCGGACGCGGGACGCCGGTGGAGATTGTTTGCGAACTTGGAAAAATCGAGCAGGTGCTGGGTAGCGCCGCAGATCTTTGCGAAGTTTTTACGCACCTGATTCTCAATGCGGTGGATGCAATGCCCCAAGGTGGCAGGATCACCATTCAAACGAAGATGGTTGCCGAGCAGGTGCAGATTTCCGTCGCGGATACGGGCGTAGGCATGACTCAGGAAGTGCGTCGGCGCTGTCTCGAGCCGTTCTACACCACGAAGGGCGGCCGCTGCTCGGGAGTCGGGCTGGCGGTGGTCCAGGGCACTGTCGAGCGGCACGGTGGAACATTGAAAATCGAGACGGCGCCGGGACGCGGAGCCACATTCTACTTTACCTTCCCAATCGGGAAAAAAGGCGGGCTGACGGATGCGCCGCCGCCGGCGAAGTGTCCGCGCCCGCTCCACATTCTCGCGGTCGATGATCACCCGGTGCAGACGGAATTGCTCGCGCGGGCCCTTGGCGGAGACTGGCACGTCGTGGCAACCGCGACGAACGGACGCGAAGCCATCGAACGTTTCGATTCGGAACACTTCGATCTCGTCATCACCGACAAGGCGATGCCGGGGATGAGCGGCGACCAACTCGCTGCGGCGATCAAAGCGCGCGAACCAGGTACGCCAGTGATCATGCTGACCGGGTTCAGCCGGGCGAGCGAAGACGAGGACCTATCGGAGTTTGTGGACCTGCTCGTTGCCAAGCCAGCTTCGCTAAAAGACCTGCGCGCGGCGATCACGAAAGTGATGAACTGAAGGAGGCCCACGACGCCCTCAGCGCGTTGCCGGTTTTCGCGCTCCGCGGGTTGCCAAGGCGCTTCTTCTGCCCCATACGTCTGCGCCCCACGAGCGACCCAACGCATGCTTTCCGCCCTCACCCAATTTTTCCTCCAATGGGAGACGTTCTTTCACGGCATCGGTATTTGGGGAGTGCTGGCCTTTGCGGGCACGCTAGTGCTTCTCCAGGCGTTCTGTTTGCCGCTCTCGCCGTTCGGCATTATCGCGGGGTTGTTTTTCGGCGTCGTGAATGGATTCATCGCCGTGGAACTCGGGACCGCGCTCGGCGCCGCGCTGAACTTCCTCCTCTCCCGCCACATCCTGCGCGAGCGCGTCTCACGCTGGCTGGGTTCGCATGAAAAGTTCCGCCTGATCGACAGCGCGATCGGGCGCGAAGGCTGGAAGATCATCGCGCTGCTGCGCTTCTGCCCCATCCCTTTCGGCCTCGCCAACTACAGCTACGGCCTCACTGCCGTCGGCTTTGTGCCCTACATGCTCGCGACCGTTTTCACGATCATCCCGGCCAATTTCTTTTTCGTGTGGTTCGGCGCGACCTCGCGCGACCTCGCGCTCTCCGTCCTGACCGGCACGGCGAAGGCCACCCCGAATCAGGCGATCTTCACCGTGGTCGGGATCATCGCCTTCTTCGCCGCTCTCACCTACGTGGGGAAAGTGGCGCGCGCCGCGATCGCCCGGCATGAGCCGATGGCGGTGGAGAAGGAGGCCTGAGCGGTCACGCCTTCGTGGTCCCCCAGCGCCGGTGGAGGAAGCGTTCCCACGGCGAGAAGAGGATTTTGTCTGCGAGCAATCCGATCAGCACGATGACGAGCATCACGCCAATGACCTGGTCCATTGCGTGCAATTCGCGGCCATAGTGCAACAGGTGGCCGAGCCCGAAGCCGGTGAGGATTGTCACGTAAATTTCCGCGGCCATCAGTGAACGCCAGGCGAAGGCCCAGCCTTGTTTCACGCCGCTGACGATGAACGGTAGCGACGCCGGCAAGATCACGTAAATCCAGGTGTGCATGCCGCGCGACCCCATCGTCTTCGCCGCGCGGGCAAAAATGGGCGGCACATTGCGTACACCGCTGTCGGTCGAAATCTGCACGGACCACACCGTGCCCATGATCACCACGAACTGCATCGCGCCTTCCGTCTGTCCGAACCACAGCAGCGCGAGCGGCACCCAGCACACGCTCGGCAGCGTCTGCAATCCGAGCCCGAGCACGCCGATCGTATCCGACGCCCAGCGAAAGCGCGCCGTGAGCAGCCCGAGCGGAACGCCCATCGCGACGCCGATGAAGTAACCGAGCAGCAGTCGCTTCATCGTGACCCACAGTGCTTCGAAGAGCGTTCCATCCACGGCCGCGCCCTCCAGGTATTGCCACACCGCGAGCGGCGAGGGGACCACGACGGGATTCCAGACTCGCGCCTGGACCAGAAAATGCCAGGCCGCCAGCAGGATGGCGAAGAAGACGAAGGCGTGCAGCGAGCGCTTCATTCCGCGACCTCCGCATTCTGGACGCGGTGCGCCTTGAGCGCGCGGGTGATCTCCGTGGCGTGGTTGGCGAGGCTCGGGCTGTTAATGTCGCGCGGCCGCGGAAGGTCGATCATGAATTGCTCACGGATGCGGCCAGGGTGCGGCGAGAAAAGGACGACGCGGTCGCCGAGACATGCGGCTTCGCGGACGTTGTGCGTGACGAAAACGATCGTCTTTTTGCGCGCCCGCCAGATCTCCTGAATGTCACCGTAAAGCTGCTCACGCGTCATCGCATCGAGCGAGGCGAAGGGCTCATCCATCAGCAGCACACGCGGATTCGGTGCGAGCGAACGCGCCAGCGCGACCCGCTGCCGCATGCCGCCGGAGAGCTCGTGAATATTGGAATGCGCGTAGCGTTCGAGCCCCACCAGCTTGATGTAAAACATGGCCACTTCCTCGCGCTCCTTGGGCTTGAGTCCGGGCTTCAGCTTCAGTCCGAAGAGCACGTTCCCGATCACGCTCAGCCAGGGGAAAAGCGCCGCTTCCTGAAACATCACCATCCGATCGCGACCCGGACTGATGACCATTTTCCCATCGGCGATGATCGAGCCCTGGTCGGGGAATTCCAGGCCCGCGATCATGTTGAGCAGCGTCGATTTCCCGCACCCGCTCGGGCCGACGAGGCAGACGAATTCACCTTCGTCCACTTCCAGGCTCACGTTGTCGAGCGCGTGGGTTTCCACAACGCCTTCACGGAAGGTCTTCGAGACGCCGCGGATGGCCAGCTTGAGCGGCTTGACCGCCTTCAGTTCGTCCGCGACAGCCATTACGGAGTAACGATGAGTTTGCCGAGATCGGGCAGGCCCTTGAGGAAACCCACGCTCTGCGCCTCGGTCACCAGCGCGTCGAACGGCGGGCGCGAGATCTCGCTGGTGAAGCGCAGCCGCGCCCACGAGCGGTCCGCAGTCGCTTCGGGAAAGTCACGTTTCGTCAGCTGCTTCAGCTCGGCACGCATGAGTTGTTTGGCCTCGTCGGGATGCTCGTTGATCCACTTCGTCAGCTCCGCGTGCGCCGCGGCGAATTTCTTCAGCAATTCCGGCTGCTGTTTTTGAAACTTCACGCTCGTCGCGAGCACCGTGGTCAGCGCGTCCTTCTGCTCGATCAAGACTTTGCCCTTCGCCTCGAGTTCGAGGCGCGTCACCCACGGTTCGACGGTCCACACCGCATCGACCTGGCCTCCTTGGAAAAGGGAGAGCTGGTCGGGATTCGCCGTGGGCACGACGGACACATCGCCGCCGAGCTGCGTGATGTGGTAGCCCTGCTTAGTCAGCCACGCGCGGCAGGCCACGTCCTGCGTGTTGCCGAGCTGCGGTGTGGCGATTTTCTTCCCCCGGAAATCCTCCGGTTTGCTCAGGCGTCCATCGTCCGGCACCACCAGCGCCGCACCGCCCAGCGCCGCGCCGGCGATCACGCGAATTTCTTCGCCCTGCGACTTGCCGTAGGCGTTGAGCAGCGGATTCGGTCCCACGTAGGTCACGTCGATCGCATTCGTGAAGATCGCCTCCATCGCCGACGGGCCCGCGTTGTAAACGTAGTACTCGATCTTCACCCCGCCGCCGATCCGCTCCTCGAACCAGCCCTTGCCCTGCCGCGAAAGCTGGCTCGCCACCAGCGCCTGGGCATGAGTGATATTCGGGAAATGACCGACCCGGATCGTCGTCGCTTGATTCACCGCACCGGTGCCCGCGTCGCGGCAGGAGGCGAGCGCCAATGCGCCCAGCGCCGCGACAAGGATACGGGACAATTTCATGCGTTTTAAGGTGGGCGTTTGGATTTAGCGGTCGCGCCTTGAATGGCAACCTTTCTTTCGCCCCCACACCCCGGCGGGATGCCGCGACCGTTACCGTTTTCGGAGTTGCAGGCCATCCACGACGACATGGCCGTTGGTGCCCGCATTCGACACCGTCACGTTCACGCTTTTGCCGGCGGCCAGCTTGAATGTGCCCAACGGTGCCGCACCTTTCGCGTCGCGTTCATCGACAGCGACCGTCACCGTCTTGCCCCCAGTCTCGATGGCCACCGGCACGTTCGTCGCACGGTTTCCGTTTGGAGGAAAGTGGAGCACGATTTCGTATTCACCCGCCTCGGGAATCTCGGGCGACCAGCGCACCGAGCACGCGCCTTTGTTTTCGTTTCCATCATGGATGTAGCCCGTGCCCACGCGGCGCGAGGCGGCGATGGAGCCCGGTTTCCACTCGCCCGTTGGTTTTCCGTCCGCATCGTCGAGCACGAGCCCGTCGAGTTTCGGGGCCGGCGTCGCCGCATGTCGGGCCGGTCCGGTCCATTCCAGGATTTGCCCGTCCTTCACCAGCCGCTCGCGGAGCGTGGCGTAGTCCAGCTTTTGCACCGACGTCTTCGCCTCGATCGCCAGCACCGCCGCCGTTGCCGCACTTTGCCCCATGGCCATGAAGACCGGTTCCATGCGGATACTGCCGTAAGCGATGTGCGTCGCCGCGAGGCACACCGGCACGAGCAGATTTTCCGCGTGCTCCGCCTTCGGGATGATCGAGCGATACGACACCGGATACGGCCCCGTCACGCCCACCTGCACGTCGCCTTCATTGCGCGCGAAGCCGCCTTGCACGAGGCGCTGGCAGTTGTGCGAATCCATGTTGTAAGCGCCGAGTCCCACCGAGTCCTCGCACTTGCGCTGCCAGCGGCAGTCGGCCTCGGTCATCACGTAGTCCGAGATCATGCGGCGCGCTTCGCGCACATACATCTGCGTCGGGAATCCACCGTTCTTCGTGAACTCGTCCTTCGCCAGCCCCCACTTGTTTATCTCCTCGTGCAGCGCTGCCGGCACGCGCGCGCTGGTCGCGAGGAAATAGAGGAAGCCTTTGATGTAATCTTCGTGCTCTCGAATGATCCGCTCGCGCGTCGCGAAGTCGGCATCCGGGTAGGCGTAGTTCGCGCCGATGAAGTCCGTGGAAAATGCGCCGTTGTTGTTCGTGTCCGTCTTGTCGTTCGGCATCATCACCGGGTTCATCAGCGCGCCCACCTTGGCCGGGTTGCCCGCCTTGTCTCGCACTTCGAGATAACGCGCGAGCAACTCGAATTTCTTCTCATCGTAATTTGTTGGTTTGATCGCGGCCCACGGCACGCGGTTCGCCTCCGTGCGCGTCATACAGAGGCGGAAATTGTAAGCCTGCACGCACTTGTCGCCGTCGCCGGGTTTGCCGCCATCGCCCGGCTGGATGAAAGGCAGCAGCCCGCTCGCCGGATCGCCCGCCTTCACATACGGATCCACGTCCACCTCGAACTGGTGATGCGGCGTCACCGCGCGCACCCCGTTAATCTCCTCGCCGTAGGTCGCATTCGCCTCGCGGCCCACGTGGTAAGTGACGCCCGCCTTCGCCATCAGATCGCCTTCGTAGCTGGCGTCGATGAACATTTTCCCACGATACGTATTCCCGCTCTCCGTCGTGAATTCCACGATCCGCGCCCCGTCCTTCTTCACGCTTTTGAGCTTCTCGCCGAGCATCACCTTTACTCCCGCCTCCTCGATCCAGCGCTCGTAAATGCCCATCGCGACCGAGGGTTCGAACGTCCACTTCGTCGCACGCCCCGTCTTTTCCACCAGCGGATCCTTCCCCTTTTCCTGGCCGGAAGAGAGCGCTGCGGAAAGGTGCGGCTTCTCCCACTTCCATGCCTCCGGCTTCTCGTAGTAGGTCGCGATCTGCTCGTAGAATTCACGCGCGATGCCGCCGATCGCGGCCTTGTTGCCGATGTCCGTCGCGCCGAGCCCGCCCGTTGTCAGCCCGCCGAGATGCTGCGTCCATTCCGCGATCACCACCGACTTCCCCATGCGCTTCGCCTGCACCGCCGCGGCGACGCCTCCCGAAGTCCCGCCGAAGATCACGACATCGGCTTCGATGATTTCCGCCGCGACGCTCGAAAGCGAGGCAGCGAGCAGGAGGACGACGGCGGAGATGCGGGAAATTGGCATAGGGGAGAACCACACTACGAACCGACTCCACCCGCGGGCAATTGAAGAAACGTTGAAGGTTCCTGCCTGGCGCTTAAGCCCGTCGCCTTCCGCCTCTACTTCACCGCTCCGCGATCGGCACGACCTTCTTTCCGACTTCCGGGCCAACGTATTCGCTGAGCGGGCGGAAGAGGCGATTGTCGGCGAGTTGCTCGAGGATGTGCGCCGTCCAGCCGCTGGTGCGCGAGATGGCGAAGATGGGCGTGAAGAGATCGGTGGGAATGCCGAGCGAGTAGTAAACCGTGGCGCTGTAGAAATCGACGTTCGCATTGAGCCCTTTGCGCTCCTTCATGATCGCCGCGATGCGCTCGCTCATCTGGATCCACTTCGCGTCGCCGAGTTCTTCGCTGAGCTTGATGGCCATCGCCTTGAGGTGCGGCGCGCGCGGGTCGAGCACTTTGTAAACGCGGTGGCCTATGCCCATGATCTTCTTCTTTTGCGCCAACGCCTCGTCGATCCACGCGTCCACTTTCTCCAGCGAACCGATCTCCTGGAGCATGTGGATCACGCCTTCGTTCGCACCACCGTGGAGCGGGCCTTTCAGCGCGCCGATCGCAGCGCTGACCGAGCTGTAAACATCACTCAGCGTCGAGGCGACGACGCGGGCGGTGAAGGTGCTGGCATTAAAGCCATGCTCGGCGTGCAGCACATAGGCGACGTCGAGCGTCTTCACTGCTTCGGCGCCTGGCTCCTCGCCGGTCATGAGCCAGAGGAAGTGCGCGGCTTCGCTCAGATCCGGGCGGATGGGGGGAAGCGGGAGTCCTTTGCGCGCGCGGTGAAAGTAGGCGGCGATGATGCCCATCTGGGAGACGAGCTGGATGGCGATTTGATTATTCTCCGGCATGTCGAGACCGGGCCGCAGGGTGCGGTAACAGCCGAGCATGGAGACCGCGGAACGCATGATGTCGATGGGCGCGGCGTCTTTCGGCGCGTTGATCAAAAAGTCGATTACACCCTTGGGAAGTTGCCGTTCGGCACGCAACGCGGTGGTGAGCCGATCGAGCTCGTGCGCGGTCGGAAGGCGGCTGTGCCAGAGGAGGTGGACCACTTCCTCGTAGCTGACCTTGCCGGCGAGTTCGTTAATGTCGTAGCCGCAGTAGATGAGTTGGCCGATGTCGCCGCGCACGTCTCCGATGCGGGTTTCGGCGGCGACGATTCCTTCAAGACCTCGGGCGATGACAGGCATAATTGGAGTGAGCTGAGTGGCGGTTACGTTTTGAAATTAGCCCGAAAATCCGCTCGGCAAATGCCTACCCGGTTTCGGACGCGCAGCACCATCACCTTACCCGCAGCCGTCCATCAAGCGCGAAGCAATCAAATTGCACTCCGTGGCGAAACGGTTGCGCAATTGCGGCGCCTGCAATATGCCCATGCGCGCATCCTTCCGATGAAAACATTTCTCCCCGTGTTGCTCTCTCTTGCGTGCGTGCTGTCGGCGTCCGCGGAGACGTTGCGGATCAATGGCTCGACGACCGTCAACCTCCCCGCGGCCGAAGCCGCGGAGATCCTGCGCGCCGAGCGCAAGCTCGACATCCAAGTCGATACCCAAGGCGGCAGCGCGGGCGGCGTCTCCATGCTCGGCGATGGGCTGGTGCAGATCGGCATGATCTCCCGGCCGCTCGGCGACGAAGACCGCGCGAAGTATCCGAAAATTGCCTTCCGCGAAATCCAGATCGGCGCCGACGCGGTGGCGCTCATCGTCTCGAAAGACGTGTGGGACGGTGGAGTCCGCGCGCTGTCGCAGCAGCAGGTGAAGGACATTTACGAAAGCCGCGTGACGAACTGGAAAGACTTCGGCGGCCCGTCGCAGCGCATCGCTTTTTTCAACAAGGAGCCCGGCCGTGGGACGTGGGAGGTCTTCGCCCACTGGCTCTACGGCCAGCCGAAAGCCGCGCCACCGGTGAGTTTCCCCGAAGTCGGCGGCAACGAGGAAACGCGCAACAAAGTCGGCGCCACGCGCGGCGCGCTCTCGCAGCTCTCGTCGTCGTGGGCGGATGGCCGGAAGGTCTTCGCGCTGGGCGTCAAGCTGGACGACGGCTCCATCGTCGAGCCGACGAGCGCGAATATCGCCTCGAAAAAATATCCGCTGAGCCGACCGCTCAACTTGATCACCAATGGCAACGCGACTGGTAGCGCGAAGGTTTTCATCGAGTTCATGCTCGGCGCGCGCGGGCAGGAGTTGATGCAAAAGCACGGATACCTTCCGTTGAAGGAACTCGGGCGTTAGTCCGGCATGACACGCACCCTGAGCTGGCTCTTCACCGCGATCGCGCTCGGCTTCGTGATGCTGCTGGTCGGTCTCTTCGCGTGGCAGAGTGTGCCGGTGTGGCGGCATGAAGGCTGGCAGTATGTCGTGGGAACGAAGTGGTTTTTCCGGCAGCAGCAATTCGGCGCGTTGCCGATGATCTACGGGAGCCTCGCCGTGTCGCTGGTCGCGCTGGCCGTGGCCGCGCCGCTGGGATTCGGTGCCGCGATTTTCACGGCCGAGTATCTGCCGCGCCGCGCTCGGCTCGCGGTGAAGGTGCTCATCGAACTGCTCGCGGGCGTGCCTTCGGTCATCTACGGCCTGCTCGGGATCCTGCTGCTGCGCGATTGGATCTACGACGGCTTCGCGCCTTTCGATCCGCTCAGCGGCGACACGCTGCTCACCGCCGGTCTTCTGCTCGCGGTGATGATCCTGCCCACCATTGTCACGCTCGCTGATGATGCTCTGCGCAGCGTTCCCGCGGCGCAACGCCGGGCGGCGCGCAGTCTCGGGCTGACGCGCGCGGAGACGATTCTCACCGTCTGCCTCCCGCAGGCACGTCGCGGGCTCGGTGCGGCGCTGCTGCTCGCGCTCGGTCGCGCTTTGGGGGAAACGATCGCGGTCTTCCTCGTCGTCGGCCGTCGCGACAATTTTCTGCCCGACCGCTGGCTTTCGCCGCACGCGTTGCTTGAGGCGGGGCAGACGCTGACGAGCAAACTCGGTAGCTCGGAGGCAAACATCGCCTATGGCGACCCGCTGCACTGGGCCGCGATCGTGGGGCTCGGCCTCATCCTGCTGGTGCTCGCGGGCGGCATCACGCTGCTCGGCGCGAGTTTCGGGAGGAAGGCAGATGCGTAAGACGCTCGACCTCGCGCTCACCATCGCGACGGCGGCCTGCGCGCTCGTGGCGGTGGGAATTCTGTTGGGTTTCGTCGCCGTCATCGCGCAGCGCGGCTGGCCTGCGTTGAGCTGGTCTTTTTTCACCGAGCAAATCCGCATGGTCGGCGCGGCGGGCGGCATTTTTTGGAATCTCGTCGGCACCATCATCTTGCTCGCAACGGCTCTGGCCATCTGCGCGCCGCTCGCCGTCGGCGTTGCGCTGGTCGAGCGCGTGTGGCTGCGGAACGAGCGAAGCCGGCGGGCGGTGCGCATCCTTCTCTACACGCTCAATGGCGTGCCGAGCATCGTCTTCGGGATCTTCGGTTTCATCGTCTTCGTTCAGTGGTGCGGCTGGGGAAAGTCATGGCTCTGCGGCGGCCTCGTCCTCGGGCTGATGATGCTGCCGACCGTCACCGTCGCGCTCATCGAACGCTTCAAAGCAATTCCTTCAAAGTACGTCGAAGCCGCGGCCGGGCTCGGCCTCGATCCGGCGCAGATCATCTGGTCGGTGCTCCTGCCTCAGGCGTGGGGTGGACTGCTCTCCGGCTCGCTGCTCGCGCTCGCGCGGGCGGCGGGCGAGACGGCGCCGATCATGTTCACCGCCACCATCTTCGCCGGAGCGACCCTGCCGCACGCGATCCGCGACAGCCCGGTGCTTTCGCTGCCGTATCACATCTTCATCCTCGCGCAGGATTCCTTCGACCCGCGCGTCGGCTCGAAGCTCTGGGGCGCCGCGCTCGTGCTCCTCGCGCTCGTCTTCACGCTCAGTCTTTTCGCCCTGCCCAGCCGCCTGCGGAGCCACGAGGAGGCCGATGTCTGATTGCTGCCCCACGCCCGCCGCAAACGAAGTCGCGCCCATTCTCCTCGCCCGCGACCTCGCCGTTCACGCGCCTGGCCAGCCGCTGATTCGGAACATCCATTTCGCCGTCACGCCCGGGCAGGTCTTCGGCATCATCGGTCCCTCCGGCGCGGGCAAGACGACGCTGCTGCGGGCGCTCAATCGGCTCGTGGACTTGATTCCCGGGCTGCGCGTCACTGGCGAGGTCACGCTTCACGGCCGCTCCATTCACGCGCCCGGGACCGATGTGAACGCCCTGCGCGCGCGCATCGGCATGCTCTTCCAGCAGCCCGTCATCTTCCCCACCAGCATCGCGGAGAACGTGCTCTTCGGCGCGCGACGGCTTCGCACGCTCTCGCGTCAAGCGAGGATTGAACTCGCGGAATCCGCGCTCACCGAGGCCGCGCTTTGGGGTGAAGTGAAGGACCGTCTGCGCGCGCCCGCGACTTCGCTCTCCGTCGGGCAACAACAGCGGCTCTGCCTCGCGCGCGCGCTCGCCGTCGAGCCGGAGGTGATCCTCATGGACGAACCGACGAGCGCGCTCGACCCGCGATCCACGCAGGCGATCGAGGAACTGATCGTGCGGCTGAAAGCGCGGCGCACGATCGTCATTGTCACGCACAATGTCGCGCAGGCGCGGCGCGTCACCGATTGGATCGCGTGCGTCTGCCTCCGCGAAGGCGTGGGCGAGATCGTCGAGAGCGCCTGCTGCGACGCCGTGCTCGGCAACCCGCAGTGCCGCGAGGCGATCGAGTTTCTCAGCCAGGCGCACTGAAACGGGACAATTCTCGGCGTCCCTTAGAAGTGGATCGTGAGCCCCGCGTGGATGCGGTAGTCCGGCGTGGTCTGAAACTTCGTGGTGTTCATGATCACCGGCAGATCGACGCCGACATCGCCGCTGATCCGGCCGAAGGTCGCCGTGACGCGCGGCCCGACGTAGAGCGACGTGATCCCAGTATCGAGCGCCCGCTCGCCTTGGAAATGGTCGTAACCTTTGGTCTCGCCCGCGACCACGCATTGCAGCGCGATCGAGTCGCCGCCGCGCCGGTGGAGATAAACGCCCGGACCGCCGTTCCACTGGAGATCATTCGCGTAGCGATACGAGTAGTGCCCGCGGCCGCGCAGCGTGAACTGCGCATCGGCCTGGAAGAACACCTCCTTGTAGCGCACGAACGATTGCAGGCCGAAGACGCCGTCGTAGGAGCCCGTGCCGAGCGCGAGATCGTGCCCGTGAATGCCGCTCTCCGGCGCGCCCTCGACCTCCACTTCATTGAACTCCTCCTTGATCCGACTCGCGTCGCCGGTCGGGAATTTCACACCGGCGAGGAGATTCACCGACGCGCTGAAGTCGGGCTCGCCGCGGCTGGCCATCGCCACGGATTTTCCGTCTTTCGAGGAAGGCGCAGGTTCTTCGCGATAGAGTCCGTCCGTTTTGAAGACGACGAAATTCGCGAGCAGCGAAAGATCGCCCAAGCCGGACTCGTCGCCGTGCTCGATCTCGAAGCCCTCGGGCCGCTCGTAGGAGCGGTAGATGTACGGGACGTTCAATTGCAGGCCGACGCGGTTCTGGAGAAACGTGGCGCCGACAAAGAACTGCGTGATCGAGCTGTCGAGATGCTGATCGGTCGGATTATCGACTTCATCGCCGTTAAAGCGATCGGTGCCGAAGTGGGTGAATTGTTCGGCTATGCCGGCGTAGAAGCTGGCGGGTTTTTCGTGAACGACTTGGAGGCGGGGGATGTAGCAACCGCAGAGGTCGCAGGCAAACGCTCGCGTGGCGGCGGTGAGGAAAAGGGCAGAGAGGGTGATTTTGGAAAAGGTCATGGAAAGAAAATGGGTTGAGATGAGGGCGCCACGGCGCGGAAGTGCGCACGCGTGCGGAAAAATTCCGGGAGGATTCCCGGAAGGAGGAAACAAACCTCAGACGTTCCGCGGAGGCGGAACGGGAGGTGCATGCGCGCGCAGCACCGGCGCGGCGTTGACCACATCTTGCTCCCACACCGCTGCGACGGGCGCGAGCCACGTCGCGGTCGGTTGATGAAAAACGTCGAGCTTTTTGATCACCACGACTGCCTCCTGCTTCTTTTCCGTCTGCCGGGTCTTCGCGATCGTGCGGCAGAGTTCGCACGGGTGCTTGCCATCGAAGGTCTGGCCCATCGCGACGGTGATTCCCGCGCTGCGCGAGTAGTCCACGATCATTCCACCCCACGCGACGGTCTGGAGCACCAGCCAGTGTCCGCCCAGGGCGCAAAACATCGCCGCAAGCAGCAGGCACTGGCCGGGGCGAAGGAGCGAGTTGGGCATGCGCAGCGCGCGTTCCTGCTTCGTTTAGGTCACGGTCAGACCGATCCACGCGGCGCGATCGCATTCCACCACGAGGATGCCGAAAGCCTTGCCAGTCTCGGCCGCAGCCTGGGTCGCGAGGTCGCGCACCTGCTGGGTGGTGCCGTCGCCGCTCCCGACGAAATTGCCCGTGGGAAGAAGGTGCGTCCGTTGGTCATCGGCGCGGATGGAGCGAGAGAAGCCGAGGGCTTCCATCCGCTTGTCGAGCTTCGTGTAATCTTCGGGCGTGGAGTCGCGGAGCTCGATGCGGGTGAGAAAGTTAGCCATGGGGTCGGAGGGTGTGGGTGAGATGAGAGGCAGGCCTTTTAGAGGGGGTCCGGCGCGTTGTCGAGAGGGCAATTTCGGGCGCAACCCGCGTAGCATCACCGGGTGGCGCGGCTCGTTCCGGCTAAGGAACGGCGCCGCTGCAGATGATTTCAACGTCCCTCTGCTTCACCGATTCTTTTCGCCAAATTTGGAATGTTCCGCAACGCCCGCCTCCCGCTCATCCTCGCTTTCGCCGCGGTCTCGATGGTTGCGCGTGCGGAGGTTCATGAACTCACGTTCGAGCGCGACGTGCGGCCCATCCTGAAGAAGCACTGCTTTCACTGCCACGGCGAGGGCGAGAAGCTGAAAGGCGGCGTCGATCTGCGGCTGCGGCGGTTCATGTTAAAGGATCACGAGGACGGCGGGCCGGTGCTCGTGCCGGGGAAGCCCGAGGAGAGCGATCTGGTGCAACTCGTGAAGGAAGGCGAGATGCCGGCGAAAGGGAAAAAGCTTTTGCCCGCGGACATCGCGCTGCTGGAGCAGTGGGTCGCGCAAGGCGCCAAGACCGCGCGTGCTGAGCCGGAGCAAGTGCCGAAGTATTTCATCACCGAGGAAGAGCGCGAGTTCTGGGCCTTCCAGCCGATCAAGCGCCCATCTGTCCCCGCGGTGAAAAATGCGGCACGCGTGCGCACGCCGGTCGATGCCTTCCTGCTCGCGAAGCTCGAAGCGCGGGGCCAGTCTTTCAACGCCGACGCCGACAAGCCGACGCTGATCCGCCGCGTGACGCTCGACCTCACCGGCCTGCCGCCGACGCCGGACGAGATCGCGCTCTTCCTCGCCGATGAAACGTCCGACGCCTACGAAAGGCTCGTGGAACGCACGCTCGCTTCGCCGCACTACGGCGAACGGTGGGGCCGGCACTGGCTCGATGTGGCGGGCTACGCAGACTCAGATGGCTACACCGATGCCGATCCGGTGCGCGCGTGGTCGTTCAAGTTTCGCGACTACGTGATCCGCTCGATCAATGCGGACAAGCCGTTCGATCAGTTCATCCGCGAGCAACTCGCCGGTGACGAGATGGTGAAGCCGCCGCTCAAAAATCTGCCCGACGAGGCGGTCGAAAAACTTACTGCCACCGGCTTTCTCCGCATGGTGCCCGATGGTACCGCTTCGGCTGCTACCGCGGAGCAAACGACCGCGCGCAACGCCGTGATCGCCGAGACGCTGAAAGTCGTGTCGTCGTCGCTACTCGGCATGACCGTCGGCTGCGCGCAGTGCCACGATCACCGGCTCGATCCGATTCCGCAGACCGACTACTACCGGATGCGCGCGATCTTCGAGCCCGCCTTCGATGTCGAAAAGTGGCGCGTGCCGAATTCGCGCCTCGTTTCGCTGATGTCCGACGAGGACCGCGCCAAGGCTGCGGAGGTCGAGAAAGAGGCGAAGGTGGTGGACGCGCGGCGCACCGAGAAGGAGACGGAATTCATCGAGAAAGTCCTCGGCTGGGAGCTGGAAAAGAAACCCGAGGAAGTGCGCGAGCCGCTGCGCGAGGCCTACCACACGGACGTGAAGAAACGCACGCCGGAGCAACTCAAGCTGCTCAAGGAGCATCCGACGATCAACCAGCTCAACGGCGGTTCGCTCTATCTCTACGACCGCACCTACAGCACCAAACACGCGGACGAACTGAAGAAGATCGCCGACGAAGCCGCCGAGGTGCGGAAGCGCAAGCCAGTCGAGCAATTCGTGCCCGCCTTCACCGAGGTGCCGGCGCCGAAGTTGCCTTCGACGTTCCTCTTCAGCCGCGGCGACCCACAGCAGCCGAAGGGCGAAGTGCAACCCGGCGAACTCATGATCCTCGCCTCGCTACGCCCCACGGATATTCCGCCGAAAGCGCCGGCGCTGCCGACGAGCGGGCGGCGGCTCGCCTTCGCACAGAGCATTACCGATGGGCATCACCCGCTGACCACGCGTGTGCTCGTGAACCGCGTGTGGCATCATCACTTCGGGCACGGCATCGTCGGCTCGCTCGGCGACTTCGGCAGCATCGGCGACCGGCCCACGCATCCCGAGTTGCTCGACTGGCTCGCGAGCGAATTTGTGGCGAAAGGTTGGAGCCTCAAGAATCTGCATCGTCTCATGATGAACTCGACGGCGTATCGGCAATCGTCGCAGCGCACGCCGGAGAAGGAGCGGCTCGATCCCGACAACCACCTGCTCGGTCGCATGAACGTGCGGCGGCTCGAGGCCGAGACGATTCGCGACGCGATGCTCGTCGTCACCGGCAAGCTCAACCCGAAGATGTTCGGCGCGCCCGTGCCGATCATGGCCGATGAAGACGGGCAGATCATCGTCGGCGTGGACACCACCGACACGGCGGGCCGGCCGTCGGGAAAATTCGTACCGCTCAATGGCGACGAGTTCCGCCGCAGCGTTTACATCCAAGTGCGCCGCACCAAGCCGCTCGCGATGCTCGAGACCTTCGACCTGCCGCGCATGGAGCCCAACTGCGAGCTGCGCAATGCCTCCACTGTCGCGCCGCAATCGCTCGCGATGATGAACGGCGAATTCACACTGACGCAGGCGAAATATTTCGCCGACCGCCTCGCCCGCGACGCCGGCGCCGATCCGGAGGCGCAGGTGAAGCGCGCGTGGCTGCTTGCTTTCGGTGCCACGCCGACCGCGGCGGAGGTGAAGGAGTCGGTCGAGTTCCTCACGCGGCAGACGGAGCATTTCAAAGCGAACCCGGTGAAGTTCGTCGCGCCGCCAAAAGGCAAGGAGGCGCTGATGGCGGAGCCGCCTGCGCAGGCACTCGCGACCTTCTGCCAGGCGCTGCTCACCTCGAATCATTTTCTCTATGCCGACTAATCCCTACGGCTGTTGCAGCCGCCGTCATTTCGTTTCCCGCGGGAGCTACGGCCTCGGTGCCTTCGGGCTCGCGTGGCTGCTCCGCCAGGATGGCGCGCTGGCCAAGCCGATCGACGTCGCCTCGCAGCATTACGATTTGCTCCCCAAGAAGCCGCAGTTTGCGCCGAAGGCGAAGGCGATGATCTCCATGTTCATGCAGGGCGGGCCGAGCCACATCGACCTCTTCGATCCCAAGCCCGAGCTCGACAGACTCGACGGCAAGAAATTCCCGGGCGAGGTGAAATACGACGACTCCGCGCATGCCAGCACGACCGTGATGGGCAGCCCGTGGAAATTTCAAAAGCACGGCCAGTGCGGCGCGGACGTGAGCGAGCTGCTACCCGGTTTTGCCGGCATCGTGGACGACGTGGTGGTCATGCGCGGCATGCAGACTGGCGTGAACAATCACGGGCAGTCCATTTACGCGCTGCAAAATGGGCGCATCCTCGGCGGACGCCCGACGATCGGGAGCTGGCTGACTTACGCGCTCGGCTCGGAGTCACAGGAGCTGCCGGCCTACGTCGCGCTGGCCGACGCGCGCGGGCTGCCGGTGCTTGGGGTGGAAAATTGGTCGAACGGCTGGCTGCCCTCGGTTTATCAGGCGACCGCGATTCGCCCGAAAGAGCCGCGCATGCCGAACCTCGATCCCGCACCGTTCCTGCGTGGCGAGGCGCAAACCAATTACCTCGGCTTCCTCGAAAAGCTGAACCGGGAACATCTCGCGCAGCATCCCGGCGAGACCGATCTCGAGGCGCGCATCCAGAGCTACGAACTCGCGGGCAAGCTTCAGACTTCGGCCAAGGAGGCGCTCGACATCACCGGCGAGAGCGAGGCGACGAGGAAGCTCTACGGCCTCGACGACCCGGCCTCGGCGGAGTTCGGCGCGCGTTGCCTCATCGCGCGACGGCTCGTCGAGCGCGGCGTGCGTTTCGTCCAGCTTTTCACCGCGAATCAAAGCTGGGACCACCACATGAGCATCCGCACCGGACTGCCCGCGGCGTGCAAGTACGTGGATAAAGGATCATCGGCGCTGGTCACAGATTTGAAATCGCGCGGCCTGCTCGACACCACGCTCGTCCACTGGGGAGGCGAAATGGGACGACTGCCGGTCATCCAATACGATCAAGGTCCCGCCAAGGCAGGCCGCGATCACAACACGCACGGATTCACCATGTGGCTCGCTGGCGGTGGCCTCAAAGGCGGCATGGCCTTCGGCGAGACCGATGAATTCGGTCACAAGGCCGTGAAGGACATCGTCAATCATCACGACTACCACGCCACGCTGCTCCACCTCTTCGGCATCGATCACACCAAGCTGACCTTCAAGCGCAACGGTGCCGACGTTTCGCTCACCGACAATCAAGGCGGACGCGTCGTGACGGAGATCATCGCTTGATGGACTCCGGCCTGGAGCCGGGATGTAGGAGTGCGACTCGTTCCAGTGGGATCCCCCGGCCAAAGTGGCGTGGCAAGGCCTACGCGGCTTGGTGCATCGCGGCTGCGGAATCGCTTTGGACGGCGATCCCATCGAATCCATGGTTTGGGACGGACACTGGCTTTTCGAATACGCACCGGCGGGTTTTCCAGCCCACGGAGAAACGATAGTTAGGATCGGAATGAACCCACATGTGATATTCATTGCCAGTGTCAATCAGACGGCTCTCGGCGGGAAAGAGTTCCACGGCCTCGTGCTCAGGGCCGACCAGTTGATTCTTGATCAGCTGAAGGTGTTTCCATTCCTTGCAAGGCCCCCCGTCGTGACGAGTGATCGACAGGAGGATGAATGGGGGCTCGTTCGCCATCTCGACCGAGTAGAGGTCATTTTCGAAAATCTGCAGCGACGTCATCTGTAGGAGGGCCGATTCGATCCAAAAGAGTTTTTCCGCCACCGTCGGCACCCGTCCTTCGAAGAATTGGCTAAAGAATTCGCAGGGCTTGGCGAGGAGTCCGCTGCGTTGGATCATCGCCGTAGCCGCTTCGCGCGGGACTCGGACCAGTGGTTTCATGGGGGGTGGAACTGCATTCATGTTTCTCGTAGGAATGAATGCAGTTAACGCGAGAAGGCGTTTCACCCGCAAAAGTCACTGGGCGACGCTGAGGTTGCCACTTCGCTGTGGCGAAAAAATGGGCGGTAGGTAGATCTTATCCCCTCCTGCTTGAGGTTATGGCTGCCACAGCCGGGCGCTATCCGCCGTGCTCTTGAATCCAGCGTGCCGCGTGGGCATAGAGTTCGGCGGAGGTTTTGATTTGCAGCTTTTCTTTGATGCGCGCGCGGTAAGTGCCCACCGTGGTCTCGCCGAGGCGCAATTGCTCGGCGATTTTCGGCATGTTGAATCCTTTCCCAATGAGTTGGAAGACCTCCAGTTCCCGGTCGGCGAGGAGTTCCATGCCGGACGCGGGGTGGGGGGAGCGCCGCGTCATCGAGCTTAGCATTTTCGAGGTTATTTTTTCATTTAGATAGATTTCTCCGCTGAGAACCCTCCGAATCGCGGTGGCTACCGTTGATGAAGCTTCGTTCTTGCTAATGTAACCTTTTGCTCCCGCCCGGAGGACGCGCTCGGCGTAGAGCTCGTCCTCGTGCATGGAGAGCACGAGGACGGGAATAGCGAGATCCTGTGCCTTTAGATTCTTGATTAATTCGAGCCCGCTCGAGCCGCGCAGAGTTAGGTCCACGATGGCGATGTCAGGGCGTAGCTTCTCGAGCATCGTCAGGGCGTCCGCAATGTTATCTGTCTCACCAACCACGGTGAAATCATTTGCGGCTGAGATCATGTGTCCGAGCCATTCGCGAAACATCCGATGATCCTCCACGAGGACGACTTTAATTGGATGGCTAAGTGGATTCATGAAGGAAGGGTAAGCGCGCAGCGGATCGACGTGCCGCCAGAGGGTTTCGAGATTACATCCAAGGTGGCATCGATGACCTGCGCACGATAGCGCATCGTGCGCAGGCCCATTCCGTTCGCCACTTCATTGGTCGCCGAGATCCCGCGTCCATCGTCATCGATGGTCATGACCAGGTGGCGATGATCTTCTGTCAACGAGACGGTGATATGGTTCGCGTGGCCGTGCCGGACCGCGTTGCTCAGCGCTTCCTGTGCGATGCGATAGAGGTGGATGGCCGTTTCCCGGTTTTCGACCCGGATGTCGCCGGTGGCTGCGAAACTAACTGACGTGTGACGAAGCTGATTGGTCGTGGCGACCAAATCCTGGAGCGCGGCCGGCAGGCCGTGGCTTTCCATCTGCACGGGAAACAAGCCACGCGCGAGACTGCGGGCTTCGACCACGGTATCCCGGAGCATTTTCTGAATGACTGCCGCACTCGATGCATGTGGCAGCCTCGCGCTTTCCAACTCCGTCTTCAGACATTGCGTCGCGCAATCGATCGCCGCGAGGCTTTGGCAGACGCCATCGTGCAAATCCTGGCCGATCCGCATCTGTTCGCGCTCGCTGGCCCGCACGAGTTCCTGTTCGAGCTCGCGAGTCCGGGTCATTGCTTCGATCCTGGCGCGAGCTTCCTCCCGCTGAAGCCGCATCGCCGTGCTGCCGAAGGCGACGAAAGCGAAATAGATGGCACGATTGACCGTCGCCCAGGCGTAGCCTTCCGGCGTGTGGTAGGGTTGGGTTTCGTAGTTGGCCACGAACCAGATGGCGCCGCAAAGGATCGCAAATACGATTCCCGAGCGGCGGTCACCATACCAGGTGACGAAGAAGATCGGGACGGCGTAAAAGATAAACAAGCTCGTCTCCCACCCCGTGATGTAGTCGATATAACCGATGGCCACAGCCAGCACGAATGCTTCCAAGGCGGTGGCCGCCTTCGGCTGAGCGCGAAAGAGTCCGGTCAACTTCACGCCGGACATCCTAAGGGAGCGCCCGCGCACGATGCAATCCGCCCGGGTATTGGCGTCCCCGAGAGTGGCGTGAGTGCAGTTCAGGCAACCTGTTCGGCCATTGCGCGCTGGCCTTGGAAGGTGGCGTCAGCGAACTCCAACGGCGATTTGTCATAGACGACGCGAGAGGTTTGAAAGCCGAGCGGAAAGCGATAGTTGGGATCGGCGTGGACCCACAGATGATACTCGTTGCTGGTATCGATCAGACGGCTTTCTGCCGGGAAAAGTTCGACTGCTTCATACTCGGGGCCGACCAATTCATTCTTGATCGTCTGCAAATCCCTCCACTGTTCGTAAGGCATTCCGTCGTGGCGTTTGATCGTGAGGCGGATAAAGGGCGGACAGTGACCCACCGCCACCCAATAGGTGTCGTTTTGAAAGACCTGAAGCAACGTAGCGTCGAGGATGGCCTGCTCCACGCGCGCCAATTTCTCCTCGACCGTTGGCAAACGGCCGCCAAAGAACGGCCGAAAAAAATCATCGGGTTTTGCCAGCAGCGCCGCGCGTTGCACCATTACATCGCTAGCGTCGCGGATTACTCGGGAAAAGGGTGTCATGATCGGACAAGGTGAGGTGGCGCCGACGGAGGAAGGCCGCGAGAGACAGCGCCACTGGTTTTTTTGGGGAAGAGAACTTCGCCGATTGAAAACGGTGGGAGCGGAGGCTGGCAAAAGACATGACGTGTGGCAGCCATTGCCACATCTGCCGCCGCCAGTTCGGACGAGCACGATTCGTTACCCGGCCCGAACGCCGTGACGGCCCCGTGATCAAGTGCTCGGCGACGGCGTCGCGGTGCTCGGATCGCGAGCTCGAGGCTGCCGCCCGTGCGCGGCAGTGGCGACCGCCGTTCTACATTCTTTCTAAATTGGACTTTGGAGCCCAGCCGTTGCTGCGCTAGAGAGGGGCTCTCCGCGCGGACACGACGCCGGCATTCGCATGAAATCCCTTTTCCTCACCAACGAATACCCTCCCACCATCTACGGAGGCGCGGGCGTCCACGTCGATTACCTCAGTCGCGAACTGGCCAAGCTAATGGACGTGGAGGTGCGCTGCTACGGGAAGGAAATGCTCGAGGCGCGCCTGGATCTGACCTCGCTCAAGGCGACCGGATACGGGCTCGACACTTCGGGCTACACCGCGCCGAAGCAGCTCCATTCCGTTTTCGGATCGATCCAGCGCAGCCTGGATTGGAACACCACGAACATCGACGCGGACATCGTGCATCTGCACACGTGGTACACGCACTTCGGCGGCATCATGGCCAAGCTGAACTACGGCATCCCGATGGTGCTCACCGTGCATTCGCTCGAGCCGCTGCGACCGTGGAAGCGCGAGCAGCTCGGCGGCGGCTACGATTTTTCCCGCTGGGTGGAAAAGACCGCGATCGAAATGGCCGACGCCGTCGTCGCGGTGTCGCACGAGACGAAGATCGACATCCTGCGTTTTTTCAATGTGCCGTCCGAGCGCGTCCACGTGATCTACAACGGAATCGACCTCGACGAATATCAACCGGTCACGACCATCGGCGCGCTCGAAAAATATGGCGTCGATCCGACCCGCCCGTACGTGCTCTTCGTGGGCCGCATCACGCGGCAAAAGGGGATCGTGCACCTCGCGCGGGCCATCCAGTATATGGATCCCGGCTTCCAGGTGGTGCTCTGCGCCGGGGCGCCGGATACGCCGGAGATCGCCGCGGAAATGCAGGCGGCGGTGAATGCCGCAAAGGTGGGCCGCTCCGACGTGATCTGGATCGAGCAGATGGTGACCAACCCCGAGAAAATCGAGCTCTACTCGCACGCTGCGGTCTTTTGCTGCCCCTCGATCTACGAGCCCTTCGGCATCATCAATCTCGAAGCCATGGCCTGCGAAACCGCCGTCGTCGCCAGCGCGGTCGGTGGAATCAAGGAAGTCGTGGTCGAAGGCGAGACCGGCTATCTGGTGCCGTTGCATCAAATGACCGAGAGCCCTTTCGAAGCCACGCATCCCGAGATCTACGCGCGCGATCTTGCGGAGCGGATCAATCAGCTCATGGCCGACCCGGCCAAGCGCGAATCCTTTGGCAAAGCAGGCCGGCGCCGTGCGGAGGAAATATTTTCGTGGAGCTCGATCGCGCGGCAGGTGCGCGATTTGTACGCGGCGCTGTTGGAACGCTGAACGAGGGACGGATTTTCAATTCTTTGATAGCCGTTTGCGCAGCTTTTCATGGCTTTGCATCTCGACTGGGAAAGCTGACAAATACTTGGTTCGAAAGACATTCGGGTTTGCAAGGGCTTGCACCGTTTTCCGCCGAAAATCGCCGCAACCGTAGAAGATGACCGTAGAAAAACCGACGGATTTACCGCATTCTGGAGATTTTCCCTCTTCCACTGAGGCGATCTGCGATTGTGAAATTCTGACCGGTTCTCAGATCTTCAAACGGGGTACTCCCGTTGATTTTCTGGTGTGATTGGCGCACTGCGACTGGAAATCGATTCGGCACTCCATCCCGAAAAACAAGCTTCTTGCGGTTTAGTCGGAATGTGGCGTGCATCGGGCATCGGGCGTACTGAAGTGATAAGATACGATGCAACATCGGGATTACGGGAAGCAAATGGTTCGTGCATCCGTGGAGATTTCTATTTCTGGTTTTTGCTTCCGGCGACCGCCTGCCCGACCCACGTTTAAAGTCCGAACCTTCAATTTGGCAGCTGGTATCTTCAGCTTCGAACCGTCGACCAACAAAGGATTTACGGAGAATCGTGCGAATCTACGCGTTTGTGCTTGAAGGTTGTAAGCGATTCTTCCATCAATCGCCTCATGAGTGTTCCCCCCACTCCCAGTTCAACTATTCGGTTGCTATACAGTAAGGGGTGCTTGCACGGGGCTCGGATGATAAGCGGCTCCAAACCCAATGATTGTTTCTATAATTATAGGTCCTATGTATGAATTACTAATAGCGAAATGCGCGATTCTTGGCTCTTGGGATCTCGGCTGTATGGTCCGAAAATTATCCCATTCTCTGACCGTCCCAAATGTGGTTCCCTCGAAACGCGCTCCCCGCGTTTCGCTTTCGAACATACAGTTTGTCGCCGTCATCATTGTCTCCCTTCTTTGGCTTGCATCTCACGGTCAGGCAGGCGTCCCAATCTCTCCTCTGTGGGGAGACGAAGTTTCGATTGCGCCGAATGTCTATTATTGGTCCCAAGAGGAGAGCGATGAAACCAATGGTTTCCGCCGGGATCGCTACAACTGCTATGCGACTGTAGAAAACGAAACCGTTGTTGTAGCCTATTTCGACGCTACGGGGCCGAACTCCGCCGCGGCTGGAGTGGTGAATGGGTCCGCCGGCTTTCTAAGCGGCGGGACGTTCATCGAACCCACGCAGACTATCGACATTTCGTCAGATGCTCGTGCGATAAACGGGATCTCCTACCGGGGAACGACTTCGGTTAGGAATTACTTTGTGGATGCGGCAGGTAGTTTGCAATGGCAGTCAACCGACTGCTACATCTTAGACGGCTACAGCGATCCAACGGTAAGAATTACCGTAGTAATGCAATCCAACGGAAGTGGCGTGATTTCCGGCGAGCAAAGTGGCTACGTGGTCTACGGCATAGGCTGGCGTGTGAACTATACTGCGGCGTTGGGTAGCCCCCGCTACTCTCCACCGAATCCTTTGTTCGGTTACACCTATGCCTTTAGTG
>JBAVML010000508.1:0-3834 GCA_049690035.1 Chthoniobacteraceae bacterium
GAGGCGACCACCGGGTTGCTGCTCCCGAGCACATTCACCGTCACCACCGCGTAGTGTTTTCCCGAAACCGCCGCGAACGAACCGAGCGTCGCCTCGGTCGCGGGACCGGCGGCGATCTTCGTCGCGGAGGCGATGTTCGTGAAGGCCGCATTGCTGCGATACACTTCGTAAAAGGAAACGAGCGCCGAGGGCTGCGCAACATTCCACGTCATCACCACCTCGCCATTGCGCGCGGTGAGATCGATCCCGCCCGGATTCGGCAGCAGCGTTGCGCCGAGCAGCGACACGCCGCCACTTTCACCTCCAAACGGATCGATCGTCGTGACCCGGACGGAATATCCCGTCGCCGGTTGCAGGCCCGTCGCCTGATACGAGGTCGCACCCGGCGGCAGAACGACCGGAACATTCGAGCCGGCAAAATAAACGCGGTAGCCCTGGAGGAACGCACCGCCATCGGTCGGCGGCGCCCAGGTGAAAAGAATCGAGTTGGCCGTGCTCGTGCCGGCGAGATTCACCACCTCGCCCACGCTCGAAATCGAAGCCTGCGCCGAGAACGACCGCACCACCGGATCGAACCCGCCGAGCGCATCCACGGCGACCACCGCGAAGTGATAGATGCCGTTGCCGTTCAAGCCGCTGACCGTGTGCCGCAACTGGCCGGTCTGCACGACGTCGAAGGGCGTGAGCCCATTGACCGTGTCGAAGAAATTGTTGCCGACGTAAATGCGATAGAAGGCCACGTCGCGCTGCGCGAGTTCGTTATAGCTCGTCCAGTCGAGATCCACCGCGCCGAATTTCGCGGTGGAAGTGCTGGCAAAAAATCCGCTACCCAGACCGGTCACCGGCGCGGGCACCGCCGCATCGGGCACGACCACCGACATCTCCCGCGAGACGACCTGTTTGTACGGCGGCACCGGTTCACCGCCGATCGAGAGCGACACCTCGCGCGAGACGACCTGCGGCGTGAGCACGTAGGCCGCGGCGTAGTTCACCGCGGGAGTGAAATGTCCGAGCCCATCCACGGCCACGATTGCAAAGTAGTGATCACGTCCCGGCATCAGCCCGGTGAGCGTCAGGGAAGTCGCTCCGCCACCGACCGTCGCGTAGGGCGTCAGGCCAGTCACGTTGGAGAACGGGCCGCTGTCCGAAAGGTAAATGTCGAAGCGCACGATATCGCCCACCGCCCATTGATTGTAGCCACTCCAATCAAGCGTCGCCGAATCGCCTGCCGGGCTGCTCGCGACCGTCGCATTCACGATCGCCGGCGGCGCGGCCGGCGACACCATCAAGACATCGACCTCGCGCGAGATCACCTGCTTGTACGGCGGTGTCGATTCACTGCTGATGGAAAGTGAGACCTCGCGCGAGATCACCTGCGGGGAGAGAACGTAGGCCGCCGCATAATTCACCGCCGGGAGAAAATGACCCAGCCCGTCCACGGCGACGATGGCGAAGAAGTGATCTTGGAGTGGCGTCAGCCCGGAAAGCACTAGCGAACTCGTGCCGCCACCCACGCTCCGGAACGGCGTGAGTCCGGTGACATCGTTAATCGGGCCGGTGTCCGACAGATAGATGTCGAACCGGACGATGTCCCCGATTGCCCACTGATTGTAAGCGCTCCAGTCGAGCGTCGCCACGTCCCCCGTCGGCGAGGCGCTGGCGGTGAGGCCGGTCACCGCTGCCGGCGGTGCGGTGGTGACGTTCACGAGGTCGTACTCCCGGGAAATGATCTGGGGAGAATTGACCCTCCCATTCTCGACGAAGATCGAGACCTCTCGGGACGCCACCTGCTTCACCGGGACGCTCTCGATGCCCCCCACCCCGATCGAATACTCGCGCGACACGATTTCCTTCACGAGCACCGTGCCTTGCGAAAAGGCGCGGGGCGCGCAGAGGCTCATAGCCGCCGCCACAAGGGCGAGCACGCGATGAGAAGTTCTCATGCCTCGAAGAAGCCGGTCGGGAGTGGAGTATGCGCGGGGAAATGCCGACGCCTTACGGACGCACGACCTTCACCTGCACCGCGGAGTAGCCCACGTTGACCGGAAGGGTCGCTGTCCACTGCACGACGGTTGGGCTGATGACCGTTGAGACGGTTGCATTGACCACCGTGGCATTCGCGTTCGCGCGGGGAGCCACGCGCACCTGCACCTGAGCGGCCTGCTCGACATTGGTGGTCTCGATGAGCACCTGCGTCGTTGCGGCCTCGGGCAACGCCACGTCCGCACCCGCGCTCCCGAAGCTCGCGCGCGGATCTGTGGGAGCTGCCGTGCCTCCGATGGAAAGAATTTTGACCTCCGGGGCGCCGACAGGCGGCCAGAGCAAGGCGGTGTCGCCAGCGGTGAGCGGAACGAGACTGGGGTCCGGGGTCACAGCAGCGGTTGCCGTATTCGTCACACGCTCAATCCGAATGCGGCCCAAACCACCAGCGAATCCATTCGCACCGCCGAGCGCCTGGAGGGTTCCAGCACCGGCGAAGGTATCCGCAATCAGGCGAATCCCACCTCCACTCCCACCGCCTGCGGTGTAGTTGTTCGGATTCCCGGCATTGCCGCCGTTCGCACGGATCGTCCCGGAAATTGAAAGAGCGTTGGCAGTCGCGATCAAGATCGCACCGCCACCAGCGCCGCCCGCCGGATAGTAGGCCGCGCCAGAACCACCGGAGCCTCCAAGCAACGGAATGAGCGATGGATTCCCATAGGTCGCGGGCCCATTGCTTCCCTGCGTCCCGTAGCTTCCGCCATAGCCATCGCCGTTGGTACCGTTGTTTTGGCGCAACCCTCCCCCGACGCCAAAACCAGCCGCGCCGTAGAGGCCGGATCCCACTTCATAGTATCCAGCGCCTCCACGAAACCCACCCGGGCCGGGCTCAGCCAAAACCGGCGGCGCCGGGCGGTTGCCACCGCTCCCTCCATTCAAACTCACCGTCCCATCGATCGTCACGTTCCCACTCACCAGCCACACGACCGGCGCTCGGCTTGGGTGGTTCGTGAAGGTCACGGTCTTTCCCGCCGCGACCGTGACGCTGGAATACTTGAATACCACCGCCCACTTCGACGCATCGTAAATGCCCTTGCCAGCGTTCGCGGTGTTGTCGGCGTCCCAAGCTCCGGCCACTGCCTGCGAGAGGTCGATGACGATGTCGGTGGTGACGTTGAGGACTCCATCGGTGCCGTTGTTGGCTCCGGGGATGGTGATCGCGGCGCGGGCGCCAAGCGTGAGAGATAGAATCAAACCGAGAATGCGGAGGCAGGCCTTCATTTGACCTTTGTGAAAGGGACCATTCGGGCTGTCAACCTTTGAGCGCGAACGCGCCGCGGAACGTGTGAGGCGGAGCGATACGACCCGCTTGTCAGCCGATCGTCCGCGCTGCTAAGCCTGCGCCATGTTCCGATCGCTGCTGCTCCTTCTCGCACTAGGCGCGGCATCAAGGGCGACCGCAGAACTTGCGTGGGAAAATCCACTGCAGGAGTTTCACCGGGCGCCGGAGGACAACGAAGTAATCGCCAAATTTGCCTTCAAAAATACCGGCGCGAAGCCGGTGGAAATCACCCGCGTCGCCAGCTCGTGCGGCTGCACGACGACTCGCTTGGAGAAGCGAAAAATCGGTCCCGGCGAAAGCGGCGCCATCGAGGCGAAGTTCACCTTCGGCGGACGCCGCGGCGAACAGCACAAGACCATCAGCGTCAGCACCGACGATGGCCGCCAGGTGGCGCTCGAGCTGCGCTGCTGGATCGAGGAAACGCTCACGATCGCCCCGGAGCTGGTCTTCTGGCGCGTCGGCGACGAACCGGCGGCGAAGGCGGTGGACCTCAACGTGGCGAGCGGGAGCGC
>JBAVML010000509.1:0-5490 GCA_049690035.1 Chthoniobacteraceae bacterium
GCATTGGCCACGTCGATGGCGTGCTGCTCGATCTCGGCGTGTCTTCGCGCCAGCTCGACGCGCCGGAGCGCGGCTTCAGTTTCATGAAAGACGGCCCCCTCGATATGCGGATGGATCCCGCCGGTCCGATCACTGCCGCGGACCTCGTGAACACGATGTCAGGCGAACAACTCGAAAGAATTTTTCGCACCCTCGGCGAAGAGCCGGCCGCCCGGAAAGTCGCTGCCAAGCTCGTTCGCGAGCGCATGGTGCAACCGTTCACCACGACGCTCCAACTCGCCCAGGCGATCGAGGCCGTGATCCCACGCCACGGTCGCGCCCATCCGGCGACGCGCATTTTCCAAGGACTCCGCATCGCCGTGAATCGCGAACTAGAAGTGCTCGAGGAGGCGCTCGCAACGCTCTCCACGCGGCTCGCGCCGGGCGGCCGCTTCGCCGTGCTGACCTTCCACTCACTCGAAGACCGGATCGTGAAGACCTTCTTCAAGGAACACTCGACGCCGACCATCGACCGCCCCGAGTGGCCGGAAGCACGGCCCAACCCGCTCTGCATTTTCAAGCGCATCACCAACAAACCCACCATCGCCAGCGAAGCCGAGCAGCGCGCGAACCCGCGCTCGCGCAGCGCGAAGCTTCGCGTCGTAGAAAGGATCCCCTATGTCCGTCAATAAACGCCGCCACGCCAACGCCGTCCCCATCGCTTCCTTCGTTACCTGGGTGGTGATGGCCATCTTCGTCGGCGGCTCGGGCGTCGGCTACGTCTGGTGCAAGAACCAGCTCCACACCACCGGGTCGAGCATCAAGAACCTCGAGCACGAACTCGTCGAACTGCGCAACAAGAACGAAGTCGCACGCGCCCACATCGCGCAACTTTCTTCCACCAAGGCGCTGCAGGACCGCTTCGACACCGGTTTCATCAAACTATCGAAGATCACCGACGATCGCATCGTCACGGTTCATGGTGCGGCAGGCAGCAAACCTGCGAACGAACTGCGCGCCGTCTCCAACGAAAGGTCTCGCAAATGAAGACCTCGGCCAGATCGCGGGCGCTGATTACCTGCTTTGGACTGGCCGGCGTTTTCACGCTGTTCTCGTTTCGCCTCATTCAGGTCCAGGTCGCGATGGCAGAGGAGTTCACGACGGAGGCCGCGAACAAACACATTAACAAGCAGGTCATCTACGCGCGGCGGGGAATCATCCAGGACATCCACGGCGAACCGCTCGCGCAGAACGAACCGGTCAAGACCGTCGTCGCCGATGCTTCGCTGATCAAGGATCGCGACGCCTTTGCTGCGCTGATCGCCGGCCCGCTCGGCGTTCCTGAAAAAGTGATCAGCGGCAAACTCAGCAGCATGGTGAAATCCAAGGTCACCGGCAAACTCGAGCCTCGCCGCTACATCGTCTTGAAAAAAGACGTGCCGGAAACCGCGGCCACGCAGCTCGGCCAGATCGCACTCGCGGCGAAATCGAAAGGCGTGATCGCCAATCCGGAGGCGATCCGCTTCGAGCAGGATTTCATTCGCACCTATCCGAACGGCTCGCTGCTCTGCCACGTGCTCGGCTTCACCAATGGCGAAAACATGGGCATGGACGGAGTGGAGCGCACGATGGAGCAATACCTCCGCGGCAACGACGGCTTCCGCTTCATCGAGCGCGACCGCACCGGCCGAGAAATCGTCCCGTACCGCGGACAGGAGCGCGACGCGCGCAACGGCTGCAACGTGAAGCTGACCATCGACATGGGGCTGCAAAACATCGTCGAACAGGAACTAACTGCCGCAGTGAAGCAGTACCGCCCGAAGAGCGCGACCGTGATCCTGATGAAGCCGCAGACCGGCGAAATTCTCGCGATGTCCACGCGGCCGAACTTCGATCTGAACGAACAATCCGGCGTGCCGGAAGATCACCGCCGCAATCGCGCGATCACCGACATCGTCGAACCCGGCAGCACCTTCAAAATCGTCACGACCGCCGCCGCGCTGACCGAGCGTATCGTACGTGCGGACACGATGATCTTCTGCGAAAACGGCTACTGGGAGTGGTGCAAGCTGCACGACCACCATCCGTATTCCGACCTCAGCGTGGAGGACATCCTCGTGCATTCGAGCAACATCGGTGTCGGCAAACTCGCCGCGCAACTCGGCGACCAGCGCTTCTACGAATACGCCCGCAAGTTCGGCTTCGGCGAACGCACCGGCGTCGCGCTGCCTGGTGAGATCGGCGGCATCCTGCACCCGCCGCATCTGTGGTCGAAGATCTCCCTGACTCGTTTGCCAATGGGCCAGGAAGTCGCCGCGACTCCGCTGCAAATCGTCGCGGCGACGTGCGCGGTCGCGAACGGCGGAACGCTCATGCTGCCTCAGATCGTCAGCGAAATCGTCGATGACGAAGGGCGGACGATCTCGCAATTTCCGCCGCAGGAAGTTCGGCGCGTGGCTTCGCAAAAAGCCTGTGAAGCGGTGCGCGATGCGCTGATGCGCGTGGTCAGCAAGAAAGGCACGGCCGCGCTCGCCGCGGTGCCGGGATACGATGTCGCCGGGAAAACCGGCACCGCGCAGAAGCCCGACGAGAACGGCAAAATGACTCACGAAAAATACGTGGTTTCCTTTGTCGGCTACATGCCGGCGAAAGACCCGGCCTTTGTCGCGCTGGTCATGCTCGACGAAGCGCAGGCCAAACACGGCGAGAATTACGGGGGTCTCGTCGCCGCGCCCGTCTTCGCGAAAATCGGCGAGCGCGCTGCACGTTACCTCGGTCTCAAGCCCACTAAAGTCGAACTGCCCGATGGCACCACCGTCGCGCTCGACGCTTCGAAACTCCGCGACCAATGAAACTCGAGGCCCTGCTCAACAACGTCGCGCGCGTCAGCGTGGATGGTTCGCTCGATCGCGAGATCACTTCGATCGCCTACGACTCGCGCAAGGTGAAGCCCGGCTGCGTCTTCGTGGCGATGAAAGGCGAGAAGGTCGATGGCTCGATCTTTATCGACAACGCAATCGCCGCTGGCGCTGAAGCAATCGTCACGGAATCCGGCCAAGCCAAGAGCCGCGCGACGATCATCGTTGTTCCGAATGCGCGCGAGGCATTGGCCGATCTTGGCGCGAACTTTTTCCAGCATCCGGCGAAGCATCTGAAAGTCGGCGGCGTCACGGGCACCAACGGAAAAACCACAACCGCCTTCCTGCTCAAACACGTCTGCGAATCCGTGCTCCTCCGCTGCGGCCTGCTCGGCACGGTGCGCTACGAAGTCGGCGAGCGGATTCTGCCCGCCGCACGCACCACGCCCGAGTCGCTCGATGTGCAGGACCTGCTCTGGCAAATGCGCTCCGCCGGTTGCAAAGCGGTGGCCATGGAAGTCAGCTCGCATGCCCTCGTGCAGGCGCGCGTGCGCGGGGTCGAGTTCGACGCGGCGATCTTCACCAATCTCACGCAAGACCATCTCGATTTTCATAAGACGATGGAGGCTTATTTCGAGGCGAAAGCCCTGCTCTTCAGCGGACTCGCGAAGCAGAGAAAGAAGGGGAAGGCGGTGATCAATCTCGACGACCGCTTCGGCGCGCAACTCGTCAACCGATTCAAGAACGAGATCCCAGTCATCACCTACGGAGTCGGCGCGCTCGCCGACTTCCGCGCGAGCAATGTGCGCATTGATTTCAACGGCACGAGCTACCAGCTCGACGCACTCGGCCGCAGCTATCTCGTGCGCCTGCCGCTCATCGGCCAATTCAACGTTTACAACTCGCTCGCCGCGATTGCCGGCGCGTCCGCGATGGGCGTCGAAGTCCGCGCCGCGGTGCTCAGCCTCGCCAATGCGACTTCCGTCCCCGGTCGCCTCGAAGCCGTGCCGGCGCAGCGGCAGTTCCGCGTCTTCGTGGACTACGCACACACTGACGACGCGCTGCTCAACGTGATCAAAACTTGCCGCGAATTGAATCCCGCGCGCGTCATCGTCGTCTTCGGCTGCGGCGGGAGCCGGGATAAAACCAAGCGCCCGCGGATGGGCGCGGTTGTCGATCAGCACGCGGACTTTGCGATCGTGACGAGCGACAATCCGCGGAAGGAAGACCCGCTCGCCATCATCGACGACATCAAGCCCGGCATGAAGCGCGGGAACTACGAAGTCATCCCTGACCGCCGCGAAGCAATCTTCAAAGCCATCGCGATAGCGCAGCCGCGGGACATCATTCTCATCGCGGGCAAGGGTCACGAGACTTACCAGGAATTTGCCGATCACACCTCGCCGTTCGACGACACCGCGGTCGCGCGCGAAGCACTGGAGGGGAAACGTGTCGATCCCGCCTAAACGCATGGACGCGACCAATCTCGAAACGATCGCGCGCTGGAGCGGCGGCGCGCTCGCGGGCGGCGATCCGGCGGCGTGCATCGCGAATGTCTGCACCGATTCGCGCGCGCTCAAAGCCGGCGATCTTTTCGTTGCGCTCCGCGGAGAAAAATTCGACGCGCACAGCTTCGTCGCCGAGGCCGCGCGCCTCGGCGCGGCCGCCGCTTTGGTGCAGGATATTCCCTCCGGCCTGCCATCCAGTTTCGGCGTGATCAAGGTTCCGAACACCCTCATCGCGCTTCAGCGTCTTTCCGCGAACTACCGCCGCACGCTCAGCCTGCAAGTCGTCGGCATCACCGGCAGCAACGGCAAAACGAGCACCAAAGATCTCACCGCGGCCGTGCTCGGAGAGCGCCTGCAAGTCACGAAGACCGAGGGCAATTTCAACAACCACATCGGGCTCCCGCTGACCATGCTGCGCGCGAAGAGCAGCGATCAAGTCGGCATCTTCGAGATGGGCATGAACCATCCCGGCGAGATCGCGCCGCTCGCCGCACTCGCCGCGCCGGACGTGGCGATCATTACGAATGTCGGCATCGCGCACATTGAGTTCATGGGCACGCGCGAAGCGATCGCGCAGGAGAAGGGCATGCTCGCCGAGGCGCTCGCGCCGACTGGCACCGTGATTCTCAGCGCCGAAGATTCCTTCTCCGAATCCATCGCCGCGCGCACCAAGGCGGACGCCATCTTCGCCGGGATCGATCGCGGCGACATCCGCGCTTCGGAACTGCAACCCGACGCCACCGGCACGCGCTTCCAACTTTCCGCCGACGAACAATCCGTCTCCGCACATCTCCCAGTACCCGGCGAACACATGGTGCGCAACGCCGTGCTCGCCGCCGCCGCCGGTCGCGTCTTCGGGCTTTCGCTGGAGGAATGCGCCGCGGGGATCAGCAAACTCAAGCTTACCAAAGGCCGACTCGAGCAGAAGTCCGTGCGCGGCATCCAGATTCTCGACGACACTTACAACGCGAATCCCGACTCGATGGCCGCGGCTCTCCGCACGCTCGCGACTCTGCCGGCGACCGGCCGGCGCATCGCCGTGCTCGGCGCGATGGGCGAGCTCGGCACCGAAGCGGAGCGCGGTCACCGCAGCGTCGGGGAAGTCGCCGCGCGCGAACGGATCGACGCAGTGATCGCCGTCGGCC
>JBAVML010000510.1:0-4631 GCA_049690035.1 Chthoniobacteraceae bacterium
AAGAGTGTGGCCGAATGCGCCGACCTCCTTCTGGAGCGTCTGTCTTTACTCCAAAACAGACTCGGAAACAACGCCCCCGCGCTGGCGCCCGAAGCTGCCGAGGCTGTGGCGCAGAAGGCCTTTGGGCGTCGCACTCCCACCTCTTTTATTGGGCGCGAAGTGGATCTAAGACGCGTCTCGGAGTTGCTTGGAGAGTTTTCCCTCGTCACCTTGCTGGGAGCAGGCGGCTCGGGGAAGAGCCGCCTAGCGGAGGAAATTAGAAGTCGCTCCGAGGCCCAGTATCCGGATGGATGCTGGCAGGTGGAGCTGGCAGCGCTGAAAGATCCGAATCTGCTCCCGGGCGAAATCGCCAAGGCGCTTGGCCTGAAAGAGCAACAAGAGAAGCCGCCCACGGATATCTTGAGCGAATACCTTTCCTCGCGCCAGGCGCTGCTGGTGCTGGATAACTGCGAGCATTTGGTGGAGTCGTCTGCGGCGGTCATCACCGAGATCATTGCGAAAGGAGCAAAAGTGCGCGTGCTGGCCACGAGCCGTGTTAAGCTCAATGTAGGCGGCGAGAAGCTTTGGCCGGTGGGACCACTGGGCCTGCCGGGAAGGGAGGCTCACACGTCGGAGGAGATTGCGACCGCCGAAGCGGTGCGACTGTTCAAAGCCCGCGCGCAGTCGAATGAGGATGGCTTTGAAATTACTGACGAAAATGCGCTGCGGGTCAGCGAAATTTGCCGCTTCCTGGACGGGATTCCTCTGGCGCTCGAAATTGCCGCCGCCAAGTATCCGGATTACTCGCTCGAGCTCATCTGCGAATCGCTCGGTGAAGTCCTAAGTCTGCTCGAAAATGAGCAGGCGGGTGCCCCGGAGCGGCATAAGACGATGCGGGCGACCATCGAGTGGAGCTACAACTTGCTGTCGAACTCGCCGCAGTTGCAGCAAATGCTTCGACGGCTTTGTGTCTTTCGCGGAGGATGCAGTCTGCAAGCCGCCATGCAGGTTTGCTATGGCAGCGCGTTGAGCACCTTGGAAGCGACCAAATTGCTTTCGGCCCTGGTCAACAGTTCGCTGGTGATGCTGGAGCATGTAACTGCGGAGTGCGATCCTTCCCGTCGCCGTTTTCGCATCTTGGAAACCATTCGCCAGTTCGGGGAGTCTGCCCTGGACGCTGCGGAACGGGACGAACTACAGCGACGGCACAGGGATTGGTGCATTGACTTTGCTGAAAAGCGCGCGGCGATCTTGGAAGCCGGCGGCAATCAGCAGGATGTGCTCCGCCAGTTCGAGTTGGAGCACGACAATATCCGCGGCGCAATGGATTGGTGCACGGAGCATGCCGATTCCTTATCAGGCTTGCGGCTGGGGGTGAGCATGTGGCGCTTTTGGGAGGTGCGCGGGTACTATAGTGAAGGCCAGCAGGAACTGGGTGACCTCATCCGCACCCCGTTAACCGAGGAAAACGCCGCGTTGTTGGGTTGGGCGCATAGCGGGCTGGGAATGCTGTATTATCGGCAAGGCCGCTTCGCCGACGCCAAGGTGGTCTTCAATCGCGCGCTCGAAATCGAAACCGACCGGAAAGATGCTCGACGCATCGGCATCTGCCTCAATGACCTCGGCATCACGGCGCAAATGAGCGGGGACTACGATGAAGCTTTTCGCCTCTACCGCGAAGTGCTGGCCGCGGCGCAACAAGGGGGCGACGCGCGGCAAATCGGCGTCGCGAATTTCAACTGTGGTAACGCCGCTTTGAATCTGGGGCAATTGGACGAAGCGGATCCGCTGCTCAGGGAAAGTTTGGAACGGTTTAAAAAAGGAGAATTCGAATCGGATGTCGGCTATCCGATGGCGGCTCTTGCTTGGCTGGCTTTTTGGCGTGGGGACTGGAATCAAGCGCAGGGTGGATTTGCGGAGGTCTTGGCGAATCGCATCAAAATTGACTCGAAGCGGGGGATTTTCGATGCGGTGGAAGGACTGACTCGCACCGCTATTGCCAAAGGTGATATGCGCGTAGCGTGTGAGGAGCTTGGCAAGGGCTTCGTGCTCGCTTTGGAGCTTGGTGCGGAGTTGCCGGTGGCGAGGCAGTTGGAAGCGGCGGCGTTGCTGGCGGGAAGGCTCGGCCGGCCAGCCCTCTCCCTGACGTTTTTCGCCGCCGCCTCCAGGTTACGCAAATCGATCGGTTGCCCCGCCTCGCCACCTCATGCCGCCGTATTTCGCGCGAGTGAGGAGGACGCAGTGAAGGCACTCGCACCGGCGGCAGAGGCCAAAGCCCGCGAGGAAGGCGCCTCCATGAGCCGGGACCAGCTGATGGACTTAGCCAAAACGCTCGAACCCGGATGAGTCACTTCGCCATCGGGTATAACCTAGGCGCGAAGTTTGGCGAGGATTTCGATCGCACCACGTTCATGGGTGATGGCAGTAGGCGGATAATCGACGTCTACCGACCGTACGTGGCCGACGTCTCCGATGTGGAGATTCCCGTTGCTTAATATGAAATACCGCGCCTGCATGTTCGCCCTGCTACTTGGCCTTTCCCCGCTCGCTAGAGCGGCAGACAAGGCCGTGCTCTCGGCTCCTTTTCTGCCACTGCCGCCGGGACTCGTGGTACTCAATTCCGCCGAGGGCCGCGCGCTCATGAGCGAAAGCTTGGCGGCTAGTTTCTGGTCATTAATAAAGTACTATAGCACGCAGCCCGATTTGGGCAGTTGCAGTGTGGCAAGCTGCACGATGGTGCTTAACGCGTTGCCCATCTCGCGGCCCGTTGCACCCAAGTATGGCGAGTTCAAGCTATTCACTCCGGAAAATTTCTTCACTCCAGCCGTGTCGGCGATCAAATCGCGCGAGGCCGTCTCCGCTTCCGGAATGTCGCTGGCGGAATTGGCAGAGGCCTTGGAAACCTACCCGGTGGAGATCACGCGTGTTTATGCGCAACCAGGCTCGGGGCAGGTGTTTCGCGATTCAGTTCGCGCCGCGTTGAAAGGCTCGAACCAATTTGTCCTGGTCAACTATCTCCGCAGAGCGCTTGGGCAGCAGACCGGAGGTCATATTAGTCCACTCGGTGCGTACCACGAGGGAAGGGACATGGTGCTGATCCTAGACGTTTCCAATTACAAGTATCCATGGGTGTGGGTGAGGTTAGACGAGCTTTACCACGCTATGGAACTCGTTGATCCCGATTCTGACGTAGGCCGGGGCTATTTGTTAGTTTCCGCCAAGAAGCAGGGCGTAGATTCTAATCACAGTCCAGGGTCAGAGCCCACTCCCGTCCAAGGAGCGGAAGGCAATCGAGGCAGTCGGTAGATCGAAATCCTCCCCCCGATATCCTACGATAGCAGACTGGGCCAGTCGAAACGCATGACACCAACCATTAGCCCACGCCGCCGAGAACAAGTGCTGGATGCCCTCCGGCGGGGAACTGTCCCGCAGGAAGGTCTCGGGAGTCTCGCGGTTGGCTTGGAACGGTTTCAGAGCACGGTCGCTGAAGACTTGGAGCGCGTGGGCGCAGGCGGCGGAGCGTTCAAGGCGATTCGCGGCGAGTATGGATGCGGGAAGACGTTCTTCTCCCGGTGGCTTCAAGAGCAGGCTCGGGCGCAAAAGTTTGCGACCGCGGAAGTTCAAATCTCGGAATCGGAAACGCCACTGCATCGGCTGGAAACCGTCTATCGCAGGCTGACGGAGCGGATCGCGACCGCGGCAGGATCGTCGGGCGCGTTTCGCAGCATCATCGACACTTGGTTCTATGCGCTCGAAGAAGACGTGCTCAGCAGCGGCAAAGTGGATGCTAACGACCAGGCGGCGCTGGTCGCCGCCACGAATGAGCTGATGGAGCAGAGGCTGGATTCCATTTCGCGCACCGCGCGCGGTTTCGCCGCGTCGTTGCGTGGCTATCGAACCGCGCAAGCCAACGGTGACAATGCGACGGCAGAGGGATTGATCGCGTGGGTTGCTGGCCAGCCCAATGTCTCCGCCACGATCAAGCGGGCGGCTGACTTGAAGGGTGACCGGGCAACTCGGCGGCAAGATCGGGATCGCCCCGCGCATTTACCTCAAGAAGCTGGTCGCTGACCTACTGGACCGCATCGAACTGCACCCGGATTTCGATCCCTCAAAAGACTATCGGCTGACGATGCGCAGCGAGGAGCTGACGATGGAAGAGCGCAACCTCACCGCGGCCGGCTCAGTCGAGGATATCTCCCTCGACGTGTGAGCACCTTCGACCGCCTGGATCCGCTCGTTCAGCACCACATCGTCAATTCTCTCGGGTGGCGGTCACTGCGGCCGCTGCAAGAGGAGAGCATCGACCCGATCCTCGGCGGCAAGCATTGCCTGCTCCTCGCGCCCACCGCCGGCGGCAAGACCGAGGCCGCCATGTTTCCCATCTTCTCGCGGATGATCGACGAGAAATGGAGCGCGCTCAGTGTCATCTATGTTTGTCCCCTCAAGGCGCTCCTGAACAACCTTCAGCAGCGCCTCAGCCACTACGCAACGCTCATGGGACGCCGTTGCGAGGTGTGGCACGGAGACATCTCCGGCAGTCGGAAGGACAACATCCGCGACACGCCACCGGATATTCTCCTCACCACGCCAGAGTCGCTGGAGGGAATGCTCGTGTCAGTCAATCCGCTCGGTCGGCAAATGCTCACGAC
>JBAVML010000511.1:0-2323 GCA_049690035.1 Chthoniobacteraceae bacterium
GGAAACAGCACGGTCGATGTCATCGTCATCGGCGGCGGCGCTGCGGGGCTCTTGTGCGCGATCGAGGCCGGCAAGCGCGGCCGGCGCGTCGTGCTCCTGGAACACAACGATCGGGTCGGCATGAAGATCGCCATCTCCGGCGGCGGCCGCTGCAACTTCACCAACCTCGGGACGACGCCGGAGAATTACCTGTCGTCCAACCCGGACTTCTGCAAATCCGCGCTCGCGCGCTACACGCCGTGGGACTTCATCGCGCTGGTGGAAAAGCACCGCGTGCCTTACCACGAGAAGAAGCTCGGGCAGCAGTTCTGCGACTCGAGTTCCCGGGCGATCATCGATTTACTCCTCGCGGAATGCGCGGCCGCAAAGGTGGACATTCGCGTCAACTGCCGTGTCGAATCCATCGAGAAGCCGGAACGCTTTCGCGCGGTGACCAATCACGGCACGTTCGAGAGCGCGTCGCTCGTCGTGGCGTGCGGCGGGCTGTCCTTCGCCAAACTCGGTGCGAGCGACTTCGGCTACCGCATCGCCCGGCAGTTCGGCTTGCGCATCACCGAGCTGCGGCCCGGATTGGTGCCGCTGACCTTCGAGCCGGAAGATCGCGTGTTGCAGGAATTGAGCGGCGTCTCCGTGCCCGTCATCGCGCGAAGCCGCGGGCAATCGTTTGCCGAAAATCTGCTGTTTACCCACCGCGGCATCAGCGGTCCGGCGGTGCTCCAGATTTCCTCCTACTGGCGGGAAGGTGAGACGCTGCACTTCGATCTGCTGCCCGGCGTGAATGGCGACTGGGAGAGCGCACGGAAAACGGATCGCGATCTCCCGACGCTGCTCGGCCGGTACTGGCCGCGCCGCTTCGCCGAGACCTGGAGCGCGCGCTACGCACCGGCGAAGCCGCTAGCGCATTTCAACATCCGCGAATGGGAAGAACTCAGCACGCGGCTCCGCGCCTTTCCCATGCGCTTCTCGGGGACGGAAGGTTACCCCAAGGCCGAAGTCACTCTCGGCGGCGTGGACACGACCGCCCTTTCGTCCAAGAGGATGGAAGCCCGCAGCGTTCCGGGCTTGTTCTTCATCGGGGAAGTCGTCGATGTCACCGGCTGGCTCGGCGGCTACAATTTCCAATGGGCCTGGGCCTCCGGCCACGCCGCGGGACAATTCGTATAAGCCACCTTTTGAGAAAACCACCTCCCCTCCCCAGCGAAACGATCGCCGCCGTCCGGGCGGTTTACACCGATCTCGCCGCACGCCCCATCGAACGAGCGTGCGAGCGACGCACCGAGTGCTGCCATTTCAAGCTCACGGGACGCACCCCGTACGTGACCAAGGGCGAAGCCATCGTCGCCGCCGCAACGCTACGCGCCAATGGCCGCTCCAAGCTCCCCAAGCGCGACGACGGCGCCTGCCCGATGCTCGAACCCGGAACCGAGAATTGCCTGATTTACGAGGGCCGTCCGTTCGGGTGCCGCACGCATTTTTGCGCGGCGGCGGGTGGACCTTATGCCCGGCGCGAAGTCATCGACCTCATCCACCGGCTAGAAGCCATCGACCAAGGCCTCGGTGGGGATGGCGGTCGGCTGTTGCCCGGCGCGGTCGAAACCGCTTTGCGCGAGCGAGGGCGTGGCTAGCCGCCCGGGCGGGAACGACGGGCGAGCGTCGGCGGCGCGTAGTCGAAGGCCACGGTGGAAGCGCTTTCCCGCGCCAGACCATCCGACCGAAAAAGCCACAAATATAGGGCCAAAAAATGAACTCGGAGCGTCGCCTCGAGTGGCCCGGCGCGTGCTCTTTTCGAAACCAATGTTGCAACCACTCAAGCCGCGCATCCTTGTCGTCGATGACGATCCGAGCATTGGCGTTTATCTCACCCGGCTTTTAGAAGAGAGCGGACGTTATCTCGTGGAGGTGGAAACTGATCCGATCGTGGCGATGGCGACGGCCCGCCTCTACAAGCCGGATCTACTCGTGCTGGATATCTACATGCCCGGCTTGAGCGGACTGGAAATCGCTGAACAGCTACGTGCCGAGCCTTGCCTGCGCTCGCGTCCGATCATTTTCTTCACCGGAATGCCGGGCCGCGAAATGCCTCCCACTTCCAGCCTGAAAGACGGCCCGATGGAGTACCTTACAAAGCGATCATCTGGAGATGAGATCGTGGAAACCATCGATCGGCTCCTGCGGGCATCCGAATCCTCCGAGGCGCACGTCCAGTCGTATCGATAACGCGGCGGGGTAGCCATTCACTAGGTCGGCGCTCGCGGAGTCGCCTCCGTCGCCCTAGCAACGGACAGTCCGGATGCGATGAACGGGAATTGATCCAGTGCTTTGC
>JBAVML010000512.1:0-2039 GCA_049690035.1 Chthoniobacteraceae bacterium
CCGCTGTTCCGGGGTGACATCACTTCGGGTGCAAAGCCCGGAAAAAACCTGCTGGAGATCGAAGTGACCAATCTCTGGCCCAATCGATTGATCGGCGATGAGCAGTTGCCAGACGACACCAAGTGGCAGCCTTTCGAGATCCTAAGACCCGCAACCATGGGGTGGGGACCGCGTTGGATACCACTGCCTGGCCGGACTGGTTGCTCAAAGGGACCCCCTCTCCCACGGGCCGTTTCACCTTCGCGTCTCACAAGCACTACTTCAAAGATTCGCCGTTGCTTCCTTCCGGTCTGTTAGGCCCGGTACGATTGGAGTTTTATAGAACCAGAACTCAGGAAAGAAACTGATTCTGTAGGGCAGAATGAATCGCAAGCGAAATACTCCCGCAACCAGGGAAATCGTGTTGCGCAACGGATGACAGTGCGGGTGGTTCCATGGCACGATGACTTTCGGCAAGTTGGTCAAGTAGCCCCAACATCGAGCCGACGTCGCGATAGCTCGTCCAAATTTCGAGGCATGTTATAAAAAGCCCCTTTTCACAGCGAGTTCTCGTCTCTGGAGTCCGGCCTGAACCTTCGGAAATCGCCCCCCTCAACGCGAGCAAAGGCATTCCGCGAAAGTGCGGAGGTCTTTTCGACCAACGCAGGTTGGCGGACTGCCTTTGGGCGCGGCGGTGTGCATCACCTCCTGCTCCAAACGCACGTTGCCAACTCGCAGAGGCGTGCGCCCCCTCTAGCTCAACACGCACATAGCCAACTTGCGACGGCGTGTCACTCGCGTAAGGCGCTGTTCTGCGGTGAAGATGCGGTTTCCGTCTGCCAGGGGGTACGGTGTTCCAGGATAAAGTTCCCCGGATCCCACAACCCGGCGATCAATTCGGGCAATTCTGCCGGCAGGAAGACGACACCCCTACCCAGTCGGGGTGTAAAAATCGTTGCACCATCACGCCCGCCGTTCGCTTGTTGTGCATACCGTGTATACACGGTATACTGCACGCCGAGCCACTTAACTGGAGACTTTCCATGCGTTCAACGACACTCCGTCAGCAAGCCTACCTTCGTCTTCGCGAACGTCTTGTCTCTGGGGAACTTCGAGGCGGAATGCAACTCTCGGAACCGGATCTGGCAAAACAGTTGGGCATGAGTCGCACACCGGTACGGGAAGCCCTTCGCCAGATGGAGAACGAAGGACTGCTTGAGTACGCACCGCGATTCGGCGCGATGGTCCGTGTGCCGGGCCGCGACGAGTTGGGTGAGATGTACGCCGTGCGGGAAGCACTGGAAAGCTATGCGGCTGCGGAAGCCGCGATGAAGATCGGTCGGCCAGCCCTACAGGAACTGGAAGAGGCTTTCGGTCAGATGTGTGCCATCGCGGATAAGTTTCGTGATAGCGGACAGGAACTCCTCGGCGGCTCTCTGCTGCACGACTTCATCCAGGCCGACCTTTCATTTCACAGAATCATCGTCGCCGCGGCAGGCAATCGCTATATGTCCAAGATCCTGGACGACGCACGACTGCTGGTTCGCGTCTTCACGGCGACATTTTGGCAATACGACTTGGAGAAGCTGACGGAAGCGAACCGGTTCCATCAACGGCTCCTCGATGCCATGCGGAACCGGGACAGCGAGTCCGCAAGGAACGCAACGCTCGAAGCCATGCGCGTTGCACGCGACAATGCGCTGCACGCCTGGGATGAACAACAGCGGAGGGGGTGACCAATGCAAGTTCGTCTGGTGATGGGGGGCCCTGAGAGCACGGCAAATGAAAGGTCGCGGCCCGATCTGGCTGCAGGGACATCGAAATTACGATCAGGAGTGACTTCGCGATGAACGAATACCTCTTTCCCTTGTCGCTCGTACTGCTTGCCAGCGTCTTTCAGGGCACCTTTGGCCTGGGGATGAAATATATCAAGCCCTTGGCCTGGGAAGCCTGGTGGCTGGTTCACGCCACGGTCGCGATGGCAGTCTTTCCACTGATTTGGGCCCTGATCGTCGTTCCGGATTTGGCAGGCGTGATCGGTCGAGCGCCCGCCGATCAAC
>JBAVML010000513.1:0-14031 GCA_049690035.1 Chthoniobacteraceae bacterium
GATATTCCGAGGCTAGCGACCGCAAAATCGGAGGTAAACTCCAAGCGGTTCAAGGTTTGATCCGCAGGTTACGGAGAGACGTTCTTGATCTTGCTCGAGCTTGAAAGGGCAATCGATTTGCCGACCACCATGCCGCTGACGATCGAAGCACCGCTCGCGGTGAAGGCACCATTGTTGGCCACCACGATACCGCTGAGCGTCGATGCACCCGTCAGGGAAGCCCCGGTGGTGCTGCGGGCATTGAAGATCACGTTACTGGCGAGCAAACCACCCGAAAGGATGATGTCCGCGCTATTGCCGAGACCGAACTGACCGGAGACATCGATGATAAACTTGGTCGCGGCGGTTCCGACGAGCGTGAGTTGTGTCCCGGTGCCACCGTTCAGATCCGAAAGGTTGAAGTCGGTGAGCTTGAGGACGATCGGGTTGTTCAGCGGGTTATTGACCGTGCCGTTGATCACTAGATTGCTCAGTGCCGTATTGTCTCCAGTGCCGTTATTGTTGGCGATGATCTTGGTCAGCGCCGATGGCGTGTTGTTCGTGAAGCCGCTCAAACTGAAGTTCGTGGTCGCAGTCAGAGCCTGGATATTGGAGGAGAGCGTCGTGGCATTTGCCGCAGCCGTGGAGAGAATCGCATCCGTCCCTGCGTTTTGAAACTTGGTCCCAGAATAACCGCTACCGGAAGTGAGGACAGGAGTCGCACCCTGGCGAATGTAGAGGTCGCCCTTGATTCGCGATTGGGTCAGAATCAAGTTGGAACTGCTGCCCCAGACTCCGACGTTGCCGTCGAAGTTCACTTCGTTCGCGATGCTGGTGACGCTGGAAACGTTGCCGTTGGTGCTGAGGGCCGACCATTTATAAACGCGGCCAGCGTTGCCGAGGTCGATGGTCTTGCCTTGAAGGGTGATGCTCGAGTCAAAGAAGGTTGCCGCCATCGACGTGCTGGCCACGGCCAGCGCGGATAGGCCAACCGCGAGTGTTTTCGGAATTTTCATGTGCGTTGCTCTCTAAGTTTGATTGGTGTAGCAGCCAGGAACAGACTTGCCCGCGTATCGCCGGGAAAGACCAAGGAGGCTTGAGAAACGGTTTACGGGTTTCAGTTTTTTGGAGCAATTAGTTTACTGTTACGTTTAAGAGTCTGGACCGTGTCAATGTGAACCCATTGAAAGCTGCCTAGCTTCGCCGCGGCTTCACCGGATTTTCCAGAGTAGTTAGAATGTCATGAGCCTTCCGAGGCTGGCCGTTTTTGCGGCAGTTCCGTAATTGCCTTCGGCGATCTCGAGGAACACAAGCCGGCACCGCGCCTGGTCGCTCGCGATGCCTAGTTTTGAATGCAGTACAGCCCATGCGCACGGCGAGCGAGGAATACTGGCGGGGGGGGCGCGTGACGCGCGTTCAGCGGTCTGCCGTGGCGAGCAATTTCGGGGAGGCTTTAATCGGCTCGCCCCGGACCCTGGCGAATTGTTCAATTGGGCTCCAACCCCTCATTCTATGAACAACTCTCGGTCACGAATTTGTGCCTTGGTCATCATCGTTGCGCTGGCCAACCTCCCGGCTCTCGCCCGCGCTGCAGGTTCAGGGGAAAAGTCAGAGGCGATTCCGGAGCAGCTGAAGGGGTGGGAGTCGTGGGCGACTTGGGGCGAGGAACATCGCGACTGTCCGACGCCCTGGAGCGATCAGAAAAAGCATTTCTGTTTCTGGCCTTCGCGCCTCGCGCTCGCCGTGGAAAAGTCGGGCGCGCACTTCGAGCTCGGCGTCACTGTTTTCCATGAAACGTGGGTGCCGCTGCCAGGCGGGCAGGACGCCTGGCCGCTGGAGGTGAAGGCAGACGGCGCGCCGCTCGCGGTCGTCGAGCACGGCGGTGTGCCCTCGGTGAAGGTCGCGGCCGGCACTTTCAAACTCGAGGGCACCTATCGCTGGAACGACTTTCCGCAACGCATCGCCTTGCCGCGCGAACTCGGCATTCTCTCGCTCACCATCGACGGCCAGCCAGTGGACGCGCCGGTGTGGGACGCGCAGGGTTTTCTCTGGCTGAAGCGCGACGGCTCGTCCGAGGAAGCCGACAAGGATTTCCTCAGCGCGAAAGTCTATGCCGCGATCGAGGACGGCATCCCGCTCTCGCTGCGCACGGAGGTCGAGCTGATCGTCTCGGGAAAAAGTCGCGAGGAGGACATCGGCACCATCCTTCCCGAAGGCTGGAAACTAGCGTCGGTCGAGAGCCCGATTCCGGTCGCAGTGGACGACGCTGGGAAGATGAAAGCGCAGGTGCGCGCGGGAAAATGGACGGTTCGTGCCGACGCCTTTCGCTCCGACAACCCGAAGGAATTTCGCTACGCCGCTGGTGCGAAAGTGGCCGCGGCGGAGGAACTCGTCGCGTTCCGAGCGAAACCGGAAATGCGCATGGTGGAGATCGTGGGCGCGCCGTCCATTGATGTTTCGCAGACGACGTTTCCCGATCAATGGCGCGAGCTACCAGTCTATCGTTGGGACACGGCTGCGCCTTTCCGCCTCGAGGAACGCATGCGCGGCATGGGCCTGCAAAAGCCCGCGGGGTTGACGATCGCGCGCGAGTGGTGGCTCGATGAAAATGGCGGCGGGCTGACCTTCCGCGATGTCATCACCGGACAGATGCAGCAGATCTGGCGGCTCGACGCCGCGCCCGGCCAGGACCTCGGCTCGGTGCGCAGCGGCGGTCAAGGCCAACTCATCACGCGCAATCCCGCGAACAATTCGCCCGGCGTGGAGATCCGCTCGCGCGGGATCAATCTCGAAGCCACCGGTCGCATGGAGCGGGCGAAGGATCTCTCCGCCACCGGCTGGCGTTCGGATGCCGACACGATGAAGGTGACGCTCAATCTTCCGCCCGGCTGGCGGCTCTTCGCGCTCTTCGGCGCGGACTGGGTGCGCGGCGATTGGCTCACCGCGTGGACGTTGCTCGACCTGTTTCTCCTGCTCATCTTCACGCTCGCGGTGTTTCGGATTTGGGGCCTCGCCGCCGCCGCGCTGGCGTTCGTGGCGTTTGGACTTTCGTATCACGAACTCGGCGCGCCACGCTTCATCTGGCTCGTGCTCATCGTGCCGCTCGCGCTGCTCCGCGTCGTTCCGCCCGGCTGGGCACGGCGTCTGATCGAGATTGGAAAATGGATCTCCATCACGGTGCTGGTCTGCATCCTCGTGCCGTTCGTCGCGCGGCAGATTCAGCAGGCGCTGTATCCGCAGTTGGAGGTCATCGGCGAGAGCCGGATGGCGGCGATGACCACCCGCGATTTCTCCGCCGAAGGCGGTGCGGTCGAACTCCAAACGGACGCGCCCGCCGCGCCTCCGCAGGAGCAGGCGGTCGGGAGAGAAAACCGCGATTACTCCGCGCTCAGCTCGAGCCGCGTCGCGAAGGCGCAGGCGGTGAGCAAGGACAACTTGTACTACGACTCCAAGGCGCGCATCCAGACCGGACCCGGCGTTCCCGAATGGAGATGGCGGACCGTGAGCTTCGGCTGGAACGGCCCGGTGCTCGCGACGCAGCAAGTCCATCCCGTGCTCATCTCGCTCACTGTCGAGCGCGTGCTGACCCTCCTGCGCGTGGTCCTGCTGCTCGCACTCGCCACGGTGTTGCTCGATGCGAGGCGCTTGAGCGGCGCGGTCTTCAGGGCCGGCGGAAAGGCCGCGGCGATCCTGATTCTCCTCTTCCTGCTTCCATCGGCCGCGCAGGCGCAAATCCCTGATCCGGTGCTGATCGAGACGTTGCGCCAGCGCCTGCTCGAACCCTCCGACGCCTACCCGAACGCCGCCGACATTCCGTCCGTCGCGCTCGTCTTGAATGATCGCCGTATTACGATCGACGCGGAGATTCATACTGCGATCCGCACCGCGGTTCCCTTGCCGGGGCGGCTTCCCGCGTGGTCGCCCGTTTCCGTGCTGGTCGATGAAAAGCCCGAGGCCGCGCTGCGCCGCGAGGATGGTTACCTCTGGATCGTGCTCGCGCCGGGCGTGCATCGCGTGCGCGTCGAGGGACTGCTCGCGGCCGTTACCGAGTGGGAGTGGACCTTCCTGCTCAAGCCGCGGCGGGTGAAGATCGACGCGCCGGGCTGGACCTTCACCGGCGTGCGACCGGACGGTGTGCCGGAGGCGCAGGTGTTCTTTGCGTTAAAGCAAAAGACCGCCGCCGGTCAGGCGACCTACGATCGGCAGGATTTGCAAACGATCGCGGCGATCGATCGCCACCTCGAGTTCGGGCTCGTCTGGCAGGTGCGCACCACGGCCACGCGCCTGTCGCCCGCGGGCAAAGCCGTCGCGCTCCGCGTGCCGCTGCTGCCGGGCGAGAATGTTCTCTCTTCCAACGCGGTGGTGAAAGACGGCTTCATCGAAATCCGGCTCGGCGCGCAGGAGCAGGCGTTCACGTGGGAGAGCGGGTTGCCGGTGACCGATCGCCACGCGCGCCGAAGATACGTGGGTCGAGCGCTGGCACCTCGTCGCTTCGCCCGTCTGGAACGTCGCCCTCGCCGGCCTCGCGCCCATCTTCGAGCCCGCGAATGCCGACCTCGTTCCCGTCTGGCAGCCGTGGCCCGGCGAGAAAGTAGAACTCGCGGTCAGCCGACCTGAAGCCGTCGCCGGCGCGACCGTCACCGTGAGCAAAGGCACGCACACCATCACGCTCGGCAAACGTCAGCGCGTCTCGCAACTCGCGCTCTCGCTGCGTTGCAGTCTCGGCGAAGATTTCCTCGTCGATCTTCCCGCCGACGCCGAGATCACCGCGCTCACGCACAACGGCAAACCACTGCCGGTGCGCAAGGACGGCACGCGGCTCATCATCCCGCTGCGGCCCGGCGAGCAGAGCGTTTCCATCGGATGGAAAATCAACACCGTGCTCGGCTTCCGCGCGCGCGCCGAGGAGGTGCGGTTGCCCGTCGAGAGCGCGAATATTTCCACCGTCATCAACGTGCCGGATAATCGTTGGGTGCTCTGGGCCGATGGTCCGCGGCGCGGACCGGCGGTGCGCTTTTGGGTCATCCTCATTTGCGCGCTGATCGCCGCGCTGGCGCTCGGGCGAATGGCTTCCACGCCGCTGCGCACGATCGAGTGGATGCTGCTCGCCATCGGCCTCACGCAGGTGCCGCTGCCTGCGGCGCTGGTTGTCGTCGGCTGGCTCTTTCTGCTCGGCTGGCGCGGGCGCGAGCCGTTCCAGCGGCTCGGCGACGGGAACTACAACGCGCTCCAAATCCTGCTCATTATTCTCACCGCCGGCGCGCTCGGCATCCTGCTCGTCGCGGTCGGCGAAGGCCTGCTCGGCCGGCCCGAAATGTTCATCACCGGCAACGGCTCGAGCCAGACCGTGCTCCGGTGGTTTCAAGCTCGGAGCGACGCGCCATTGCCGCGGCCGGGCTGCCTGTCGATCTCGATCTGGTGGTATCGCTTCCTCATGCTCGCGTGGGCGCTGTGGCTCGCGGCCGCGCTCATCCGCTGGCTGCGCTGGGGCTGGCAGCATTTCAGCAGCGGCGGCTTCTTTCGCCGGAAAGCAAAAGCGCCCGTCGCGCCACCGCCGCTCCCGGTGCAAAAATAGCGCCGTGCCGCACGTCTGCGCCGCTCACTCGTAGCGCAGAGATTCGATCGGATCGAGATGTGCGGCCTTATAGGCGGGATAGCTGCCGAAGATCACGCCGATGAGCGAACAGATCACGACCCCAAGGATCGCCCAATCGACCGGGAACGCTGGCGGGAGCTTGAGCACGTAGATGGCCAGCACATTCGCTCCGCCCATGCCGAGGACGACGCCGAGGATGCCGCCGATCTCGCAAAGCACGATCGCCTCGATGATGAACTGGGTCATGATATCGCGCTTCTTTGCGCCGATCGCGCGACGCACGCCGATCTCGCGGGTGCGCTCGGTCACGGAGACGAGCATGATATTCATGATGCCGACGCCGGCCGCGACGAGCGCGATGGAACTGACCAGCGCCAGGCCGGTGCGCACGGCGAACGTGACCTTTTCAAACTGCGCGATCATCGAATCGCTCGAGACGATTTCGAAATCATCCTCCGCGCCCGGCGGGACCTTGCGAATGGAACGAAGAAGACCGCGCGCCTGCTCCATCGTGTCCGCAAAGCTCGCAGGATCCTGGGCCTGCACGAAGATCGGAATCTCGCGCCGTCGGCCATAGCGATTGAGTCCGGTGGTGATCGGGATGAGCACGCTGCTCTTCGCTCCCTCCGTCGAACCCGCGCGCTCGAACACGCCGACGACCGTGTAGCTGATCGCATTGATTTTGATCCGCTGGCCCGCGGGCGAGCCGCGGGGAAAAAGCGCCTTGGCGAGGTCATCGCTCAGCACGCAGACGTCGCGCGCGGACTCCACATCTGCATCGAGCAGCGGGCGGCCCTCCGTGATCGTCCAATTGTTCGTCGTGAAGGTGCCCGGCGTGACGCCTTCGAAGGATACGTTGGGCGGCGAGCTGGCGTAACGAGACGTGACATCGATGCTGAAGAACGAAGCGTCGAGCCCCACGGCCGCGGCAAACGTGGCCTTCTTCTTGAAGGTCGCGGCTTGTGCGTAGGTGATGTCCTTTCGGCGCAGGAATTTCATGAATCCTTCGGGCCCGCCGAAATAGGCGCCGGGCAGGCGCTGGATCGCGAAGGTCTTGCTCCCGAGCTGGCCGAGTTCCTTCTCGATGTTGTTCTGCATCGCGCGCATCGCGGTCATCACGAGGATGATCGAAAACACACCGACGAGCACGCCGAGCAGAGTGAGCGCTGAGCGCAACTTGTGGGTGGCGATGGCATCCAGCGCCATGAGGAAACTTTCGCGGAGCTCGGCGAGGAATCGTTTCATCGCTCACTCATTTCTCAATGCCTCGACCGGGCTCATGCGCGCGGCGCGCCACGCGGGCAGGAAGCCGGAGACGATGCCGGTGACCAGCGCCACGCTCAGCGCGAGCAGCACGATCTCGGGTGAAAGCGCGACCTTCATCGACGGCAGCATCCGCCGCGCGATCTCGACGCAGACCGCCGCGAGCGCCAGCGCGATCACGCCGCCGATCAGGCAGATGCTCGCGGCCTCGATCAGGAATTGCAGCAGGATCGTTCGCCGCTTGGCGCCGATCGCCTTGCGAATGCCGATCTCGTGCGTCCTCTCCGCCACCGAGACGAACATGATATTCATGATCCCGATCCCGCCGACGAAGAGCGACAGGCCGGTGATGAAAAAACCGGACGTGGCGATGACGCCGGAGACTTTCTTGAACTGCGCGAGGAGCTGCTCCTGCTGATTGATCGCGAAGTCGTCGTCCTTGCCAGGCGGCACCTTGCGGATCTTGCGCAGCAGCCCGCGCAGCTCCTCGCGCGCCGCCTCGATGCCCGCGGGATCGCCCACTTTCACCTGGATCGTGCAGGTCGGATCCCAGCGGAAGCCGCGGAACATTTTCCCAATCGGGATGATGATCTGGCTGTCCAAACTCATCGCGCCGAGCACGCTGCCGCGCTTTTCCAGCGTGCCGATCACTTCGAGCGATTCGTTGCCCGCGTGAATCTTTTTTCCGATCGGCGACTCGTTGACAAAAAGCCTCTCCGCCACGTCGGCGCCGATCACGCAGACGTCGCGGTTGGCGTTCGCCTCCGCCTTGGTCATGAAGCGTCCGGCGGTGAGCGTCACGCCGCCGGTGATGAGAAATTGCTCCGTGGTCCCGATGATCGTCACCATGCTCGACGCGCGGCTTTTGTAACGCACCGACTCGATCTGATGCATCACCGTCGGCGCCACGCCCTTCGCCATGTTCATCGTGCGCTCCACTGCGCGGACCTGCGGCAGTGTGATCTTCTCGCGCTTCGCCGCCGTGTCCCATTTCGTGTTCGAATCGATGAACCACTCGCGCGTGTCCACGTAGAGCACGTCGGTGCCGAGAAAGGAGATCGCGTCGCGGAACGAGTTGTTCAGCCCTTCCATTGCCGTCGCCATCAGCGTCACCGTGACGATGCCGATGACGATCCCGAGCGTGGTCAGCACCGAGCGCAAAAGATTCGCCCGAATCGCCTCCCACGAGATGCGCGCGCCTTCGGTGATTTCGGCGACGAGGGTCATGTGACCACCGCTTCATCGCTCGCCACCAACCCGTCGCGGATGCGGATGATGCGCTGGGCGTGGCGGGCGACCTCTTCTTCGTGGGTGACGACGATGAGGGTGTTGCCTTTGTTGGCGAGCTGCTGGAAGAGCTCGAGGATTTCTTCGCCAGTGCGGGTGTCGAGGTTTCCGGTCGGTTCGTCGGCGAGGAGAATGGAAGGTTTGTTGACCAGCGCGCGGGCGACGGCGACGCGCTGGCGCTGGCCGCCGGACATTTCATTCGGGCGATGAGTGACGCGGTCGGCGAGGCCCACGTCACGCAAGGCGGCGAGGGCGACCTCGCGGCGTTCGTCGAGGTCCATGCCGGCGTAGATGAGCGGGAGCTCGACGTTGCGCAGCGCGGTGGAGCGGGCGAGCAGGTTGAAGGTCTGGAAGACGAAGCCGATCTCGCGGTTGCGGATTTCCGCGAGTTCATTGTCATCCATTTCTCCGACGTGTTGGCCGTTGAGTTCGTAGGTGCCGGAGGTGGGCGTATCTAGGCAGCCGAGCAGGTTCATGAGCGTCGATTTGCCGGAGCCGGACGGTCCCATGATCGCGACATATTCGCCGCGCTCGATGGTGAGCGAGACGCCGCGCAACGCATGCACCGTCTCGCTGCCCATGTCGTAGGAACGGCAGATGGCGTCGAGGCGGATGAGGCTCACTTCGGCTCCTTGCCGCCCTTCGCCGCGTCGGCGCCGATCTTCACTTTCTTCCCATCTTCGAGATCCTTGCTGATCGCCTTGTAGCCGCCGGAGATGATCTGCTGGCCTTCATTCAGGCCGGACTCGATTTCAAAGTAGTCGCTGTCGCTGATGCCGGTTTTCACCGGCACCATTTTCACGTGATCGCCTTCCGGCGTGAAGACGACCTCGATGGGTTTCACCGGCTCGTTCGGTTTTCCCTCCGCCGGTTTCGCCGCGCCGCCGACGGGCAGCCGCGTGGTTACGGCCTGGATCGGCACGGCGAGCACGCCCTTGCGTGAGCGCGTCTCGACCTCGGCGGTCACGGACATTCCGGGGCGAAAGGCTTCCTTGTCGTCGATGCGGATTTTCACTTCGAACTTCGGCGCCTCCTGCTGCTGGCTGCTGCTGACCTGAGCGTTGGCGCTCGATCCCTTCGACGCATTCGCGATCGCGCTGACCGTGCCTTTGAACTTCCGGTCCTTGAATGCATCGACCTCGAGCCGCGCCGTCTGCCCGACCGCGATGAGCACCACGTCGATCTCGCCGATGTCCACGCGCGCTTCCATTTCGTCGAGCTTCGCGATGGTCATCATCTCCGTGCCCATGTTGAACGACGTGCCGAGCACGCGTTCGCCGAGCTGCGACTTGAGTTTCGTCACCGTGCCGTCGATGGGCGAAGTGATCGTGGTCTTCGTCAAATCATCGGCCGCCTTGTCGAGGGCGAAGCGCGCCTGGTCCACCTGGTTGATCGAATTTTCCAGCCGCAGCTTCGCCACCTCGTAGCTCGTCTTGAATTCCATGAGCACGCTCGCGGAGATCAATTTGCTTTTGGCCAGCGCCTCGTTCTGCCGGAAGTCTGACTCGGCCTTGACCAGCTCTGCTTCCGCCTGGCTGCGGCTGCCGAGCGCGAGCTTGTAGCCGGCCTCCGCGGAGTTGCGGCTCGCCTGGTAATTGTCCGGCTTGATCTGCAAAAGGAGATCGCCCTTCTTCACGAGCTGCCCTTCCACCACCGGCAGCTCGATGATTTCTCCCGCGACCTCCGGGCTGATCATCACCTGCGTCACCGGCTGGATTCTGCCATTCGCGACCACCAATTCCGTGATGTCGCGCCGCGTCACTTTATCCACCTGCACGGAGATTGTGGTGTCGGGCTTGGGGAGGAAATAATACGCGGTGCCGCCGCCGATCACGAGCGCGAGCAGCAGCGCGACGATCCAATTCCTTCGCTTACGTTTCTTCGCCTTGGCCATGGGATGCAGGGCGGTCACGGCTTTTCGAGTTTCGGCTCCGCGGGCACCGTGGCCGGCGAGAGGGCGCGCAGATATTCCTCGGGAAAAACCTCCGAGTCCGCCTCACCTCGCGCGCGGAAAATGAAGAGCGTGTCTTTCAACCACCAGAAACGCGTGTGCTCATCGGAGCCGATCTTCACGTGCGTGCGATTGCCGAGCGTGGTGGTGATGCGCGACGAACCGCGGTTCACGTTCAACACGACGCTGCCGCCGTTCGTCGCGATCGATTCAGTCGTTCGCCGGTTGGCGAGCGCTTCCTCGGCTCGCGCGATCAGCGTCGCCTTTTCGAGATCGTTGGCGGGAAGGACATCGACCTCGATCGGTCCGACGCTCGAGCGGTAGGTGGCGTGCTGGACGGGGCGGTCGATGTTCAGCTCGGGGAGACTCGCGCGTGGCTCGCTGCGCTCCAGCCGCCATTCGCCGGCGGTCGCGGGAAACCACTGGCTGTCCGGCGTGGCGCTCGGCGGCTGCCACGAGTTCTCCAGCGCGGCGATGCGCAGCTCGTCGGCCATCGTGCGCTGCACCAGTGCCTTGCCTTGCTCGAGGAACTTCGGCGTCTCGAGGATCACCACGCCGACGAAGATCACGATGATCACGATCACTCCGGCGCAGCCGATGGCGAAGTTGCGGTTCATGCGTCCAGCGATTGCCACATTCCGGCGGTGCGCGCGAGCGTCATTTGCCGGTCAGCGTTTCGAGGTAAGCGAGGAGATCGGTGAAGTCCTGCGGCTTCAAGCCGAGCGTGAGGCCCTGCGGCATGATCGACGCGGGCACGGCGGTCTTCGATTTCACGTCGGCTTTTTTCACGACGTGCGACTGCGCGTCGGCACCGAGCACGGTCAGGGTGTCCGCGGTTTCCTGCCGCACCGCGCCGGCGAAAATCTCGCCGCTCTTCGTCTCGACGATGAACTGCTCGAAGCCGAGCGCGATCGTTTTACTCGGTTCGTGGAGGCTGGTGATGAGGTCGGGCCGTTTGTAATTCGCCGCGATCGTGCCGAGGTCCGGCCCGATCTGGCCGCCCTTGCCGCGCACTGCGTGACACGTCGCGCAGATGCCGCCGAGCGGGCCGGTCGGGTCGAAGAAAATCTTCTCGCCCTTCGCTGCGTCGCCCTTGTTCACGTAGGTGCCATCCGGCCGCGCGGCGAGGGCGAAGAGCCGCTGCTTCTCGTCGGGCGGTGTCTCCTTCGACTTGATGAAGTTCCCATTGTCGAAGCCTGGGATGCGCGCGTGGAAGACCCACGAGCCGCCCTTGTTGCCGATCTTCACGAAGAGCTGATTCTTCCCCGCGAGCAGCTTCAGCGGCGTCTCGTTTTTGTCCGGCTCGTAGCCGTGATTGCCGCTGACGTTGAGCACACGCTCGCCATTGAGCCACACCGCGATCTCGTCGTCGGCGCTGGTGAAGAGCTTCGCGTCGGCGGCCTCCGGCGCGACGATCTCGGTGAAGGCATACGCGCAGACCATGGCGTTCGATTTGAAGATGCTGCCGAGATCCACGCGGCCTTCCGTGCCGTCCGCGGTCACGTCGATCCAGCCCACGTCCTTGCCTTCGGCGTTGTGATATTTGTGCGTAAGGAATTGTAGGGCGGGCGCTCCGCCTGCCCCGGTGGGTGCCGCCGTGACACCGGGCAAGCGAGGCGCTTGCCCTACAATAGCCGCCGCCACGGCCTCCTTCTCCGGCGGATGCACGGCGTCCCAGACGTTTTCGAAAACACCCACCATCTTCCACCGCGTGATCGCGCCGCTCTCGAAGGCGCTCTTGATCTCGGGCACGAGCTCCTCCGGCACGCGGCCGGTGGCGAGCAGCGCCTCGACCTGCGGCCACGCCTTTTCGCGCATGGTCTTCAGCGCCTTGATCGCATTCCGCCGCACGCTCGTGTTCTTGTCGCGCAAGGTCTCGACGAGCACCGGGATCGCGCTTTCATCCGGCATGTTCGCCAGCGCGCCGATGGTCTCTTTCATCGAGCGCTTTTTCTCCGCGAGCGCGATCAGCGCGGGCAGCGCGGTCTTTTCCTTGAAGCTGCCCAGCGCCTCGATCGCCGCGGCTTGCACCTTGCCGTCCTTGTCCGCGAGCAGCGCGATGAGCGCCGGACCCGCGCCCGATTTCGGCCCGAGTTGCTGGATCGACTTCGCGGCGAATTCGCGGTTGCCGGGGAGTTCGTCCTTGAGGTGCGCGATGAGCGCGGGCGCGGCTTCGAGCACTTTGAGCTCGCCCGCGGCGGTGATGATCTGGCGCGTGGCGGCGGGGGAGAGCTGCGCGCTGGCGAGCTGGGCGATCACCTTCTTCGCCCCGTCGCCGCCGATGTTCACCACCGCGCCGATGGCCGTGTCGCGGAACTCTGCGTCCGCCTTTTCGTCGAGCGCTATCTTGAGGAAGACATCCATCGCCTGCGGGTCCTTTTGCACGCCGAGCGCTTCGATGAGTTGCCGGCGGATCGCCGAATCCTCTTCCGCAGACAGGCGCGCGTGCAGCGCTGCCAAAGCCTTGAAGGGCGCAGCTCCGTCGGCGCCCTGATCGGGTGCGGGCGAAGGCGGTGAGGTGGTGGAACTCTTCGCCCTTTCCACGGTCGAGGCTTCCGGGCCCGCCGCCCCGCCGCCTCCGCCCGCGCCGGGAGTTTGGGCCACGACGGAGCTCGGCCCTCCAACGATGAATTGCGTGAACGCCTTCGCGGCCGCGAGCCGCACGCCGGCATCGGGATCGGAAAGCGCCGCCGTGAGCGCCGCGAGCGCCGGCGCCGTGCCCACCCACGGGACCGAGTTCAGCGGCGGCGGGCTCTTCACCGGCTGCGTCCCCCACCAATGGCCGTCGTAGGGCACCGGCTGGTAGGCAGCGCAGCCGAGAGCGGTGACCGCGCGGGTGCGGATCGAGACGTCTGTGGATGAAAGCAGCGGTTTGACGATCTCGCACACGACGAGTGCCAACTGCTCGACGAGTTGTGCGTCCACATGGTCGTCCTTTTCCACGAAGCGGATTGCGCCGTCACGAAACGGGCTCGGCAGGACCGACCACGCTGACGCTCGAACCGTTGGGTCGGACGATAATAGTGCGGACGTTATGATTTCCCCGACGTATTTGAAGTCATCAGCGCCCGTGCTGATCTGATCGCTATAGTGGAGAGGCAGTGCTTCCCGGAGCGCGGCGCAAGCTGCGAAGCGGACCCAGCGATCTGGGTCGGCAAGGAGGCGGGTGTAATCGCCGTAACTCCTGTCACTGCGACTCATTGCTGTTGCAGCTTCAAGGCGGACTCGCGGATCGGAATCCGCAATCCACTCGGGGATTGGCCCAATTCCGTAACCTCCACTTTGATGAAGTGCACGAAGGGCTTGCGCGCGGATTTGGGGATCGTCGTCAGAGGACGCGTTGCCCAAGAGGACGGCGACGTTCCTGGAAGCGTTCCCGGCACCAATCATGTCACGCAGGGAAATGCGCGATAACTCCGAGATTGCCCAGAGTGCGTGCAGCCGCGGTTCAAGCGGTAACTCGGCGTCGTGCATTACTTGGTCGAGTCGCTTGAGCGTGGGCGGCGTTTCCCAGAGCCATTCGGAATGATAGTTCTTCGGCGCTTCGGGCACTGTGCGCTGCACCAACGCCCCCTGCGCCCGCAGCCGTTGGTCGCGGTCCGGGTGGCCGAGGGCGGCGATGAGTTCCTCGACACTTGCCTTGCTCTCGTCCTTAAGCCGCGGCGCGATCTTCGCCTCCGGCCAGCTCAGGCGCCAGATGGCGCCCGCGACCCGCGGACTCTTCCAGCCGCCGTAACCCCAGTCGGCGATGAGCAGGGAGCCGTCGGCGGCGACGCTGAGCTGCATGGGGCGGAAGTCGCCGCCTTTCTCGGGCTCGATGAGTTTGGTGTCGCTGACCAGCCGGAAGGTGGCGCCGTCGCGCGCGACTTCGGTGACGAAGACGCCGGCCTTGCCCCACTCGCTGAAGAAGTGCCGGCCGCGATATTGCTCGGGCAGGCCGTCGCTGAGGTAGCAG
>JBAVML010000514.1:0-5441 GCA_049690035.1 Chthoniobacteraceae bacterium
CGCCAGTGCTGGATCTCCCGGAGCAACCGCGACCAATCTCTCCGGGTGGGACTTCAACGCTATTTCTCCCAGCTCGGCGCAGACCAATGTGGACGTCTGGGACGGCGCCGTGAGCAGCGGCAATGGCGTGGCGATCAGCCGTAGCGATTACAGCGGCGCGGACTTTAGCGTGATCAAGGTCGCGGCGAACGATTTGTCCACGTTCGACCTGAGATCCGTGGGGCTGAACGTGCAGATCGTCCAGGGCTCGACGGTGGTGGCCGGGCACAGCGTCACGCTCACCGGGTTGAACTCCGCGGGAAGTGCGGTCGCCGGCGCCACCCTGACCGCGGCGGTCAACGACGCGCTGCTGGTCAGCTTTGATGTCTCGGCGAATCCGAATTTCAACGGCGTCTCCGCGTTCAGCATCGTGCCGGTGACCGCGGGGGACAGCATCGGCTACGTCTTTATCGACAACATCAACGCGATCAATTTCGCGGCCCTCGACAATGTGGCGCCGGCGCCGCCGAGCATGCCGGACCTCGCGATCGGATCGGACAGCGGAGCGAGCAGCAGCGACAACCTCACGAACGTCAACCGCCCGATCCTTACCGGCACGGCCGAGGCGGGCACCACGGTGAAACTCTACGACACGGACGGCCTCACCCTGCTCGGAAGCGGCACCGCCACGGGCGGGAACTGGTCGATCACGACGAGCTCCCTGGCGCAGGGAAATCACACGATCACCGCGAAGGCGATCGACGCCGCGGGGAACATCAGCGCCGCCTCGGTCGGATTGACCATTACCATCGACAGCGTCTCTCCGAACCCTAACTCGGTCGTGCTCCCGGCGAACGCCAGCTATGGTGAGGGCGATCATCTCGATTTCACGGTCAACTATTCCAAGAGCATCACCGTCACGACCTTCGGCGGCACGCCCTACATCGCGATCGGCCTCGACACGGGCGGCGCGGTGCGGGCGTCCTTTCTCTTCGGCTCGGGGACTTCGTCGCTGACCTTCCGCTACACCGTGGCGAATGGGAACTTCGACGCGAACGGTATCACCGTCTCGCCGACCGTCACCCTGAACGGCGGCACCCTGCGCGACACGGCGGGAAACGACGCGGTGCTGCCGCTGACCGGCATCGGCTCGACCACCGGCATCCGCGTGGATGCGACCCCACCCACGGTCAGTTCGATCAACCGGGTGCAGGCCACTCCGACCAATCTCGCGAGCCTTAGTTACACGGTGACTTTTAGCAAAGCCGTGACCGGCGTCGATGTGTCGGACTTCGCGCTCACCACGACGGGGACGGTCTCGGCCCTGAACCTCAACGTCGCTCCGGTGACCAGCTCGACTTACACGATCACCATTTCCACCATTTCCGGTGCGGGCACGCTTCGGCTCGACTTGAAAAGCAGCGGCACCGGCATCGCCGACCTGGCGGGCAACGCCATCGCCAGTGGCTACACCGCTGGTCAGCCGTACAGCGTGGATCGGGTCGCCCCGGTCGTCGCGAGCGTCGGCGTTCCGGTCAATGGCACTTATCTCGCCACGCAGAATCTCGCGTTCACGGTGACCTTTTCCGAAGCCGTCACGGTGACCACAACGGGCGGTGTCCCGCGCCTGCCGATCACGCTCGACACCGGCGGCACCGTCAATGCCGCCTACCTCTCCGGCTCCGGCAGCTCGACGCTCACTTTCCGCTACACGGTGGTCTCGGGGAATGCCGACATCGACGGCGTCAGCATCGCCTCCGCGCTGCAGACCAATGGCGGCACGATTCGCGATGCCTCGGGCAATGACGCGACGCTGGCGCTGAACAACGTGCCGTCCACCGCCGGCGTGCTGGTGGATGCGATTTTGCCGGTGGTCAGCAGCGTGAATCTGCCGGCCAACGGAACTTACACGGCCGGCCAGACGCTCGACTTCGTCGTCAACTACTCCGAAGCCGTGACGGTCAATACCACCGGCGGCGTTCCCTACCTGGGCGTCACTCTCGATACCGGCGGTTCCGTTCGCGCAACATACCTCGCCGGTTCCGGCGGCACCGCGCTCGCCTTTCGCTACACCGTCGTCACCGGCAATGCCGACGCCAACGGCATCGTCCTCGTGTCGAGTATTACGACGAACAGCGCGACGCTTCGCGATGCCAGTGGAAACAATGCGGTGCTCACCATGAGCGGAGTCGGCGCGACGACCGGTATTCTCGTGGACGCCGTCGCGCCGACGGTGACTTCCATCAACCGCCAGACGCCATCCGCCGCCACCACCAACGTGGACACGGTCACTTTCCGCGTGACCTTCAGCGAGGTGGTGACCGGCGTGGACACCACGGACTTTGCGCTCACGACGACGAATGTCGTGACCGGCGCGATCAGCTCCATCAATGCGGTGAGCGGCTCAATCTACGATGTGACCGTCAGTTCGATCACCGGCACGGGTACGCTTCGTCTGGATTTGAAATCCAGCGGTACCGGAGTCAGCGATCTGGCCGGCAATGCCATCGCCGCCGGAGCGCTCGGCGCACAGATTTACACCATCGATACCATCGCGCCGACGATCGCCAGCGTCACCGCGCCAGCCAGTGGGACTTACAAGGTGGGCGACAATCTCGACTTCTCGGTGACCTTCTCCGAGGTCGTCACGGCCACCGGTGCAATTCGTCTCCCAATCACGCTCGATACGGGCGGCGCGGTGAACGCCAGCTATCTCTCGGGCACTGGCACCAACAAGCTCGTCTTCCGCTACACCGTCGCCGCCGGCACGCTGGATGCCGACGGGATTGCCGTGGCCTCCGCGCTGTTGCTCAATGGCGGAGCGATCTCGGACTTGGCCGGAAACGGCGCGGTGCTGACGCTCAACAATGTGGGCGACACCACGGCGGTGCTCGTGGATGGAATCGCACCGACTGTGCTCAGCGTGAGCGCGCCCGCCGGCGGCACTTACAAGCTGGGCGCCCAACTCGACTTCACGGTGAACTTCTCGGAGAACGTCACGGTCACCGGCACCCCACGTCTCGCGGTGACGCTCGATACCGGCGGCACGGTGAACGCCCCATATTTATCTGGTTCCGGCACCAGCACGCTGGTCTTTCGCTACACCGTCGCCTCCGGCAATGCCGACAAGACAGGCATCGTTCTCGGAGCCGCGATCGTGCCCAACGGCGGAGCGCTCCGGGACGCCGCGGGCAATAACGCGGTGGCTGCCTTGAACAACGTGGGCGCCACGGACACCGTGCTGGTGGATGGCATCGTCCCGACCGTCGTATCGATCGTGCGCATGGGCAGCGCCACCACCACGGCAACCAGCCTCGCCTACACCGTCACCTTCAACGAAAGCGTCACCGGAGTTTCGCCCGCGGCCTTCGTCCTAATCACCGCTGGGACGGTCGGCGCGACGATCGCCAGCGTCACCGCGACGAACGAATCGACCTACATCGTCACGTTGAACCCGGTGAGCGGCGATGGCACGCTGCGCCTCGATCTCGCGGCCAGCGGCACCGGGATCGCGGACCTCGCGGGTAACGCGGTCGCCAGCGGATTCACCACGGGCGAGGTCTATTCCCTCGATCACACCGCGCCCGCGGTCACGAGCGTCACCGTGCCGGCGAATGCCATCTACGCCAGCGGCCAGAAGCTCGACTTCACGGTGCGGCTCAGCGAAGCCGCGATCGTGAGCACCACCGGCGGCACACCCTTTCTCCCGGTGATGCTCGACACCGGCGGCACCGTGAATGCGACCTACGTCTCCGGCAGCGGCACCACCGCGCTGCTCTTCCGCTACACGGTCGTGGCGGGAAATGTGGACGCGGACGGCATCGCACTCGGCGCCAGCATTGCGGCGAATGGAGGAACCTTGCGCGACGCCGCAGGCATCGATCTGAATCCGCTGTTGAACGGCGTTCCATCCACCGCGGGCGTGCTCGTCGATGCCGTCGCGCCGACCGTGCTCTCCGTCACCGCTCCCGCGGGCGGCACCTACATTCCCGGCGCGGTGTTAAATTTCACCGTCACCTTCTCCGAGCCCATCACGGTCGCGACCGGCGGTGGCACGCCGGCGCTGGCGATCACGCTCGACACCGGCGGCCCGGCACAGGCGGCATACGTCGCGGGCAGCGGCTCGGCGACGCTCACCTTTCGTTACACCGTAGCCACCGGTCAACGGGACGCCGACGGCATCGCGGTGAGCTCCAGCATCGTTCCGCGGGGAAGCACGCTCCGCGACGCGGCCGGCAACGACGCGAGCCTCACCACCCCGGCCTTCGATACCTCGGCCGTGCTCGTCGATGGACTCCTTCCGACGGTGTTCTCCATCGCGCGCCTCCTGCCGACGCACGCCACCACCAGCCAGGCCAGCGTGACCTATCGCGTGACCTTCAACAAAAACGTGACCGGCGTGGATGTGAACGACTTCATCCTCACCACCACGGGAACCGCCGACGGCACGCTCGGCACCCTGACCGCGGTGAGCGGAAAGACCTATGACCTCGCTGTCGAGGCGCTGGTCTTCGGCGGGACCATCCGGCTCGATCTCGCGGCCAATTCCGGGGTCACCGATGCAGCGGGCAATGTGCTGACCAGTGCCTTCACCGGCGGCGAAATTTACACGCTCGTGGACAATCAGGCCCCGAGCTTCACCCCCGGTTCCGACCTTACCCGCGAGCAGGACGCCGGCGCGCAGACGATCGCGCAGTGGGCCACCGACATCGATCCCGGCGCACCCGGCGAAAGCGGCCAGACTCTGGGCTTCACCGTCACCGCCGACCAGCCCGCGCTCTTCTCCGTCGCTCCTGCCATCGCCCTGGACGGCACGCTGACATTTACCCCAAAACCCGCCGCCTTCGGCACCGCCACCGTCACCGTGATCCTGCACGACGACAGCGACGCCAATAACGAGAGCGCGGCCGCCACATTCGCCATCACACTCACGAGCTACGACGGCCAGCTCGGCACCTACAACGGTCTCGTCCAGGCCGCGCCGGCGACGGACGAGGGGAACGACAAGACCGGCGTGCTCCGGGTCGCCATCGGGAAAGCCGGCGCCTTCACCGGCGCCCTCAAGCTGGCCGGCACCAGCTTCGCGCTCCGAGGGAGCTTCAGCAAAAGCGGCGTGGCCAGCTTCGGCAAGCCACCCGCCAGCAGCGTTGACCTGAAACGCAAAAATCTGCCGGCGCTCGTCCTCACCATGCAGCTCGACGTGAGCGGCGGCAGCGACACGCTCACCGCTACGCTCACCGAAGACGGCGCGCCTTTCGCCACGATCGTCGCTGACCGCGCGCTCTACGTGGCGGCAAAGAACCCCGTCGCTCCCTTCCTCAATGTCCCCACTGACCTGCTCGGTCGCTACACCGTGGTCTTCGCCGCGAAGACACCCGCCGAGCAAAATCGTCTGCCCGGCGAGTATCCGCAGGGCGACGGCGTGGGCTTCCTTTTTGTGAAAAGCACTGGCGTCGCGACCC
>JBAVML010000515.1:0-6225 GCA_049690035.1 Chthoniobacteraceae bacterium
GTGGCGATAATGGATCGGCTGCGCAAGATGGAGATCGAAATCATCGAGACCACCGCCGTCGATCGTTCCAAGGATGAGAGCGCCGACGATGCCGAGGAGGAGGACAAGGCTGATCCGAAGCTCGATACTTTGGATGATCCGGTGCGGATGTATTTCAAGCAGATGGGCAAGATGGCGCTGCTCACCCGCGAGCAGGAGGTGGAAATCTCCAAGCGGATCGAGGAAGCCGAATATGCCGCGCAGAAATGCATCAACCGCTTTGGCTTCATCGCCGGCGCGTATCTTGACTTGGCGCGAAAGCTCATCGAAGGCCGCGAGCGCTTCGACCGCGTGGTCCTCGACAAACAGATCGAGAGCCGCGAGCGCTACATGAAGGCGCTGCCTCGCCTCTGCACCCAGCTCGACCACGCCACCAGCAAGTGCACCGCCGCCTACAAAAGCTACCTCTCGCACGGCGGAAAAAATCACGAAACGAAGTCCTACGCCGACTTCCGGAAAGCCCACGACGCGATCCACCGCATCTACCCCAAGTTTTGTTTCAAGCAGAAGGTCACAGAGGAATTCGTCCACCTCGTCGAAGAAGCGCAGCGGCAGATTCACCATTGGACAGCGAAACACGACAAATCCAAGAAGCCGAAGCCGAGCCACAACGGCCATCACGCGCCCGCGCCTTCCGCCGCTGACGATGCGACCAAGCTGAAGGAACTGCAGATGCGCATGTGGCTGAACCAGGAGGAATTTCACACCGTCTATGGTGAACTGAAGCTCGCGCTGAAGAGGGCGCTCAAAGCCAAGACCGAGATGGTCGAAGCGAACCTGCGCCTCGTCATTTCCATTGCCAAGAAATACATGAACCGCGGCGTGCCCTTCCTCGACCTGATTCAGGAAGGCAACATGGGCCTGATGCGCGCGGTCGAGAAATTCGAGTATCAGCGCGGCTACAAATTTTCCACCTACGCGACGTGGTGGATCCGGCAGGCGATCACCCGCGCCATCGCCGACCAGGCGCGCACCATCCGCATCCCGGTCCACATGATCGAGATGATCAACAAGCTGATGCGGGTGCAAAAGCAGCTCCTGCAGGACATCGGCCACGAACCCACCGCCGAGGAGATCGCCGACGAAATCCAGCTCCCCGTCGAGCGCGTCAGCGCCGTGCTGAAGATGGCGCAGCAGCCCATCTCCATGCAGGCGCCCGTGGGCGACAGCGAGGACGTGAGCATCGGCGACTTCATCGAGGACAAGGGCGCGGAAAACCCCAGCGACATGACCGGCGCGCTGCTCTTGAAGGAAAAGATCCGAGACGTCCTCCGCACCGTCAGCGAACGCGAGCGCGTGATCTTGGAAATGCGTTTCGGCCTCGTCGATGGCTACGGCCGCACACTCGAGGAACTCGGCCGGCAGTTCAACGTCACCCGCGAACGCATCCGCCAGATCGAAGCGAAAGCGCTGAAGAAAATGCGGCACCCGACGCGGCTGTGTCATCTCCAGGGCTTCCTGGAAGAGAACGAAGGCTGACCGCAGAGGGACGCGCTCCCGCGCGTCCGTGACTTCAGCTCGGAGCAGTCCCTTTCGCGCACGATGCGCGGGCGCGTGACCTCGCGCCCGCTTCATCCTTGCGCGTGATGGTTCATCCGGCAGTCTGTTTGCTCCCGCCATGAAATGCCTCCTCCCCGTCGTCGCGCTCTCGCTATTCACGCTCGCGCACGCCGCGCCGCCGACTCCGGACTACACAATCCCGACCCTCGACCTCTCGATGGAGACGAAACGCCAGGTCGTCGTCGATCGCGAAGCCGGCCAATACCTCGGTCATCCCACCACCGTCCTGCTCGAAGACGGCAAGACGATCCTCATCGTCTATCCGAAAGGGCACGGGCGCGGCGCCATCCAGTATAAACGCAGCACCGACGGCGGTCTCACCTGGAGCGATCGCCTTCCAACGCCCGAGACCTGGTCCACCTCGAAGGAGGTGCCCACCCTGCATCGCGTCATTGATGCCGCCGGCAATCGTCGCCTCATCATGTGGTCCGGCCTCTATCCCGCACGCCTCGCCGTGAGTGACGACGACGGCGTCGGCTGGAGCGAGTTGAAGCCCGCCGGCGACTGGGGAGGCATCGTCGTCATGGGTTTTGTCGAGCCATTGAAGAGCGGTGCCGGCCACTACCTCGCCATGTTTCACGACGACGGCCGCTACTTCACCGCCGAGCCCCACGGCGAGAAACCGCCCGTCTTCACGCTCTACAAGACCTTCTCCCAAGACGGCGGCCTCTCCTGGTCCAAGCCCGAAGCGGTCTATGCGAGCAGCGAAGTAAACCTCTGCGAACCCGGGGTCGTCCGTTCGCCGGATGGCCGCCAGCTTGCCGTCTTGCTCCGCGAAAATGCGCGCCGCAAAAACTCGCACGTCATTTTTTCCAACGACGAGGGCCTGACCTGGACCGCCCCGCGCGAGCTGCCCGGCGCGCTCACGGGCGACCGCCACGTGGCAAGATACGCGCCGGATGGCCGTCTCTTCATCAGCTTCCGCGACACCACAATCAAAAGCCCGACGCGCGGCGATTGGGTCGCCTGGGTCGGTCGCTACGACGACATCGCGGCTGGCCGCGAGGGCCAGTACCGCGTGCGCCTCCTGCACAACAACAAAGGCGCCGACTGCGCCTATCCCGGCGTCGAAGTGCTGCCCGACGGAACCATCGTCGCCACTACCTACGGCCACTGGACCGCTGGTGAGCAGCCCTACATCGTCAGCGTCCGAATGAAGCTGGAAGAGCTCGACGCGAAGGCAAAGGAAGCGGGCACACCGCGGCCGTAGGCGATTTGCTTTCATGTCCACGATCATCCTCCGTCTCTCCTGCCCGGACCGCGTGGGGCTGCTCGCGCGCATCAGCAGCTTCGTGGCGGAACACGGGGGGAATTTGCTTGAGGTGCATCAGTTTACCGACGCGTTTTCGAATTGGTTCTTTGCGCGGCTGGCGATCGAAACGGGAACGCTGCGGTGCAGCCTGGCGGAACTGCATGCCGCCTTCGAACCTCTCGGCGCGGAGTTGGAGGCGGAGTGGGTCTTGCGCGACACGGCGGTCAAGCCGCGCGTGGTGCTCATGGTCTCGAAGCTCGGCCACTGCCTCGCCGACCTGCTCTGGCGCTGGCGCTCCGGCGAACTCACCTTCGACATCCCGCTCGTCATTTCCAATCACGCGGACTTCCGCAGCGTCGTAGAGCGCGAGGGACTCGACTTTCTCCACGTGCCCATGACGCCCGAGACGAGAACGGCGGCCTTTGCAAAAATCACCGAGCGGCTCCGCGAAGCGCGCGCCGATCTCGTCGTGCTCGCGCGTTACATGCAGATCGTGCCGGAGGAGCTCTGCGAGGAATTTCACGGACGAATGATGAACATCCATCACTCCTTTCTGCCGTCGTTCGTCGGCGCGAATCCGTATCAGCGCGCCTATGAGCGCGGCGTGAAACTCATCGGTGCTACGTGCCACTACGCCACGGGCGAACTCGACGCCGGGCCGATCATCGACCAGGAGGTCATCCGCGTGGAGCACTTCCATACCCCGGACGATCTCGTGCGCCTCGGGCGCGATTGCGAGCGCCTCGCCCTTGCCCGCAGCGTCCGCTGGCACCTCGACGACCGCGTGCTCATCCACGGGAATAAATCGATCGTCTTCCGCGACTGATCCTGGTTGCACGGGCGCGAAAGGTCGTCGCCAAGGGCTTCGAGTTCGCTGGCGTTGCTCTAAACGCAACTCCCGGTCTACCACCGCTCTCCCCACACGGTCCCCTTCATCGTTGAAAACGCGCTCGCGTCAGCGCGGGCGAGTCGCGCTCATCGAAGACGCCGCGCCGCGCTACTCGGCGACTTTCTGTGCGGCCAGCGCTTCCCACTCGGCGGTGACGCGGGCGAGGTCTTTGGCCACTCCGGAGAGTTCGCGATTGAGTTCCACGGCGCGACCGCCGGATTCGTAGGCGTCGGGCTTTTCGAGTTCGGCGGTGAGGTGCTGCTGCTGCGTCTCGAGGGAAGCGATCTGCATTTCCAGATCGTGGATCTTCTTCTCGTGGTCGCGTTTGGCCTTGGCCTCGGCTTTGCGGGCTTCCTGCTCGGCGCGCTTTTTCTCGCGCATTTCTTTCATGCCGAGTCCGGCATTCGCGTTCACGACGGGCGCGGCGGCGGGCTGCTCGTTGTGCAGCTTTTCACCGGCGGTGAGAGCGGCGCGCGCGGAAGTGGCCTTCGATTTATCGAGGTAATACTGGTAGTCGCCGGCGTAGGGCGTGAGCTGTCCGGCGCTGATGTGCAGGACGGTCTTGGCCATGGCGCGGATGAAATGCACGTCGTGGCTGATGAAGATGAGCGTGCCTTCGTACTGGGTGAGCGCGCCGATCAGCGCGTCGATGGAGCCGATGTCGAGGTGCGTAGTCGGCTCGTCCATGAGAAGGAGGTTCGGCGGATCGAGCAGCAGCTTGACCAGCGCGAGCCGCGTCTTTTCTCCACCGCTGAGCACGCCCACGGGCTTGAAGACGTCGTCGCCGCGGAAGAGGAAGCTGCCGAGGATGGTGCGGCACTGCTGTTCGCCTACGGGATTGGGCATGTCCTGCGCGGCTTCGAGCACGGTGTGCTTCGCGTTCAGCGTCTCCATGCGGTGCTGGGAGAAGTAGCCGACCTTCACGTTGTAGCCGACTTCGCGCGTGCCGCTCTGCAAGGGCAGCGTGCCGGCGAGCAGCTTGAGCAGCGTGGATTTGCCCGCGCCGTTCGGGCCGACGAGCACGGTGCGCTGGCCGCGCTCGGCTTCGAAGTTCATGCCGCGATAGACGACGAGATCGCCGTAGGCGAAATCGACGTCCTTCAAATTGATCACGCGCGAACCGCTGCGCGCCGGCTGCGGCATGCGCATGTGAACGGTTTTTTCGTTGGAAAGTGGGGCCTCGATCTTCTCCATGCGATCGATCTGCTTGAGCTTGCTCTGCGCCTGCGAGGCTTTGCTGGCCTTGGCGCGGAAGCGGTCGGCGAATTCCTGGAGCGAGGCGATTTCCTTCTGCTGGTTCTTGTAGGCGGAGAGTTGCTGCTCTTCTCGCGCAGCTTTTTCGATGACGTATTTGTCCCAGTTGCCGCGATAGCGATTCAGCCGTCGATGCGCGATCTCGACGATGCTGCCGACGAGCTGGTTCAAAAACTCGCGGTCATGCGAAATCATCAAAATCGCGCCGGGGTAGCCCTTCAAATATTCCTGAAACCAAACGAGCGATTCGAGGTCGAGATGGTTCGTCGGTTCGTCGAGGAGGAGAAGGTCGGGCTCCATGGCGAGCAGCCGCGCGAGATGCGCGCGCATGATCCAGCCGCCGCTCATCTTGCGCGCCTCGCGCTCGAAATCGCTCTCGCGAAAAGCCAACCCCGAGAGGATGCGCTTCGCACGCGGTTCGAGCTGCCAGCCGCCGAGTTCGTCGAAGGTGGCGAGCGCTTCGTGATGCTCGGCCGAGTCGTCCGGCGTGGTCTTCATCGTACGCAGCGCCTTTGCCATCTCCGGCGAAGTGGAGCACGCGAGTTCCAAAACGGTCTCGTCGCCGGCGGGCGCGCTCTCTTGCGGGAGAAAGCCGATTGTCGCCGAGCGTTCGATGGCGACGCGGCCTTCGTCCGGCGTCGCTTCGCCAAGGAGCAGGGAAAAGAGCGTGGATTTGCCCGCGCCGTTCGGGCCGACGAGACCGATGCGGTCGCCGCGATTGACCTGCAACGACGCCTCCTCGAAAAGGGTGCGACCGCCGAAAGATTTGGAGACTTGTGAAACCGTGAGCATCGGAAAAGGGGCGGACTTTCGCGGCAGTCCGCCTTTGGCGCAAGTTTGCTTCACACCGGCCAGCGCGGCCGCTATGGCGAGGGGATGGAAACGCCAACCCCTCCCAAGCGCGCGCAGTTGCTGATGGTTCCGTGGGTGCTTTGGGGCGCGTTCATGGTCGGCGTCATGGTGATGTTCCACTTCCTCCACAACAAGAAGCCGCCGGCCGCGGACGGTGCGCAACTGTGGATGGCGGCGCTGGTGCCGTTGCTGATCAGTCTGATCATCCGCTGGAATGTGATCCCGCGCGTGACGGTGATGCAGTCCGCGCTCGCCTTCATGATCATGGGGATCGCTCTTGCTGAGTCGGTGTTGTTCCTGGGAATTTTCCTGTTTCCAGCGCACCAGTTCACCCTGTTCCTCGCGGCGCTTTTGGGGATCGCGCAGCACGCGCCGATAT